>CAYZTR010000016.1:0-43991 GCA_964481575.1 uncultured Eubacteriales bacterium
CGCTTTTCCTTGGAAGCATTGCTTTCTTGTTTCATATCATTTCCTCCTCTTTTCATTGCTTATGTGGATGAATATGTGTGGTAGGAAGCACCACCCATAAAATTCACAAACACCATGGTAATTACGATGCAGACAAAGCCCAAAATGGCAAGAATTCTGCAAGCCTTTTTCAAATGAGCGGTTCTCCAGAAATGCAAAAACAACCCAAACACCAGCCAGGTCACCAGAGACCAGTTTTCTTTGGCATCAAAGGACCAAAAAGCCCCCCAGACAGCGTTGGCCCAAATGGCGCCCATGAACATGCCGCCGGTCATAAAAGGATAAGCCGTCTGAATCAGGGTAAAGGCGCCGGTTTCCAACCGGGGCCGATCCTTCTTTCGGAACAGGCTGATAAGCGTCATCAAAAATGCCACCGTACAAAGGGTATAGGCAATCATATAGAATAAGATATGTGGAATAAACCAGACCGACTGGAGTGCCGGTGCCCGATTCCACACCGTCCCAACCCCCATGCAGCAAACTCCGATCAGACAAATGGCCGGCGCAGCCATAAAGTAAACCGCCATCCAAGATTCCCGGTGCCAATACTTCATGTACAGGTAAATGGGAGCAAACAGCAACGCCAGGAAGGTCAGCACCTGGTACATGCTGATAAACGGCACATATCCATTAATCCACCAGTTATTGACCACCAAAAGCAGGTTGCCGGCAACGCCTACCAGCCAGCAAACATTGGACGCTTTCTGCAATGAAAACAGCCGCAGCACGGTAGCCGCCAGGTAACAAACCACCGAAGCGATGGCCACCGTCAGAATCACAGGGACATTGGTCATATCGCATCACCCGCTTTCCCTTTTCCAGCAGAAGGCCTGACCGCCGTCAAATCCGGAGCAGGCCGCCGACGCACCAAACACATCAGGAAGGTACCCAGTATCACCATACAGATGCCGGTGACCGTCCAATATTCGCCGGGGTCCTGCTTGAACAGCAGGGTCACCTGGTCGGTAGCCTGCTCATAATTCATCAGGTAAATTTTCCACCCATTTTCATGGCAGGGATGATTCACCGATAGAGTTACCTGCCGGGTGTCCGAGCTGGTACCCGATTCCAGAACAAGATCCGCATAGTAATACTTGGGGGTACCGTCCTCATAATAGGTAACGCCGGCATCCGAAATGCCAATCCCAAATCCTAAGGTGGAATATTCAGCGTAAATCTGGTCACTGGGTACCACTTGCACATATTTGAGATTATCCTGCATCCCGTCCCCGTCGGCATCGGTGCCGGCATTGTAATACAGGAAACAGCCCAGCAACACCAACAGCAAACCGATATGTAACAAATAAAAACCCAACGTGCGGAACTGAAGCTTCGGCCGGAAGGTGAAGAGACAGATCACCTGCACCAGCGCAAATAAGGCGCAAACTGCCACCATGACCGTGCCGTCTCCCCAGGCAAAAGCGCTTTCCGAAGTTCCGGCAGTCCCTTGCATACTGGAAATGACAGTAAACGCGGCCATAACAATAGAGACCGCAGTAAAAACCAGATACAGTTTTTCCCGAAGTTTCACATCTGACGCCCCTTTCTGCTGGACATCTTCCACAATTCTCAAAAGAGCATGGATAAATCTATAGTTATTTTAATGCAAAACATTCTTTCTGTCAACAAATTCTCCAAAGGAAGGTGATAAATCCAAAAGTAACTGTGATAATCCTCACATTTTGTGTGAGTCAAGAAAAGACCGCTTCTTTTGTATGTAAAATTTTACGTATTTTTACAAGGGAAATCATTCAGAACAAAAAACTGTCCTTGCCCATAGCAACAGGCAAAGACAGTTTCTTCGTTTCTAACAGCACATAGGAGTTACAAAATCATACAAACCAGGCATTCCAAGGTTTCCTGGCGCACAACCCGTCATTTCAAGGTATAAGGTGACACTGCACCTACAAATACCCGTTCCGTCGGAGAAATGACAGCATAAATATGGGTGTTATAAGTGCCTGCAACATTGTCGAACAGGGATTTTTTTAAAGAAATCTGCCAAATATAGCACTTGGAACTGTCCGCCCCAAGGACGCTGCCGCTCATCCACGTCGGTGTTTGCCCTGTCCGCCAGGTTGGGAACTCCATGTTGAGCACTGAATTTCCGCTGTCGGTCTGCGGATTGATCACGGTAATCGTTGCTGTTTGCTGATCCGCAATTTGACTTAAATACATTCGATCATAATATATGACCTTCCCCGTAACATTTCCCAAATTCACCTTATTTTTGGGCAGCTTTAGATAAGTTAACTCGCTGTTATACACATATATTTCCGTGGTGTACAATCCAACCAAGCTCCCCACAACGGTATATGCCCAATTATTGGTACCGCTCACATGGTTCATCTTCCCTCCGATTGTAGTAGAATATTGCTCACCTTGCACCTTGATGGAAGCATATGGGTGATAATTTAATTCATACTGCTCAATTACAGCATCGCACCCATCCCCCCAAAGGGCATTATTTAAATACAGCGTGTAAGAAGAAGTATAGCCATCGGAGGAGGTCGTTGTCATGGAATCGTAATAGAGCAAGCTTCTCTGCGTTATGTAACTGGCCCCCAGATACACCCGTTCCGGAGAAACACAGCCAACCGGGCTGCCGGAAGAATTGTAAGCATAAATATGGGTGAGGTATTCCCCTTTGAAATAAGAATGGTTGGCATAATCCACCGTTACCTGCCAATCGTTGGTGCCGCTAATGCGTTCCCCCCTCATACCACACCCAAGTGGGTGCGCCTACCGGCGAACGGGTGGGAAATTTTACCGCAATGGGGCTGCTGCCGTCTCCAAACCGGACATTTTTCAGGGTAATGGTGTAGGAGGTTTGGTAGCTGTTGGCGGAAGATGTAACAATATCGTCGTAAATCATAGTGTTTTTTACGGCCTTGTAGGCATTCAAACGACCGCCGGTTTCCACCTTGCCGCTTAACTCCGGCACAAAGTCCACATTGTCCAGAATGGTGCGCTTGACCTCGGCGGTGGAAGCGCCGGGGTTAATGCTTTTCACCAGCGCCGCCGTCCCGGCAACAAAGGGGGCAGCCATGGAAGTACCACCCATACTTTTATAGGTACTGATGGGATAGGTACTGAGAATATCAGACCCTGGAGCAGCCAAATCCACAGTATAGCGGCCGTAATTGGAACCCCCGCCATCGCTAGAAACAACTAAATTGTCATTTTTATCTGTTGAAGCAACTACAATTACATTATCCAAATCATAGATTTTTCCACCCGGTGAACTTCCGGTTAATTCTATTCCTGAATTGCCTGCAGCAAGCACAATAAGACCAGTGTAATTTTTCATGGCTGCATATAAGCCTTCATTGTCCCATATAGCAGCACTTAAATTCAAAATTTCTATATTATTTTCAATGGCATAATTGATGCTGCGAATAACAGCTAGCCCACTTAGATCTTTAGGAATATTGCTAGCAGCACGCATAATATACAAACTCACATTCCAGCATACGCCGGTGCCGCCGGCGCCGTTGTTGCCCTTGGCTCCGATAATTCCTGAAACCATGGTGCCGTGGCCGCTATCGTCCCTTCGGTAACTGGTGGCACTTTGGTTGAAAAATCATATCCCCCTGCTATGTTATCCATTAAGTCAGGGTGGCTCACCTGAATGCCGGAATCAATCACGCCAACCTTTAAACCGCTGTGGCCTTTGGTGATATTCCAGGCCAAGGGAGCTTGGATTTTTTTCCAAGCCCCATTGGGAGCCATAGCTGGGATCGTTTGGCACCGCACAGGGTTCTGCCACATCCTTGTAATTTGGTTCGGCAGACAAAATGTCCTCCCGCTCTTCCAGGGTGCGGATGGCGGCAATCACTTCTTCTTTGGTGGAGGTGGACAAGGTCAGCAGTAAGATTTGATGAAATTCCGTCACATTCAGATACTCTAATGTGCCCACATCCTCCGGCAGGGCGGTTAAATCCTCCACCGCCGCGCAGGGAATCTCCGGAAAATCATCGGGGGTATGGGCCTTGTTGATGCCGCCGTACCCCTGCTTCAGCACCACCAGGATTTCCTGGGGATCAAAATCCGCTGCTTCATCTATCTGGGTAATGATAGTTTCTTCCTTGGCAGAACGGGGTAGGAGAGATTCTGAAGGAAGTTGAATATTCTCCCCCACGATGAGAGAACTACTTGATGCTACTTCTTCACTCACGATTGCATCTGCTGACGCAGTTGATAATGACAATACCAGAGATAATAGCACACTAATACTTGCCATGCGCAGGTTGTGAGTTTTACATCTTTTCATAAAGTTTTCTCCTTTTTCTCGTTATCCATTTTCTGCTATACTTCCTTATTGCACCGGAAGAATTTTGGATTCTGGAATTATGCTGGCGCCGTCATAATATGCAATATTTTTTAAGTCCGCATCGGTCAGCCAACCGTTTTCGTAGGCTTGGTTTAAGAGGTAGAAATTGCCGTCCTTATACACATCTGGATCACGCCAATTGGCATTAAAAAGTACAACATCGCCAATTTGTTGATACCATACAGCATAAGACCCGACGCTCCATGGATCGTAAAGACGTGCGACAACACAGCCGTTGTACGTGCCGAGATAACGCTCGACAGCCAAAGCGTCTGGGGTAGGTTTTACCGTAAACTTCTGGGAATTTGTTTCAAATTCCTCCCGGTTTTGTTCATACCAGGCGTTTTGGATTTCTTTTTTCAGTTCCGGGTCGATTTCGCCAGGTTCGGGGGCAGTGGGGACAT
Organism: uncultured Eubacteriales bacterium; assembly: GCA_964481575.1. GTDB lineage: Bacteria > Bacillota > Clostridia > Oscillospirales > Acutalibacteraceae > UQRS01. The sequence continues at coordinate 4,777 of CAYZTR010000016.1, forward strand.
AGTCCTCCAGCCAGGAGTTTAACATAGGTTCGCTGGAGGTGTCCTCCTCCGGCTGGTCTTCTGACTCATTGGGTTCTTCCGGCTGGTCTTCTGCCGGGGTTTCTTTTTCCGGCTCTGTCGGTTCCTCCGGCTCGGATTGCTCGGGTTCCTCTGCCGGGGGTTCGGTTTCTTCCGGCAATGCGCTGACTTCGGCCAAATCGGGTGTGGAAGCCGCCGGTTCCGTCCCCGCCGGCTGGATATTCTGCCCTCGCACAGCCAACACCACCGTACAGGTAATGGCCGCCGCAACAAGAATGGCCACAGGAATCATCACTGCCTTTTTCTTGCACAATAACATTAGCTTTTTCATACAAACATCCCCTTTTCTAACATCTAGCAGAAGCTGCTGCTTCTATTTCAAGTATATCTTATTTCGCAAAAACGCAACCATTTTGGGACAGAAACCCTTTTTGCGGGATAAAAAGACGATATAAGCCAAATCCCCATGCTTTGCCTGCGCAAAACATGGGGATTTGGTTTGTGTCCTTGCGAATTACAAAATAATACAAATCAGGCCGCTGCAGCCTTCGTTAATCACCCGTTCCAAGGTTTCCTGGAGCCGCATCCGGGCATCACCGGGCATCCGGGCCAGCTTGGTGTGCAGCCCTTCATTCACCAGTTCATGGAGGGATTTACCGAAAATATTGGAGTCCCAGATTTTCACCGGGTCATCCTCAAACTCCCGCAGCAGGTAGAGAATCAAATCCTCCGACTGCTTTTCGCTGCCCACAATAGGGGAAACCTCGGTGGTGATATCCGCCCGCATCATATGGATAGAAGGCGCCGAAGCCCGAAGCCGGACGCCGTACCGGCCGCCCTGCTTCATGATTTCCGGTTCATCCAGCCGCAGTTCTGTAATATCCGGCATGACAATACCATAACCGGTGGCTTCCACCTCATCCAGAGCGTCTTTCACCTTGGCATACTTCCGTTTGGTCTCGGCCAATTCTCCCATGGTCTGGAGCAGGGTTTCGTCTGAATCAATCTGCAAGCCAGACTGTTCTGACAGGATATCGTAAAACAGCTTGCGAATGATCCGCACGCCGATCTGTACCATGCCGTTGCCCAAATCCATATGCTCTACCCCGGCATATTCCACAAAGGAACAAGCAGAAAGTGCATCAGTCACGGCATTCACCTGACGAATGTGCCGAATGGGGGACGCCGCCTCTCCCAAGGTGGCGTACAGTTCCTTACGAACCGGGTGATCCCCGGCCAGACCGGTCACCCACCGGGGCAGCCCCACATTGATCTGGCGCACCGGGAATTCAAACAGCACCCGAGTAATGATATCCCGCACCCCGGCCTCATCCAGCTCCATGCAATTTACCGGCAACACCGGTACCCCGTATTTTTCGGTCAGCTCCCCTGCCAGCGCCTGAACTTCCAAAGCGGTGGGATACATGGAATTCAGCAACACCACAAAGGGCTTGCGAATCTCTTGCAGCTCCCCGATGACCCGCTCCTCCGCCTCTGCATATTCCGCCCGGGGAATATCCCCAATCGAGCCATCAGTGGTCACCACCAGGCCAATGGTGGAATGGTCGGTAATGACCTTTTTGGTGCCCAGTTCCGCCGCCATATTAAAAGGAATAGGCTCCTGATACCAGGGCGTCATGACCATCCGGGGCTGCTCCCCCTCCACATAACCCAACGCACTGGGGACAATGTACCCCACACAGTCAATCATTCGCACCCGGAAGCTGGCGTTATCCGGCAGCCGCACTTCCACGGCGTTTTCGGGGATAAATTTGGGTTCGGTGGTCATAATGGTGCGTCCGGAAGAGGACTGGGGCAGTTCGTCCATGGCCCGGTTGCGAGCATAGGTCTCCGGAATATTGGGCAACACCAGCGTGTCCATAAAGCGTTTGATAAAGGTGGATTTCCCCGTACGCACCGGCCCCACTACGCCGATGTAAATATCCCCGCCGGTGCGGGTGGCAATATCTTCATAAATACTGGTTGACGTCATAGTCCCATTCCTCCATGTCCACATTGACTTTTGTTCAAGAATATGCCCCCCGGCTGGAGAATATGACAAGCACTGAAAAATCCCAAATGCAAATGCAATTCCAGCCCTTCCGCATTGACAGCCCCAAATCGGTTGGATATAATAAAACCATACAAACGGTCAGTAACCGGTTGGGAGGAATCATCTTGAAAATACTATCTGTTGGAGAGATTATTTGGGATCTCTATCCCGATGGCGCCCATATTGGCGGCGCTCCCTTTAACTTTGCCGCCCATATGCAGCGGCTGGGCTTCCAATGCCACCTGCTGACCGCCCTGGGGCAAGACGCCCTGGCCCGGGACACCATGACCCTGCTGGCCAACATGAACTTCCCCACCGATTATGTGCAACAGGTAGATTTGCCCACTGGCCGGTGTCAGGTAACTCTGGACGAAAATGCAGTTCCCACCTATCATTTGGCGGAAGGGGTCTCTTATGACGCCATTCCCTGTCCCCCGGCCCTGGCAGCGCAAATCGGTGCGGCAAAATTTGATGCCCTGTATTTCGGCACCCTGTTCCAGAGGGGGGAAATCTCCCGCCAAAGTCTGGCATTTCTGCTGGATCAGGTTTCCTTTCCGGAGATCTTTTGTGATGTCAATGTCCGGCTGCCCCACTGCACCAAAGCCGCCCTGGAAACATGCTGCGCCCATGCTACCATATTGAAAATCAGCCAGGAGGAGTTGCCCTTTGTCCTGAAAACCCTACTGGGACGGGACGCAGAGCAGCCTCCGGAAGCAGCCAGGCTGCTGGCCGCCTCTTATCCCAATCTCCGTCTGCTGATCCTGACCCTGGGGCAAGAGGGCGCCCTGGTGCTGGACGCAACCACCAACACCCTGTACCGGCAGGCGGCAAAGCAAGTGCAGGTAGTTTCCACCGTTGGGGCAGGCGACAGTTTCTCGGCGGCCTTTTTGGCCGAATATCTGCGCAGCCGGAACATTCCCCAAGCCCTGGATTCCGCCATTATCCGTAGCGCCTATGTCTGCAGCCGACAGGAAGCCATTCCACCCGAGCCGCAGCAGTAACGTAGCAAGGAGGTCTTCATGATGTGGAAAATTTTGAGTATCGGCAACAGCTTTTCTCAGGACGCCCAGCGCTTCCTCCACCGATTGGCCGTTGCCGGCGGCGTGGAAAACGAAACAGTCAATCTTTATATTGGGGGCTGCTCCTTGGAACAGCACTGGAACAATGTACAACAGGACGCAGCCGCCTATGAATATCAGCAAAATGGGGAACCTGCACAACGTATGGCTTCTATCCGGGAGACTCTGCTGGAAACCCATTGGGATATTGTCACTTTTCAGCAAGCCAGCCATGACAGCGGCCTGCCGGAAACCTATTTCCCCTACATTTGCCAGTTATCCCAATATGTCCGGGAGCTGGCGCCGGATGCCAAGCAGTGGATCCATGAAACCTGGGCCTACGAGGCAGACAGCAGTCACGACTGCTTCCCCCGCTATCACTGCGATCAGCAGGAAATGTATCAGCAACTGACAGAAGCCTATGCACAAGCGGCCCGGGCCATTAACGCTCCCCTACTCCCCTGCGGTCATGTGATCCAGGCCTTGCGGGCAACCCCTGCTTTTGACACACAAAAAAATGGCCTGTCCCTCTGCAGGGACGGATACCACATGTCCTATCTGTACGGTCGTTACGCTCTGGCCGCCACCTGGTATGAGACCTTATGGGGCGGCATTCTGGAAAACCATTTTATTCCGGAAGAAGCCGATCTTCCGCCGGCCGACCCGGCGCTTCTGGCCCTGATCCGCCAGACTGCAGCCAAAGTTTGCAGCAAATAATAGCACAACCGGCGCCCGTCCTATTATCTGGACTGGCGCCGGTCTTTTTTAGATTACACGCTGGGAATCAGCAGCATACGTTCCTGCTCCAGGGTATCACCCTGCATATCATTGACAGCAGCAATTTCAGCCGGAGAGGTATGATATCGCCGCGCAATATCCCAAAGGGCCTCGCCTGCCCCGGCAAAATAGATCACCAGTGCCGTACTCTCCGGGCGGGGAATGGGTTTCTCGGTATCCACCGTCAGGTCCGCCAGTGCGGACAAAGCATGCGGCTGATACACTGCCAGCCGGATTTCCAGCTCCACCTGCAGCTCCGCCCGATTTCCTCCGGACATCGTTACCTGCGTCTGTCCCACAGAAACACAAGATTCCACCTGAACCGTATCCGGCAAAGCATCCAGCGGTTTCCGGTAGCTGTATTCCAGGGGACGCTCCAGCCAGGTATAGCTTCCGGCTGCATCCCGCGCCAGAAGATACACCTTCAGATTGCCCCGCAGCACCACGGCGCCATCCTCGGTCTGCCCCACCTCACCCATGGGCTTGCACCAGGCCTGCAGCACCTGTATCACACTATCCTCCGGGAATTCCAGCGTCTTTTTACAAACAAAACGTTCCGAAGGCTGCGCCAACAGCTGCCGCAGAGTCAGATCCTTGCGCTGGACCGAAGTTTCATGCCGGGTCGAAAAAGCGTCTGTAATCAAAGTCAGCGGTTTTTCCTCGGTGACCGTAATAACAATGGTACCCCGACCAGTGGCCAACAAAAACCGGGCCTCCCCGTCTGCACCGGCCTGCATCCGAACGCTGACAGCCGGCGGCAACAGCCGGGCGTCACACCGGCTGTTTTCAGTAACACCGGGGGCATCCACCACCTGATTGATTGGGAATTCTCCCTCGACCGTGCCGGCTCCCTCCGCCGTTTTCACCAGTGCCGAAATAAACAAGGTTCCTTTGACCACCAGCTTATCCTTTAACAGCTTGCATTCAGACAGGGTTCCCCGGACATCACAAGCCAGCACCGCCCGGGCAGCCGGATCGGAGGCCGGAACGGGAAGCGTCTCCTCAATGGCAAACTGCTTTTCCACAGTGGTCACCGGCAGGCAGGTCTGCACCTCAGCGGTACGCAACTGCATACCGGGAAGCTCTGTGTCAGCCAGCAATTCCACCGGTTCCTGCCCTGTCACCCGCAACCGCAAACCGCAGGCACCATGTACCTCCATTTTCCGCGGTGTCAAAGCCCGGCAGTTAACATAATCCGGAACCGGTTGACACATGGCCACCACCGGCCCTTCCGGCAGACTGGTCAGCTCCACCGTCCGGCGAAAGGGCTGCTCATATTCGTAGCCGTACAGCTCTCCATCCGCATCGGTATACAGCAAATTGATCTGCTGGTTCCCATCAAGATTCACCGCGCCGCCACTGCAGTTGGGAGACAAAACGGTTGTCTCCACCCGGCAGGACAGGATTCTGGCGATTTCCGGGCAATAATCCGGCAGAACGAATTCCACATCCAGGGGCTGCTCCAGTGATTGCTCCAGCAAAACCCGCTCGGTGGATACGGTCTGTTTTTCCATTTGATTTTCCACGAATGCTCCCTCATTTCCAAAACGGTTTTTCTGTGATTCTTCTGCTATATTTTATGATAGTTCCGGATAGGATAGAACCTATTCTCCTTTGTATTTCCGCCGGGTAGCCATACCGCCCCGGATATGCCGTTCTTTTTTATTGGTCTCTAAAACCTCTTTCACCTGTTCCCAAAGACCCGGATCCATCAGCCGAAGCCGATCGGTCACATCTTTATGTACGGTGGATTTGCTGACGGAAAACTGCTTGGCTGCCGCTCGGACAGTGGCCTTCTGCTCTACGATGTATTCTCCCAGAATCACCGCCCGCTCCTTGGTCGCGCCCCGCATGTGCAATCCCTCCCTTGCCGCCCGGAGCGGAAAACCTTGCAGTTTTCGCCCTAGGTAACGACTTATTTCCTTGCAATCTATATGCAGAAAAAGGGAGAAACATACCGCACCACTGGAAAAACAGCGAAATTACCAGAGCAGTGAGAAGTTTCCTTTCAATACAGATCGGCTTTTCTTTTCCGGAATCATTCCGATGCCTCAAACGCAGAAACAAGCAGGCGCCCCTAAACAAAAAAGGGGACGCCTGCTTGCATTTTATTCCAAATCATTTTTATTTCATTTGATTTTTGATTACCTTCAACCGGGAGAACTCCTCCCGCTCCTTTTCTTCCAAAGCCTCGGTAATCCACTTGACCTGGGAATCAAACTTGGGGATCATAATATTTTTCAGGGCGTTGGCCCGCTTCTGGGTTTTACGAATTCCCTGGGCCAAACGGTAAACACTGTTTTCCAACTCCGCCAGCTGGGCCGTCAGCCGCTTCACTTGGTCAAACCGGGCATAGGCTTCATCCAGCTGGATATTGGTCCGGCGATAACCGAAATAATTCTGCCGAGGCTTCGGTTGGATGGTTACCGTAGGAATTTCAACCCCCATAACACTGCGGTAGGTAATATCCACACTCTCCTCCACCGGTACTGCCCGGGCAAACTGATCCACCACACCCAGGGTAATATTGGCGGCCTGGAGCGCCGCATAAGCCTCCCGATAGGTGGTATCAATCTGTTCCTGGATTGCAGCGGCTTCATCCATCAGGGACATGGTCTCCTGCACCAGGATATTCCGCTTGCGGTCCAACAGCTCGTAACCGGTTCTGGCCAGCTCCAGCGATTTTTTAATTTTCATCAGATTCCCTTTGGTGGGGAACACCTGGTCTGCCATACCGGTCGCCTCCTTTCCGGCCTTCTACGGTGCCGGCTGTCAGGCCGACTCCCGTGGTTTATAATACTGATCCAGCAGGGCATCGTCCAACCGATCCAGCTCCTCCCGGGGGAAGGCAGACAGCAGATACCAGCCCAAATCCAGCGTTTCCTCAATGGTGCGGGCTTCATGAAAATCCTGCCGCAGGAAAATCTGTTCAAACTCCTTACCAAAGGCAAGATAACGTTTATCCGCAGCGGAAAGCTCATCCTCCCCGATAACCGACGCCAAAGACCTGGCGTCCTGCACCCGGGCATAGGCGGCAAACAGCTGATTGGCCAGGGGCTGATGATCCGCCCTGGTATACCCCTCGCCGATACCGTCCTTCATCAAACGGGACAAAGAGGGAAGCACCCCCACAGGGGGATAAATTCCAACACCATCCAGCGTCCGATCCAGCACGATTTGTCCCTCGGTAATGTAGGCGGTCAGATCAGGAACCGGATGCGTGATATCATCATTGGGCATGGTAAGAATAGGCAGCTGGGTCACCGACCCCTTGCGCCCCTTAATCATACCGGCACGCTCGTACAAGGAGGCCAGATCAGAGTACAGGTATCCGGGGTAGCCTTTTCTGCCGGGGATTTCCCCCTTCGAGGAAGAAAATTCCCGCAGGGCTTCCGCGTAAGAGGTCATGTCGGTCATGACCACCAGAATATTCATGCCCTTTTCAAAGGCCAGATACTCAGCAGCGGTCAAGGCGCACCGAGGGGTAATGGTACGCTCAATGATGGGGTCATTGGACAGGTTCAGGAACATTACCACCCGTTCCAGTACCCCCGACTCCTGAAAAGAGCGGCGGAAAAAATCCGCCACATCGTTTTTCACACCCATAGCGGCAAAAACAATGGCAAAATTGTCATTATCCTCCCCGGTGATCTTGGCCTGACGGACAATCTGCACCGCCAGCTCGTTGTGCTTCATACCCGAGCCGGAAAAGATGGGCAGCTTTTGCCCTCGAATCAGGGTGGACAAACAGTCAATAGAAGAAATGCCGGTGCAAATAAAGTTCCGGGGATAAACCCGGGAAACCGGATTGATGGGCATACCGTTTACATCGGCAAAGGTCTCCGGGAAGATTTCCCCAAGTCCGTCTTTGGGACGGCCCACCCCATCAAACACCCTGCCCAGCATTTCTTCCGACAGGGGCAGAGTCATGGAACGCCCCTGCAACACCGTGCCGGTATTGTCCAGGGAGATGCCTCGTGTGCCTTCAAACACCTGGATCACCACACGGGAGCCGTCAATCTGAATGATCCGACCCTGGCGGCGGGTACCATTGTCCAGCCGAAGCTCTACCATTTCTTCATAGGAAGCCCCCTGAACACCATCCAGCACCACCAAAGAACCGGAGATTTCCCGCAGGCCATGATATTCCATTATCATCGTCAGTTCCTCCCCTTCTTAGCGGATCTGATCCATCGTCCGGTCGATCTCGGCCAGATAATCCTTAAACATCTCCGGATTTTTATTGGGGATGTCGTACTTGATTTTAATCAGCTTTTCATAGAGACCGGTTTCAGACACACGGGCCACCGGAACACCGGTGGCAATCAGGGCTCTGCCCCGATCATACAAATGCAGGATCACCTGCATCATCAAAAACTGCTTTAGCAGCGGCACATAGGTATCATCTGCATGAAAGGCATTCTGCTGCAGGAATCCCACCCGCACCACCCGGGCAATGTCCAGAATGAGCTTTTGGTCATCAGGGAGTACATCCGCGCCAATGAGCTTGACGATCTCCATCAGATCGTTTTCTTCCCGAAGAATGGCGATGATGCGGCTCCGGTATTCCATAAAATCAGGATGCACATTTTCGTTAAAATACCGGCTCAGGTCAGTATCGTATTCACTGTAACTGGAGGTCCAGTTGATAGCAGGATAATGCCGGGCATAGGCCAGCGCCTTATCCAGCGCCCAGAACACCCGCGTGAAACGCTTGGTATTTTGGGTCACCGGCTCGGAAAAATCGGCCCCTTGGGGGGAAACCGCTCCGATAACGGTCACCGAGCCTTGGGCACCGTTCAGAGATTCCACACGACCAGCCCGCTCGTAAAATTCTGACAGCCGGGAGGGCAAATAAGCCGGGAAGCCCTCCTCCGCAGGCATTTCCTCCAGCCGCCCGGAAATCTCCCGGAGGGCTTCGGCCCAGCGGGAAGTGGAATCGGCCATCATGGCCACATCATACCCCATATCCCGGTAGTATTCCGCCAGGGTAATGCCGGTATAAATGGAGGCCTCCCGGGCTGCCACCGGCATATTGGAGGTGTTGGCAATCAGCACCGTGCGGTCGGTAAGCTTCCGACCGGTACGGGGATCAATCAGCTCCCCGAATTCATCCAGCACCTGGGTCATTTCATTACCCCGCTCGCCACAGCCAACATAAATAATAATATCCGCATCGCACCATTTGGCCAGCTGGTGCTGGGTCATGGTTTTCCCGGTACCGAATCCACCGGGAATGGCAGCAGTGCCGCCCTTGGCGATGGGCAGCAGCGTATCAATGACCCGCTGTCCCGTAATCAGCGGGATAGTAGAGGCCAAACGTTGGGCATAGGGCCGGGGATTCCGGATGGGCCACCGCTGGCACAACGTCAGAGGGTATTTGTTTCCATCGTCATCCGTCAGCTCACAAATCCGGTCGTTCAGCCGATAGCTACCGTCTTTGACCGCAAAGGTTACCTTCCCGGAAATTCCGGGCGGCACCATCACTTTATGCACAATACTCTCGGTTTCGGGGCAGGTGGCATACACCGTGCCGCCAGTCAGGACATCCCCTACCGAGACCGTCACTGTCACATTCCAAAGCTTATTCTCATCCAGGGCATGAAACTGGTTGCCCCGGGCAATAAAGGCGCCGGAGGCTGCAGCCACATCCCGCAGCGGACGCTCGATTCCATCGAAAATATTCGTCAGAATTCCGGGCCCCAACGTCACCGACATGGGCGCCCCGGTTCCCTCCACTGGCTCTCCGGGTGTCAGTCCGGTGGTCTCCTCGTACACCTGGATGATAGTAGTATCATCCTCCAGGCCAATGACCTCGCCCACCAGCCGTTCCTTCCCCACATAGACCATTTCCTGCATGGAAAAAGCTCTGGTATTTTTCAGGGTCACCACGGGCCCGTTGATACCGAATATCACTTCAGACATGGTTGAAACCTCCAAAACACGGGATAATCTTAGGTAATAATCAGATCGGAATGGGATGCAAACCAGCTGCGGCCGGCGGCCAATCGGCTATCCAGGGTATCATCCGCCCGGCGAACACCATCCGGAGACTGCCATTTTAATCCCCCCAGAAGAATGGAGGGATCGGTCTCCACCGCAACGCCGCCAGCTGCCGCAGAAACCGCCTGGGCCAGGTGCTGATCTGCCGGCCGCAGATAGAAGGTGCTGCCCGGCATCCGGGCCGCTCCATCTGCCGCCGAACGCTCCAAAAACACCTGATAATCCGAAGAAGCGGTAAACGCTTCCAGCTTTTGCCGGACGGCCTCCATGATTTCATCCGTCATGGCCTCCCGCCGCAGCAGCAACGCCTGGCGACGTTCCACCTTTCCGGCGGAAACCTGGCTGCCGATATCCAGCCGTATGGTGGAGGCTGCCCGGGCCAGGGCCAATTCATAATTCTGCCGTGCTGCCGTTTCGGCCTGCGCCACAGCAGCGGCAATTTTGGTCTCCTGCTCCTGCAAAATCTGGTTCCGCTGGGCCTCCGCCTCTTTTGTAATGGCCGAAACAAAGTGATTGACTCTTACATCTTGCATGGATAATCTCCCTCCGGAATCAAATTTTAACGCCGATAGCCTCCCGCACATACCGGGCTATGGCGTTTTCTCCCCGCCCATCTTCATGACGGTCAGGAATCTCCACAATCAGGGGACGGCGCACCTGGAGCTTCAGGGTATATACCCGCTCCCGGCAAAGAGCCACCAAGCTCTCAGTCATAAGTACAATGCCGATTTCCTCCCGGGCCAGCGCATCATCCAGGGCCTGTTCCACCTCTTGGGCGGTATGAACCACAACCCCTTCGATCCCCGCTAACCGCAAGCCGGTCAGGGTGTCGTGGTTGTCACTAATGACAAAGAAACGCATAAAACCTGCGCCTCCGTCAGCCGATAATTGCTGCCATATTGGCCACCAGATCAGTCAGCCGCAGGATAATAAAGAATGCAATGATAAAGCCATAAATGGCCAGGGCTTCGCCCAGCACCACGAAAATCATGGACTTACCGAAGGACTTGGGATCCTCCGACACAGCGCCGATGGCAGCCGGTGCGCCGCCGGACAGAGCAATTCCAGCTCCCAGCGCTGACAGGCCAATGGCAAGACCGGAACCAACCAGAGCCAGACCCACAGCCAAACCGGAGCCGGACACCGCCTGGGACTCCACCGCTTCGGTGGTAATGGTGGTGGTAGCAGAATCATCGGCAACCATAGTGGTTTCGGCCGACACCAGCATGGTAAAGCCCAAGCAGAGCACCAGGCACATGGCAAAGGTTACGATATGCCGGGTCACAGCCTTCTTGGCATTTCCGGTCGTTTTCATGGTTCTGCGGCCCACCAGAATGGCGGCCAAAATGCCCAACACAGGCAGGATGAAAACCAATACTCTCAATACGTTCATCATTTTGTACTCCATTTCTCCGCACAAAGGGAATTTCAGCCGGGTTCTCCCGGCCAACCGCAGGGGGGCGTCATGCGGGCTGCCACCCTACGGACACAGGAAACTTATCATTCCTCGGGCTCCAGAGATAAGGGGCGGTAGGTCTGCCCCTCGCCGATATAGCACCGACTGAAAATCTCGTAAAATTCCAGACGCAGCACCTGGATGGCCACCAACAGCCCCTCCAGTACCAGCACAAAAATGTTGCCGAAGATATACATAGCCAGGAATCCCACCGAACCGGGCGCCCCGCACATTTCTGCCAGCAATAGGAATACCTCCATCATAACCGAGTGTACCATGACAAAGGCAGCTACGCGCAGAAAACTCAGGCTATTGGACATGTAACTCAGAATTACTTCAAAGAGCTCAAAGAAATTTTCGATGCAATACTCACCCCAACTTTCAGGCAGGGGATGGGCTTCCCTGGCCAGTAACTTGGAGAGAATGGGTTTAAAAAAGATCAGCACAAAGGGAACAATACAGCCGGCAATCAGCAGCCTAGTGGGAATGCCGAAATTCCAGTTGACGACGATGCCCGATTGGAGAATCAGGGTCACTGCACTGGAAAAGAACAAAATACCGCACAGGCCGTTATGACCGAACAAGGCCTCCCCCACCTTATGCTGTTTCAAACAGGAATAAATGTTGAGCACCATGGCCAACAGGATCAGAAGAATTCCGCCCAGCACCGAAAAGCCCAGCATACTGTTGGCGTTGTTCATGGTGCTGTAGGGCAAAGCCTGAATGCCCACAATATTGTGCCAGAAGGTCTCCAGCAGCGTTTCCCCGCCCGGCAGGGTAAATTCTCCGAAGCAGCTGCCAAACAGCAAACCGAAGATGCTGCCGCAGATACCGCAGGGGATCAGAATCCGGCCCACAGGATTATGCAGCTTCCGGTACATAAACCAACCGGCCAGAGAAAGAATCAGGCCCTGGCCCAGATCGGCAAACATGATGCCGTATAGCAGGGTGTAAGTGATGGCCACCAAAATAGTGGGATCCATTTCATGATATCCTGGCGCACCGTACATTTTGACATAGTATTCATATGGCCGGAACAATCGGGGATTCCGGATTCTGGTGGGTGGGGTAAACCGTTTGGAATCCCGTTGGGGCTTTTCAGCGGAAACCTTGATCCCCTCCACCTGCTCCATCCGCCCGATAAACTCCCGCTCTCCGGCAGCAGGCACCCATCCTACCAGCAGAAAAGAATTGTTGTACTGGGCGGCGTATTTTCGCACCTCAAAAGCGGCATATCCGGTCTTTACCCCAGAATAGGTTTCGGCGCAAAGGCCGCTGTTTTCCGAAAAATAAGAGGCAATCTTTTTCTCATTCTCCGCCAACATCTGACGGGCCTTTTCCGCCTTCTCCCGCAGATAGTCCACCGCCTCATGGGGCGTCCCCACTGCTTCCGGAATCCGGATTCGTTCAAAGAACAGGGAGGCAAAAATCCGATCCACTTCCCGGGACTCATCCGCCGGGGTCAGATACATGCCCCAGTAATAAGCCTTGTCCTTGCTGCAGGGAAAGAACAGCACATAGGGATTGTCGGCATAATCCTTCATTTTTTCATACCCGTCCAGAGGCAAACGGCCAAACCGTACCCGGACGAATTTGGAGTCAAAGGCGTCCCGCAGGTTCAGATGGATTCCGCTGAAATGCTCCAGCTGATCTGCCTCCTGCAATGCGTTCTCCATGGTTTTCCGAAGCGTTTCGTTCTCCTGGCGCATGGATTTTACCTGAGCCTCCAGCGTTTCCACCGCCCCCTCCAACACAGTAGGGTCCGGCTTGCCCTGTAAAGGCACCAAAGGCGGCGGTGCATCGGCAAACAGCTCTTCCAACCGGCGCAGCAGATCTCCATATCGGTTTTCATCTGAAATCCGATGGAAGCCGCCACCCAATCCCATGGCTTCCGCCGTCTCCTCCGGCTGAAAGCACCCAGCTTGCAGGCAGGCGATGGAAGCATCTTCCAGGGATTCCATATTCCCGGCTATGGTGACCAGCTTCATCTTCTGTACCGACATGTTATGAACCTCCTTCCTTTTCCAAAGGGATCAGCAACTGGCTGATCTCAGCGGAGGGGACTCCATAACGGATCCCCTCGATAATATTGGTCAAATTTTCCAGCTCATCCCGCAGAAACAGAATATAGCAAAGCATCACTACAGACGGGCGGGGAGACAGGCGAATCCGGCTGACACACCGATCCGCCAAAACACAATCGGCAAAATGGTCAATATTCTCGGGGGCATACCGCCCTATGAACCTGCCATACCAGGTGGTTTTCAGCACATCCAATATGGCCTGTCCGTTTTCGGCCTCCAGCAGCTGCTGCAGGTGGGTCCGATTCAGATGGCACTGAACCCGTAGCATCTGGGCCCTTAAAATATCCGAACTCACCTGGTAATACTGCTTGGCCCGGTAAAGCCGACGAATATTCAGCAGCTCTCCCTGCAATTCAAGGATGGCGCGTAGTTCCTCTCCGGTAGCATCGGAAAATCCATCCTCCAGCATTTCAAAGGTATCGTGATACAAAACGTTGTCCAGGGTGGCCTCAATCATCAACAGATCCGGCACACCGGTGGGAGAAGCCGGGAAGCTGGAGAACACCTTCCCGTATTTCGTATCCCGCAGCACCTCCACCAGTTGCCAAAAGGTCTTGACCTGAAATAGCCTGGTAAAATCAATGGAGGACAGCTCCTGCAGCGTAGGGGAAAGAAGTTCCGGATAGCTTTCCGGATGCCCCGTCGCCAGTAGCCGGACAAAGTCAGTCAGGGCATTGACCTCCGCCTGGGCAATCACATATTGAAAAAGATGATCCCCGATGGTCTTTTCAAACAGGCAAAGTTCCCGTGTTTCCAACAATATCGCCGACAGCAGCCATCGCTCCAGCTTATCCCGATGCAGGTCGGTCTCCCGCACAGAGGAAAGGGGCGCACCGTATCTTGTATTGCTTTTCAAATAGGCCAGCAGCTCTGACAAACTGGACAGAGAAACCATATCTCTGTAATTCTTCTCGGTCAGGCGTTGGCCGAATTTACTGCGTGTTTTTGCCAAAATGGCATTGGAAGCCTTTCCGGACATAAACGGACCAACTCCTTCCCGGTCTGATCAAATGCAACTTTCAGCCGATGATCTGGCGGAAGATCTCCTCTGTCCACCGGTCTTTCCCGGCAGCAAACCGGGCCTCCAGCTGTGCCAGCTTTTCCGCCTGGCGTTCTTCCTCCGCCCGAAGCTGGGTCTGGGCCTCCTTCTCGGCCGAAGCCCGCAAGGCTTCGATCTCGCGTTGGGCTAACTCCTGGTATTTCTTCTGGATCCCGGTAGTTTTCTCGGCTATGATACTATCTGTCCGGGCTTTGGAGGCCTCTGCCGCATCGGTAATCTCCCTAGCTTTGGCATCTGCCTCCAGGATTGCTGTGATGACCGATTCCAGCTCCTTGGGCGTTTCGGTGATAGTTTTTTGCTCTGCCACAATGCACCGCCTCCTTCTATAAAAATCACTGCATCTGGTAGTAGCTGCTAATCTTCCTATTATTTTAGCACGTTTTCCTGAAATTACAAGTGGTTTTTCCGGCCATGTTTGTAAAATCTGCAAAAGTAGTCCCTCTATGCCAAAAGGAAGCCTTCCAATCGGGCCAGTAACGCTGGCAACGCCATGGCATCCAGTGCCGCATCATAGCAGCCTGCTGCTTCCTTCCGGGCGGCCTGAGCCAAGGCAAAGTATTCCCCCGCACCCACCACCAGCTGGTGTGCCAATCTCCGGTTAAACAGTAGCTTTTGCCGCACTGACCGCAGTGCAGCGGCATCCAGAAACCGGCGGGCGTGAATGGTGCGCTCGGCCGTATCTACCTGCATGCGCAGATTCGTCACCACAAAGGCAATGCCCGCTTCCGGTAGCAGCAGTTGCTCCGGCTTCTCCTCCGGCAGCAGCGGACAATAGCAGGTAATGACCCGTTGCCCCGCTTCCAATGCCTCCTGCCGCAACACTTCCAGAAGCAGAGATGACGCTGCGCCAAACTCATCGGCAATGGGAATCACACGGGAACAAAGCTTTCCGGGCGTCGAACGGTAAAACATCGGCCCAGCCCCCGTCACACCTGATAAATACCACTGCTGTTCCCCGGCGCCGCTTCCTTTTGGAATCAGCCGTCTGGCCAGATCCCGTCCATACTGCCGGGTTCGCTCCTGCCGCAGGGCCCCGGCGCTAAGCTGTAGATTTTCCTCCAACAGGGTGGCGGCTGCCCGCAGATATACCGTTCCCCGATGCAGATTTTCCTCCAATGCACAACCGGCTTCCTGCAACGTGGAAAATGTCTTCTCTAGCACGGCCGCATGCAGAAAAGAGCCAAAATCCAGCAAGCGTGTACAAAGGCCGGGATATCGCCCGGGATATCCAACAACTCCTGCTGGGCAGCCCATTTCCCCATCCAGTACAGCCACCCGCAAATCCTCCACCAGCAAACCCGCCGCTAACTCCGGTTGGAGCAAATCAGACACCAGCGTCACCGAATGGCCGCCCTGCACCAAATCAGCCGCCAACGCCTTGACCAGTTGAGATTTTGCCGTCAGAGGACCGCCGGTCAGCAGCCAAAAACGCCAGCCCTCCCGGGCCTGCCCAATTGTATGTAACAACGCAGTCGCTCCGTGCTTTCCCCGTCCTTCCAAAAAGCATAAGGGTAAATCGTGCAATGTTTGCATACCGCCACCTCCTATGCTGCCATTCTATGCAGGCTGGCAAAAAAGGGTGCAGAAGAATACCCACTGCAACAGGACTTGCCTGTGCAGTGGGTAATACAACCGGTCAGGATTCTTTCCCAGGGGGTTCTGAAGCAGACTGGCCGTCGGTGATACCGTAGGCCGTCATCAGCTGTTGGATCAGTGCCTGCCCCTGCCGGCAGGCTTCCTCGGCTTCGGCCTCTCCCTGGAAGCCCGTGCCCACAGTTTCCCGCAGGCAAAGGTAGTAATGGGCCGGCAGAAGATTCCCGGCCAGTTCCTGTACCGCCCCGGCAAAGGGCGTATTCTCCAAGGCAAGGGCATGTCCCTCTTTGGCGTCAAAGCCGGGTACCGCAGCAAACAGACCGGTATCCTCCACGGAAGCATAACAGGTCTCATCCAGCAGGAAAAGTGCCGAGGACTGGGTGGCCAAACGGGCCTGGAATTTTCCGATCTGACCCAACCGGACAGTGGAAACCGCATCGGCAGAATAGGTGCAGTTGATTATCTCCACCCGCACCTGGCCGTCTCCGTTGAGATCCTGGCCGTGTTGCTCCAGCTGCGCCGCCATCAGGTCGGCTACCTCCTCCGGCACCGGCCGAGCCATGTACAGCGTTACCTCATAATCATAGTCTGGCTGACTGGCACATTGGCTGATTAACACTGCCAGTATCACAGCACACGCCACAACCAGAATTAGCGGGATTTTATAGTAATACCAAAAATCCTTCAGGCCGAATTTTGATTTTTCCGCCATGGGAAACTCCTCCTGCAAAAAAAGCGGGCAGGGAATCCCCCGCCCGAACAGAACAATTTACTGTAAAATCTCCAGGATCCGAATCTTAATATCACCCTGGGGTGCTTCGGCCACTACCGTTTCCCCGGCCACATGACCCAATAGCGCCATACCAATGGGAGATTCATCGGAAATGCGCCCTTCCAAAGGATCAGCCTCAGCAGAACCGACCACCTGATAGACATCCTCTTCTTCATAGGTTTCGTCGTAAATCTTCACCTTGGTACCAATACCGATTTTGCTGGCGTCGCCGGATTCCTCCACCATTTTGGCGTTCTTCAGCATCGCCTCCAGATCAGCGATCCGAGCCTCCACCTTGGCCTGCTCATTTTTGGCTTCATCATATTCACTGTTTTCCGAAAGATCCCCAAAGGAACGGGCGATCTTGATCTTCTCTGCAATTTCAGGCCGTTTGACCGATTTCAGCTCCTCCAGCTCTTCCTCAATCTTTTTCCGACCGTCAGCGGTAAGAATTACTTCTCTTGCCATTCATGTTCCGTCCTTTCTATGATACAGCAGAATTGCCACAACCGCATAATATCTATTATTATAGTGAGTTTGCCCCGGCCTGTCAAGTAAATTCACGGATTATTTACCAATTCCGGACAGTTCTCCGGCCAGTGCCTGGATAGAACGCTCTCCGCCGTTTTTGGAAAAAGCCACCACTTTGGCGCCGCAGCCGCCGGATATTTCACAGCCCTCCGTCAGGGCGCCTGCAAACTCCAACCGCCTGATTCCCGGCGGCTGGAGGGCCGCATAGGGCTTGGGCAGTTCCACGCACCGGTCAGATAAGCACCAGACGCCGGGAGCAGGCGGGCCAAATACCGGAACAGATGGCGGAAGGGCTTCCCCGCCGGTGCCGTTGGGCGCCAAAATCATGTCTGCCCGTTCCAGAGCCTGATTACGCCAAGTCACCAGGGGCGCAGTCCCATACTCCGCCCCGGCGCGTTCACACAGTGCCCGGTACCGCTCAGGGTAAAGGGTCAGAACCCGCACCTGTCCCACCCGGGGCAACAAAATTTCAGCCAGCTTGACATACCGACCACCCCGGTCGATTAACACCAGATTGTCAGGCGGCTGTTCCATCCGCTCCAGCAGCTGCAAAAAGCCGGCTAAAAGCAGTCTCTGCCGAAATCCATCAGCCCGGTAACGAGGCAGCTCTGGCCGGACCGGCACCGGAATTTCCCGGGGCACCAGCAGTCTGGCTCCATAGGTCTGGCAAAATTGCGCCACCCCCCGCCAGGCCACCCGGCCGCTTTGCTCAATGACCGGCAAATGGTAAAATCCACCTGTTTCCACAGACTGAAACACCGGATGAACCCGGCCGCACCATCGCATCCACTTTTTAATCCGGGCCACTTCCTTGACCGGTGTCAATATGGCTATCATGTCCTCGCCCCCTTGCATCACTGCCGCCCGCATCCAACCGGGCAGCTGTTTCATCTTATGAAAGCATCGGACAAGATATGCCGATCCCCGTGCCGCCTTCTGGGGTACAGTTATGAGTATGATACTACTGCAAAAAACGCCGCTTCCCGCTCAAGCCCCGGAACAGCCGGCACACCAAAGCTACAGGTACTTCCCCACAAAAAAACTCCCGCTTGTGGGAACGATACGGTTTCCACAGAACGGGAGGATTTTTGGGGAATGCTTTTTTGTAGAAATTCTTTTTCACAGCAATCTTTTCCGGAGAATATACACGGTGGTTCCACCATGCACAATACCTGCCCTAGGCAAGGGCGGCCCGATCCAGACGATACAATGCCATAAAATACACCTTAATGGCCGTTGTCAACTGGGAAATCTGTACGGCTTCATCCGGCGCATGGGCATAGCCGAACCGCACCGTAGAAATTTCATGCGGCGCTTCACAGGGGCCAAAAGGCACTGCATTCTTCAAATGCCTGGCATGGGTGATACCGCCCATGACATACGGCTGCGCCGTGGGAGAAACATAATCATGACAGGTTTCCAGCAAAATACGAATCCCCGGTTCCTCTACCGAATGATAGTATGGAGGATCATTGGTCATCTTCTCCAACGTAAAACCGCTTTGCGCACCGGCGATGGCGGCAGCCAGGCAGGCTGCCGTTTTTTCCGGATCCCGCCGATCCGCATAACGAATATCCAGCTTGGCCTGCAAAACCCCATTGGTCAAACGAACATAGCCGCAGATATGGGTGGTTTCGCCCAGCAAATCATCCCGATAAACAATATGCAGCGCCTGGCCTGTATGGTCAGCCAGCAGATCCGCCAGATAGCGCACCGGGTGGACCGCACTGCCTTCCAACAGATTCGCCCGGGTCAAAAGATCTGCCAGTTTATAAACGGCATTGACAGTATTTTCCGGGAAAGCGGCATGGCCGGCTTTGCCCTCGGTGGAAATGCAAAGTCCTTCAGGACGCGCTTCCGCCGTATAATCAGAAAAAGCAGCCAGCTTTTCCCGCATTTTTTCTACATCACCGGAAACCACAGCATAGGCCCTGTCCGGCACAGAATTGGAGGCAACGCCGGCATGAAATTCCAGCAAATTGCTGTGATGGACATCTGCTGCCAGTTCTGCCGTAATAATGCCTTTTTCCCCCTGACACAAGGCCCAGCCACCGTCGCAAACAATGGTGAAATCAGGCGTGGTATGGGTGGCCTTATAATGCCGGACATCCTCCATACCGGATTCCTCATTGCCGCCGAAGATCATACGCAGCGTATGCCGGAAGGGAATCCCCAGATCCCGGCACATCCGCAGCACATACATACCGGCCAGTCCCGGCCCTTTATTGTCCAGCGTACCGCGTCCAATGATATGTTCTTCCCGCACCACCGGATCAAAGGGGGAAAACTTCCAGCCTTCCC
Source organism: uncultured Eubacteriales bacterium (assembly GCA_964481575.1). Classification (GTDB taxonomy): domain Bacteria; phylum Bacillota; class Clostridia; order Oscillospirales; family Acutalibacteraceae; genus UQRS01. The sequence continues at coordinate 24,483 of CAYZTR010000016.1, forward strand.
CTTCCGGCACAGTGTCAATATGTCCCAGGATTGCCAGTTCCTTCTCCGTTTCTCCCGGCAAAATAGCGCTTACGGTATAATATCCGTCATTTTCCGTTTGCAGACCGTAACCTTCTGCCAACTGCAGTGCCCGATCCATTGCGTTTTTCACAGGCAGGCCAAAAGGAGATTCCGGGGTTGGCGCGCTACGGGTGCTGGGAATTCGCACCAGGGATATCACATCCCGCACCAATTCCTCTCGATGAGCAGTGATCCATTGATCCACCACAGCTTCCAGCTGCTGCTCCCGGGCGTCGATCATTTTTCCACCTTCTCGATACACATGGCACAATAGTCATCCCCGACGGCAAGCTGCTTGGAAAAATGCATTTTAACGGCGGTATGGGGTGCAAAATGGCCATAGTCCCCATAAGACAAGATGTTTTGGCAGAAATTAATAATCTCTTCCTGCGAACAACCCAACTCCTTTAACGCGGCCACATGGGGACAGTGATAAAAGCGCTTTTCGGCATAGGCGTCGTTCAGGGCGACAAATTCCTGCTGAAACACCAGACATCCGGATTTGGAGGACTGTTTTTTCAGCGCCTGCCCTGCATTTTCCACCTGACCCCACTTTTTTCCTTTCCATTGGCCGAAGGCCACGCTGGCCTGCTGCAAAATTTCATCTGCATCAATTTCGGGATGTAGCTGCCGGATGGTTTGATAGATAAAATACATGATGGTGGTACGGTCCCGAATAGAACCCTCCACTGTTTTCCGGAATTCCTCCAACGTCGGCTGCTGTTCCAGCCCGATGGCTTCCAGATATTCTGCAATTGCCTTTTCCTGTTCCATCTTTACTCGCCTTTCCGTCCTTATACAATTCGGCTGCCCTGTGCAATCACTGCAAACAGGTTTCCGTAAGCCTCGATATTTTCCAGAGGATTCCCTTCCAGCACAATGAGATCTGCCGACTTGCCAACGGTAATGCTGCCGGTTTTGTCCCAGATATGATTGGCCTTGGCCGAGTTTTCCGTCGCACTCTTGATAATATCCCGATTGGACACGCCGCAGGCGCTCATGGATTTCATTTCAAAAACAACATCGCCGTGGTGGACGAAGGGGGAGCCGGAATCCCGGCCATAGGTCAGCTTGACGCCTCTGTCGTAAGCCAGATGGAAATAGGTGTTTTTGTATTCCGCGATCCGCTGAGCTGCTTCATAGGTATATTTGGGCATGGTACTCTGGGGGCCATACTTTCCAATGAGGGCATAGGGAGAAAAGGTGGGAGTAAAAAACACATCTTTTTCCAGCATGCGTTCCACGGTTTCCTCATCCAGATAGGTAGCATGCTCAATACTGGTGGCACCGGCAGCCAACGCATTCAGGATTCCTTCCTTGCTATGGCAATGTACCACCACCGGCATATCATGCTTTTTGCCTTCCACAGCCGCCGCTGCCATTTCGTCGATATTCAGTTCGGTGACGTTGGGTTTTTCCCCTTCTTTTCCGAGTCCGCCGGTAGCCATGATTTTAATAAAATCAGCTCCGTCCCGGATCAACTCCCGGGCGACCCGGCGGGCCTCATTTTCTCCGCAGATCTCCGTCCCCATAAAATGGCCGTTGATGGTCTTAATGGCCTGCCCGCATGCCAGAATACGCGGCCCAATATAGCGTTTTGCCTGAACAGCCTTTTTCATCACAATGGTTTCCAGGCCTACGCCGCCGCAGTCACGCACCGTAGTGACCCCCGCCCGGACAAGCGCCTCTGCCGATCTGATATCCGTCAGAATGGCGCTGGTTTCGGTTTCCTTGGTAATATCCGTAAGGGCGGTTGCGGTTCCGTTCAGACTCAGATGCACATGGGAGTCAATAATTCCGGGCAAAACATATTTGCCGGCTGCATCAATTACCTGGTCAAAATCGCCGGAAACCGTGCTTCCCAAACAGGCGATTGCCTCATCCTGCACGGTAATGTCCGTTTGTACAAAGCCCTCTCCATTCCAAACCTGTCCGTTTTGAATCAAAAGTTTCATCTTGATTGCCCCCTAAAAATTATTCCGCTTCCTTTTGCAGAATGCGCTTTAAAAATTGTTCCGTCCGACTTTGCGTAGGATGCCGGAAAATCTGATCCGGCGTCCCCTCCTCCACGATGACACCACCGTCCATAAAGATGGCGCGATCAGCCACTTCCGATGCAAAATTCATCTCATGGGTAACCACAATCATAGTAATGCCGTCGCGGGCAATATCCTTCATAATCTTCAGCGTCTCTCCTACCAGTTCAGGATCCAGAGCCGAAGTGGGTTCGTCAAACAAAATGATCTGGGGATTCATGACAATCGCCCGGGCGATACCAACCCGCTGCTGCTGTCCACCGGAAAGCTGGCTGGGATAATGATCATACCGATCCTGCAAGCCCACGCGATCCAGCGCCTGCTTAGCCAAAGTCTCCGCCTGCTTCTTATCCATCTTTTTTACCGTCAGCAGCCCTTCCATTACATTGCCCAGGGCCGTTTTATTATTGAACAAATTATGGTTCTGGAACACAAAAGCAGTTTTCTTGCGCAAAGCCAAAATATCTTTCCGCTTGGCCGTTCTGCAATCCACCTGCACATCGTCCACTGTCACCTGCCCCCTGTCGGCGCGCTCCAAAAAATTGATGCAGCGCAACAGGGTGGTTTTGCCGGATCCGCTGGGGCCGAGAATTACCACAACCTCGCCCTTTCGGATTTCAAGGGAAACCCCCTTTAATACTTCGTTTTTGTGAAAGGATTTATGGATATCTTTCAGAATAATCATTGTAAAACCTCCGTTTCATGCCTGGCCGCCGTTAATATTTGCGGATGCGTTTCTCTGCAATGCGGAATAAGTAATCGGTCAAAATGCACAGCACGAGATACACAACAAAAATAGCAAAATAGGCTTCAAAATAATGAAACCCGTCTGCTGCGACCAAGCGTGCCTTGGCGGTAATATCCAATACGCCGAAATAGTAGACCAAGGAAGTATTCTTCAATAAGATCAGGGTTGTATTGCCGATATTGGGCAAAGCAGTCGTAACTATTTGCGGGATCAAAATCCGGCGATAGGCTTGTACGGTAGTCATACCGATGGCATGGGCCGCTTCCAGCTGCCCCTTATTCAATGCAGCCAGTGCCGAGCGAAACACCTCAGACAATACTGCCATCGTACTGATGATAAACACCACAAAGGCATAAACCATGGGTGACATCTCATACACATTAAAGTTAATGCCATGTGCGGTGAAGGTAGCCGTCAAAACACGGGGCAACACATAATACACAATGAAAATCTGGATAATAACGGGAACACCCCGGATAAAGGAAACCAGCAAGGCAATCAATTGCCGGAATACAGGGACCTTGTAATGACGCACCAAAGCCAATAAAAAACCCAGGGGAATAGAGACGATCAGTGTAATCACCGAAATTTCCAGGGTAACCCCAATACCGGAAATGGCCGCAGCAAAGGATTCCAGAACAGCAGAAACATTAAACTGCACGGATCTTCCCCCCCTTTGCCGCGGGACGGACACGTGCCCGATACCGTCCGCATATCTTTTCACACAGGCCCATAAGCTGTTCCAGCAGGAAGCACAAGCCCCAATACAGGAGCCCAGCTGCCAGATACACCTCCAGGCTCTTCATACCATAGGAATTGGAGTTGACAATCTGGGCCTGCCCCATAAGATCTACCATGCCAATAATGAAGGCAAGAGAGATTTCTTTCAGGGTTGCGATCAGGGTGTTTCCGAAATTGGGCAGCGCCACCACCAGCGCCTGGGTAAAAATAATGCGAAAAAACACCTGAGCCTCTGTCATGCCGATACTGATTCCGGCCTCACGTTGCCCAGCATCCACTGCCAGCAACGCAGAACGAAACACTTCTGATAAATAGGCGCTGGAATACAGGGTAAAAATGAAAATAACGGTGGCTTCCTTCTCCAGCAAATTGGAATTCAGTCCCAGGGCCTTGAACAGCAAAGGCAAACCGTAGTAAATCAGGAAAATCAAAACCACGGTAGGTGTGCTGCGGATAGCAGTGGTATAGCCGTAAGCAATCCCCCTGGCGATCCGGCTCTTTGACATTTTCACAAAAGCCAACACCAAGCCGAACACAATTCCAAAAAGAATGGAAATCAGTGTCAGCCTCAGTGTAATCCACAAGTAGGGCAGCAGTTTATATACAGTTTGAAAAATATAAGCAATGTCGAGACCCAAGATCGCACCTCTCTATTCCGGTGAAAATATCAACCCAACAGATAGCCGGCCAGAGCCGGTTATCTGTTGGGTACGTTTGTTTTGCGTTTGTTTATTGATTTCAGTTGTTCACATACTCATGGATGTTTACGCCAAAGAAATCCACAGCAAGCTGTCCTAAAGTACCGTCCTCTTTTAGCTCCTTCAGGATAGCAGAGTAACGATCGGCCAATTCCTGCTCATTGGTATTGAACAGATTGTAGGTAGGCAGAGCGGTGAAGGGCTCCTGAACAACCAGCTGATCGCTGAGGCCACCTTCCACACGGATCTGATCGTACACAGTGGACGGCCCCACAACGGCGTCATAGCGGCCCTCAGCCACCCACTTCAGGGCTTCTGCGGGAATCAGTTCTGCAGCGCTCTCCAGATTCAACTGCTTGTCCGGGTTGTTTTCATTCCACTGCTTCAGGATGGTGTAGTTTGCATTGCTGGCCGGAATGGGAACCAGGCTGAAATTCTGCTCGTACACATCATTCAGATTCTTCACCGTATCCTGATATTCTGTTCTGACGATGACGGATACCAGGGATGCGCCGGTGTTCTCTTCGGGATAAATGAACTTGGCAGCCCGCTCATCGGTATAGTAGAAATTGCTGGCGCCAATCTGATATTCGCCGGATTCCAGACCCAGCTGAATAGCATCCTGATCCACCGCTTCATATTCAAAAGTGACATCTTCCAGGCGTTCGTCCACCAACTTCAGAACTTCGATCTCGTAACCCTGAGGATCACCGTTCTCATCCGAATAGATAATGGGCTGACCGTTGGGATAGTATCCAACCGTAATAACCCGAACCTCCGTGTTGTCGCCGGAGGTGTCGTCAGCAGTATTGCCGCAGCCAGAGAAAGCAGCCACAAATAAAGCAAGTGCAAGAATAATTGCTAAAACACGTTTCATGATAATCATTTCTCCATTCTTTTTATACATTATATTTTGAACTTAATCTCAGATACAGCAAAGTAAACATAGCCGTTTTCACATTCGTATCAAGCCCACAAGCAATCCTCCTAATAAAGCATATATTTCCTATAGGCTTTATATATTTTTCTTATTGCTTATTATAACGGCTTTTTTTGATTTGTCAAGAGAAAATTTAACAATTCGACAAATTTTTCAGGATATAATCCGGGGTTCCAGTGTTTAATCGTGCAGGTTGTTTGCAACGGCATTTTTCAACCTGTCTAAAGCCTGCTGCAAAGTACTGCGAGTACAGGCCAATACCATCCGCTGAAATTGTGCAGACTGCTGCCCGAAAATATGGCCGGCATCCAGCCAGAGTTTAGCCTGCTGCACCACCAGGTTGTTCAATTCCTTTTTACTGAGTCCCAAACCACTGCAATCCAGCCAGGCAAAATAAGTGCCTTCCGGCTCCACCAACCGAATCTGTGGCAGGTATTCCCGCAAATATTCCCGCAAAAAGTCCAAATTCTCCCGCATATATGCCTTACAGGCCTCCAACCAGTCCGCGCCGCCCCGATAGGCCGCCTGGCAGGCTACCAGACCCATGACGTTCAGTTGAGAATAGCCACAGCTGTCGATCTGCTTCACAATTTTCGCCCGGATCGTCGCATCTGGAATAAAAATATTGGAAATCTGCAAACCGGCAAGATTAAAGGTCTTGCTGGGCGCAGTACAAATCACGGTCTGCCCGGCCAACTGAGGATTTGCTGCTAAAAATACCGTATGGGGATGCTCCGGAAAGGCAAAATCACAGTGAATCTCATCCGAAACCACATAAACATGATGTTTTTCACAAATAGCGCCTAACTGCCGCAATTCTTCCTTGGACCACACCCGACAAACCGGATTATGCGGACTGCAAAGCAAAAACAGTTTGACCTCGTTTTCCACAATCTTTTTTTCAAAATCTGCAAAATCAATGGTATAATTCCCATCTTGATAGATCAACGGATTTTCAACTAAGCGACGGTCATTATCCCGGATCACCTCATAGAAGGGATAGTAAACCGGCGTTTGGATCAGAACAGCATCCCCCGGCACCGTTAAAGCCCGGACAGCCATGGCCAGCGCAAACACCACCCCCGGCGTTTTTACCAACCATTCCAACTCCGGGTGCCAATGGAACCGATTAGAAAACCAATCAATAACAGCTTCTCCATAATCTGCCTTCACATCACTGTAACCGAAAATACCGTGTTCAACTCGGCTTTGCAAAGCATCCAATACACATTGCGGGACGCGGAAATCCATATCCGCCACCCAAAGCGGTAGCACATCCGCAGGGCGGCCCCGCTCCACGCTGAAGTCATATTTCAGACTGCCAGTGTTGTGGCGGTCAATTTCCTCATGAAAGTCATAAGTGGCCATTGTTTCATCCTCCATTGTCTGCCGCAGGACAGCCATTCCTTCCGCGCAACCTTCCGTTTCTTCTGAAATGCGCAGCAGTTTGTAATCCTTTTGATGACAGGCATGCAACATTAAAACTTACATTATTATATAAATTCTCCCAGCAGTTGTCAATATCTTTTCCTATAGGTTTTATAAGATATAGGATAAACCGCAGGATTGCAGTAAAAGTCCATACACTCCACATATTACAGACAGGAGCAGATTGTAGTCAAAACAAGCCGCCCGACACCATCGGACGGCTTGTTTCTGCCAGAAATTTATTCGTCTTCATCCGAAGAAACAGTTTGGCTGGTGGTAGACGCCTCACTGGAAGTATGCCCAGAGGAACCGGAACTGCTGCTGTCAGAAGAGGATACCGTATGAGAAGTAGACGGCGTGGAACTGGGAACAGGATCTTCATTAACCGTCACCGTGACCGATACGGAAGAAGCACTGCTGACAGACGGCTCTTCATAGGTGTTGACAAAAATCTTGATGGCAGCGCCCACGCTCAAATCCGTGCCGGCCGGCGGATCAGTCTCCACCACGGTACCGCCGGGCTGGATGGCATCATAAGTGTCCATCACCGAAATGGCATCGTAAAAGAAACCCTGCCGGAGCAATTCAATCATAGCCTCCTCGGCTGTCAGGCCGCTGACATCCGGCATGGTGGTGCTGGAGGAGCCAAGGCTGATAACAAATTTCACAGTTGTCTCCCGTTCCACCGTCTCACCGGCCGCCGGCTCCTGGGAAATAATCTGGCCCCGGTCATATTCCTCCGAATACTGGGCATCCGAAATCTCAAAGCTGAAAATTCCCAGATAATCGCTGTTTTCCGAAACCTCGGCAAAGGTCAGCCCGGTCATATTGGGCACACTGTAATAGGTTTCGTTATTTTCTGCCGGAGAAAGAGAGGTTATGGAACCGCTGGGCTCCAAGACATTGGAGGGGGTGTTTTCAACAGGGAAGAATGTTTCGCGGAATACAGTCAACGCCAAAGCGAAAAAGATCGCCACAAGAACCAGCACTGTAACCACAATGGCCACAACCACCCGCCGTGTTTTTCTCTTGCCCGACTTTTTAGACTTCCGGGGCATATCCTCCGGATCCTCATCGTATTCCTCTGCACCTACATCATTCAGATCAGACAGGAATTCATCCATACTCTGGGTTCGATCCTGAGGCAGAATTTGCAATGCATTGGCCAGCGCAGCCAGAACATACTGTGGCACCGTTTGGGCCACTTTTCCGGGAATCATCATTTTATCCTGGGTAACCCGATCGTTGGCCTCCGGCGGCGGGTTCCCAACTAGGATCCGGAACAGGGTAGCTGCCAGACCGTAAACATCCGTCCAGGCGCCCGGTTCCCCATCAAATCCATATTGCTCCAAAGCAGCAAATCCGGGGAACAGCTGGGCAGTCATATCACTGCGGGCCGTACGGGTAGCGGGGATGCAGAAACCGGTCAGACGGATTTTCCCGTCCCGGCCTACCAAAAGGGTATCGGGAGATATGCCTTGATGAATGATACCAGCACTGTGCAGGGTGGAAACAGCCTGCACCAGCGGCAAAAACAGGGGGCGCACCTGATCCCAGGTCAGGCTCCCACCATTACGCAGTAAAAATTCCCGCAACGTAATACCGGACACTGTCTCCATCACATAATAGGCGGTACCGTTCCCCTTAAAAATATCATAAACCGGAAGCACACCGGACTTATCCTGCATGTTGACCAGGGATTGGGCCAAACGGACAAAGGCCAGCAGCCCTTCCTGAAAGGTGTATTCAAAGCCGGCCACCGGCTGTACCAAACCACTTGACCCACGCTGACTCACGCCGGAGGGGCAGTACTCCCGAATATATACCACCGTGTCGCTTTCATTGTCCCAACCGATATAGGTAACCCCTTCTCCATTGGAATCCAACACTTTCCCCAGCAGATAACGATCTTTCAGCCAGGTGCGCGTTGGCAGAAAAGCAGTATTCTGCGGCGTATCCTTTTCATAGCCGCAAATGGGGCAAACCTGCTCTCCACCGCCGTCATTCATACATCCCATACAAAGCCTGTCAGTATTCTGCATTTCCATCGTCCCTTTCTCCGGAATCAATCGTCCAACCGGACACCGAAAATTTATAAAACGTGATTACTCCATCACGGAATAGGGTCTTAACATCCATGATATCTTTGCCATATAACGGTTTGTCCCGTCTATTCGGGCACATTTCATCCATTGATATCATGATTTTAGGTTTATCCTTGCACGTCTTTTGCGGTTGCCGCGTATGCGGCGAGCAAAAGGTGCTTAAAATTTTGTGGTATCATGACTACTTGTGGTTATGATACCATGCGCGCAAAGCGCCAAGGGTATCATTGCACATCTTTTGCGGTTGCCGCGTATGCGGCGAGCAAAAGGTGCTTAAAATTTTGTGGTATAATGACCACTTGTGGTCATTATACCACACTCTATCAGAAAACAAAAGTGGCAATTTCCCGAATTTTTGTGATTTCCGCCCTGCACTATTGGAATTTTCTGAAAAATATGCTACAATAGCATCATACTGGCTGCCACCAACTACAGAAACAGAGCAATGGTCAGCATTTCTTCCAGTTTTTGATAAATACTCGGTAAGTCACTGTCCGGCAAAGGATTTTCCCCCTTCCCGATCTCAACGGTAAAAGCCGGCCGGTGAAAAGCTGAGATAAACCAATCCTTAAATCCGCCGCCCACCGCCAGTCCGGTGGGCGTATCCAACGCGTATCCGCTGTGCTGGGCCAGAAGTTCAGCCATTCGTTTGCTGCGCTGGGGTGTTTTGTCCCCATAATCCCAATAAATCACCTGTCCCTGGGAGTGAAATGCCAGGGCATGACTCAGCCTAACCGCCCGGCAAAGGCGGGTAATGGCAACCGTTTCCGGCTCACTTTCCGGGGCCGGACCGCCATATCGGGTCGCTGACGGGCCCAAAATCCCCGCCTTGCGTTCCAGCGCATGGAGCGCTTGCCAGCCTGCATCAAAATTATGGTTCAGATCTACGCCATGGGCGTTGGCCTGATATCGGCGCAAATCCGTCCCTGCAAAAGAAAGAATTTCTCCCGCCAGATTTCCGCATCCCCGGATTCCTTTCAAAGAGATTTCAAAACCGTCCGGGTTCAGCAGCGGCACCACCACCAATCCCCGCCCGGTCATGGCGGCCGCAGGATCAACCCCAGCCAGGAGGGAGCCATCCCGGCGGCTGCGGCACAAGGCCTCCATAAAGCTCAACAGCAGATAGGACGTCAGTCGTTCGGCACCATGTACCCCGCCTAAATACAAAACATATTCTTTCCCCTCGCCCAGCCAAAGAGCCGGAATCTCCCGGTGCATTACTGAGGTTCCCAGGCTGGTTACCCGTAAAAAGGGGAAATCCCGGCTCAAATTCCGGATGTGTTCCTGCATTTCCTCATAATCCACACCATAAATCATAGCAAAATCGCTCCTTTCCTGCAAATTATACGAATTTTATTTATAAAGTAGACTGATAAGGAGGATTCTATATGAATCAAGAAGAAAAGCCCGTCAAACAAGAATACAAATACCGAGGCAAAATCATTAATCTGCGGGTGGATGATGCGCTGCTTCCCAACGGCCGTATTTCCAAACGGGAAGTGGTAGAGCATCCCGGTGGCGTTTGTGTGGCCGCTCTGACGGAAGATCACTGTCTCTATCTGGTGCGGCAATTCCGCTACCCTTACGGAGAAACCGTCCTGGAGCTTCCCGCCGGTAAGCGGGAGCCGGGAGAGGATCCAGAGGTATGCGGCCGCCGGGAGCTGAACGAGGAAACCGGCAATGTGGCCGGGAACTTCCGGGAAATGGGCCGTCTCTACCCTACCCCCGGTTACACCAACGAGGTCATTTATCTGTATCTGGCTACCGACCTGCATATGGCGCAGATGAATCCTGATGAGGACGAGTTCCTGGAAGTGGAAAAAATGCCCTTGTCCACCTTGAAGGAAATGGTACTTCGTGGGGAAATTCCTGATGCTAAAAGTCAGGTTTTAATTTTAAAAATCGCTGCCCTGCTGGAGGCCGGACAACTGTAACCTGGAGGTAATTACATGAAAAACATAACCGTCAATTTTAATAAAAATGGCGTTTGCCGTTTGCAAGCCTATCTGCACGATCCTTACGATGAAATGGGGGATTTTAAAACCCGCCCCGCTGTAGTGGTTTGCCCCGGCGGCGGATACAGCTATTGTTCCCCCCGGGAGGCGGATCCCATTGCCCTGCGGTTCTCGGCGGCCGGCTTTCACACCTTTGTGTTCTACTATTCCTGCGGAGATGAAGCACCCTACCCCACCCAGCTTTGTGAGCTTTCCGCGGCCATGCAATACATCCGCCGTCATGCTGAGGAATGGAACGTCATCCCGGATCAAATCGCCGTTTGCGGCTTTTCCGCCGGCGGACATCTGGCCGCTTCCCTGGCGACCCAGTGGAACAGTGATCTGGTGGCAGCACGTACCGGCATCACCGACGGCTCCAATCAGCCCAACGCCACCGTTTTGGGATACCCTGTCATTACCACCAGCTGGATGGACGGCTGCGGCGCTACCGGCCGCATCTCCGGTCGGGATCCGGAGATGGCCAAACGGTTGAACCTGCACAAGTTTGTAGGGCCCCATACCTGCCCTTCCTTCCTGTTTCACACCTGGCAGGACAATGCTGTCCCCATGGAGGACAGTCTCCTTTACGCCGGCGCTCTGTCCAAATATGACATTCCTTTTGAGCTGCATATTTTCCAGGATGGATGCCATGGCATGTCCACCGCCAGCCCCCTGACCGGCACCTACGGCGAAGGCATCGACGGTCTGGAACTGCATCATTGGATGGATCTAGCCTGCCATTGGCTCTGGCATTTATTCGGGATGCCCGGCGTTCCAGCCCGGGAAGCAATCCGCCGCTGTCATCCCTCTGCGGGCAATGAGATCTAAGGTTCAGATCCAATACAACCCATAAAAATCAGCGCATCTCCTGTTATATGGGAGACGCGCTGATTTTATTGATAAACCAATGGCATCAAGCAGCCTGTTGTTGCAAAATGGCTTTTCGCAGTAATACCACATCGGTCACTGACAGCTGCCCATCCGCATTCAGATCTCCAACAGGGATCTCCTCCGCCACAGAGCCTGCCAAAATGGCCTTTCTCAGCAGCACCACGTCGGTCACTGACAGCTTGCCGTCCCCACTCAGATCCCCTAACAACAGGGGTTCTTCCTGGGGTCGGTTAATTTCCAAAGAAGCGCTGGTTTTGTTTCCGGCGCCATCCGTAGCGGTTACCGTCAGGGTATAGACACCGTAGGGTAATGGATCTAACACTACCGGTGCGGTGGGGGCGTCCACTGTCACAGGTTCTTCATCCCCAAGTTGGTAAACCAGGGTAGCAATACCGCTGGTGTCCTCGGCGGTAATGGTCACCGATGCTTCCTGATCCGTCACCGGTTGGGCCGGGTCGAAGCTGGGCGTCAAGGTCAGCACCGGTGGATCATGATCTACTGGGATATAAACATTGGACAGCATCTGAAGGGTGTCCCCGGCCTCCCAAAGACAAATCGCTTCCTCATCCAACGCCGCATCATAAGCTTGCAAGCGATCCACAGCATCCAGAATAGAGGCCTTTGTGTGATTGTTGAAGTCAGCGGCAATGGCAGCCAAATCGCTGCTCTGGGTTCCCTTAGAGCTGGTCATAGTACCCGAAGCATTCCGGCAGTTATAATAACAATCCAAATACGTACATCCGTCATTGGTTTTACTGTACACATAAGGATTCGTGCCAGACAGGGTACAGGCCGAGTAATACTGAATCACGGTTCCGTAATTGGAAACCGACAAGCCATTGGCATATTCTCCGGAGAGTTCCATGGCAGAAGTACAATTCAGCACCACGCCAGATTTACCAACGGTGCGAATGGGCTGGGCATTGGTTTTCGCCGTAATGGAACCGACAAACTGCACATTCATCAAAACACCATTGAGATAGGGAAACACCGATACATCTGTAAGCGCCGGTTCTGACAGGGAAACCCGGATGGTGTGACCATTGCCGTCATAGACACCGCAGAATCCGTAATAATTGCCGCTGTATGCCTGGGTCCCCAAATAATCCGGGTAATCCGTCATATCCAAGTCCACCGTCTGGCGGAAGAAAAGTCCTGCACCGAATGTAGCAGTATCATTGGAGTTGGCTCCGTTGATGCTGGCAAAGCATTGTGTCAGGTAAGCAAAATCCTCCTCACTCTGGATCAGGAAGGGATCCTCCCAGGTTCCGCTGCCCATAAAGGGATCTGTAATTTTCACCATGTGAATGGGAACCTCGGTTTGCAAAGATCCATAAGTAATGATAACATGGTCGGTATCCGACTGGAGCGCCAGGTTGCTGTCCAAACCCCAACCCTGAACCACAGCGGTGGAACCGTCAGCATAAGTGGCAGTTATCTCCATACCGGCGGCATTAAAGTATTCTCCCACCACATAGTCGGTCTTGGTGGGCAGCTGGGTCACGGAAACAGACACAGCATCTGCCCGGTTTTCAGTATAAGAGGAGAAAATGTAGCAGGCTGTAGGAATCCGCTCCTGGGTGGTCAGATTGGTACCGTAATAAACAATATCATTGGCATAAACGCCAACCACATAGCCCTCACTGCCCTCCGTATCAGTGACCTTTCCTTCGCTACGGTAGCTAATAGATCCGGACACAGTATAGGTTCGCAGCTGGGAAGTGGAGCTGTTGTGAATCATCCGGCAGGCTGTGCCGTTTTCATCGGAATAGTTTACCATTTCGCTGAAGGCAATATGGGAATGCCCGGTCATAAATACCGCTTCCTTATATTCCATCAGCAGATTTTGCAGCCGCATATTTCCGGAGAATACATCCTTCAACAGCAAAGGCTGAACATACACACCGTCATACCGGTCACCTGGGCCCCAATTGTGGTAAAAAGCATGCTCCAGAATGAAAATGTTCGTGTTGGTGCCAGCATAGGTTTCCAACAATCCCTGCAGCCAATCCAGCTGTTTATCGGAAAAATTGTCCTGATTCGGGGTGTTAGAAATGGAATCCAGCTCCTGAGCCAAGAAGATAAACAGGTTATCCTTTTCCCCGGGATCCCCTTCCTTCAGTACATAAAACCAAGGAGAATCCTCGAAGGGCCGTACCATATCCGGGTGGGAGGTATAGGCAATAAAGTTTGCATTTTCCTGGGAATCATGGTTCCCCCGCGCCATGTAAATTTTGTCCGCATCATAATCGGAGGCTTCGATGCAAGTCTTGTAGGTAGTATATTCCGAAACGCTGCCCACGCTGGTGCAGTCACCGGAAATCACTACCATATCCAAATCCAACGCTGCAAAGTAATTTAAAGCGGCTGTCCACTTGGCAGGCGCCCCACAGAAATCATCCGAATTAGGGTCGCTGCTGTTATAGTTTACATGTACGTCGGACACCGAGGCAAAGGTCATTTCCAGCGCACCGCTCTGGAACCGCTTTGCAGCAGGAATCTCGTACAAAGCGGCTGCCTGCAGATCCACGGAAACCGGAACCGTTGTGGTGTTTTTGAAAACAGCCAGCTGGGTAGTTCCTTCCGGGATGGCCATGTTCTCCACCATTTCAAAGATGGCAGGGAATCGAGGCTCGGCCTTTACGGTGCCAATGGCCTCATATCCGGGTAAAATTTCAGTATCATTGGCCCAATAAAGAATATAGTATCCTGCTTCATCCAGCGTTTTGGGCGTAATGGTCACAGTTCCTTCGGCATATCCGGGCAGTATTGCTTCCCGGCCAGTGAAGGTGTAGTCAATCTCTACCTGAGGCGGCTCCAGCACTGGAACCGGTTCAGGCTCCGGTTCCGGTTCTGGTTCCGGCTCAGGCTCCGGAGTAGGATTTGATGCAGACTGTGCAGGAACCACACGGGCCACAGAATTCTGCACTTCAAACAAACAAAGATCATCAACTGTCAGGTTGGCCTGATAACTTTGAGCCTTGGCCAGAATCGTAGCAAAATTGCTCCGGGTCCGGTCATTCAAGGTGGACACTGCATCGGCAGCAGCGGCAACAGCGGTGCCCTTGGTGCTGGACCATTCCGAGCCGGAAGGACTGACTGTGTGGAACAGAGTATCCACATAATTGGAGGACTCATGGGTCTTGCAAATGGAGTAGTTCCCGCTGACGCCATCAATCACATTATCAATGCGAATTCCTGCCGCCAATCCATAGTTGGAATAAGCCAGAGCGCAGGCCGACTCTGCTTTCAAGCTCATGGCAAAGGAACAGTTCACCACTGCCCCATAGGAGCCGATCGTCCGAATAGTCTGGGCAGCGCTTTTTGCAGTAATGGAACCGGTAAGATGCAGATTCAGCAACAGACCATTCAGATAAGGAAAGACCGAAACATCGCTGACATCTGACTCCGAAAGGGCCACATGCAATTCATACCCGTTCCCGTTGTAGACACCGGAAAACCCATATCTAGCATCGCCGTTTGCTTTGGTGCCGTGGTAATCAGCGTAATCGGACATGTCAACATCCGCTGTCTGGCTGAAATACAGCCCCGCACCATAGGTGGTGTTATCATTGGAACTGCTGCCGGCAGTACTTTCCATCTGGGCAGTCAGCCAGGCAAAATCAGCCGCCGTCTGCACCAGATAGGGATCACTGGCTGTGCCACTGCCGGACAACCCGGTTACCGTATCGGCCGATACCGATAGAATCGTAACAGAAAACAGAGACACCAACATGGCAATGATTATAAGACAGGATATGCTTTTTTTCATATATGTTTCCTCCTATTTACATTAAGTTAATTTATTCTAACATAAAATTTTGGTAAAGTAAATTTAAATTTTTCAATTTTTTATATTTTTTTATTATTTATTACATGTTTTCGAGATTTCAGACCCATTTTTCCCGACTGGCAGAAAAAAGGTTAAGCTGCAGTAATATATAAATTGATGCATAACAGATACGCAGCAGCAAACATCCGGATTTATAAAAACATGGGAAAAGGGGGTTGCAAAGCAAGGACTGGGCTGGTAAAATAAAAGGGATCACGATGGGGCTTTCCCCACCAAAAATAAGGAGATTATGCTGTTATGTCGAAACCTGTTCTTGTTGAAATTTCCGCCCGCCATGTCCATGTGTCCCAAACCGACCTGGAGACTTTGTTTGGCAAGGGCTACCAGCTAACCAAAAAGAAGGATCTGTCCCAGCCCGGTCAGTTCGCCTGCGAAGAGCGGGTCGATGTGGTAGGGCCGAAAAAGACGCTGGCGCGGGTATCTATCCTGGGGCCAGTTCGCCCGGAGACCCAAATTGAGCTTTCCCTGACGGATGCCCGTTCCATTGGCGTCAACGCCCCCATCCGTGAATCCGGCGACGTGGCCGGTTCCGGCGCCTGCAAGCTGGTTGGCCCCTGCGGTGAGGTGGAATGTCCCCAGGGTGTCATCGCCGCCAAACGTCATGTACATATGACGCCTGCCGACGCCGAAAAGTACGGCATTGAAAATGGCCAGATTATTCGGGTGGAGATCCACACAGAAGGCCGTTCCCTGATTTTTGGCGACGTAGTGGCCCGGGTCAGCGAAAAATACGCTCTGGCCATGCACCTGGATACCGACGAAGCCAACGCCGCCGGCGTCCCCGGCTCCTGTACCGGTGAAATTTTGGACTAACCGATACCTTTGCGAGAAACATAAAATCGCCTCCTGGCAGCCTGTTGCTTCCAGGGGGCGATTCGCTTTTTTATTGTTATTTTACGTCAGCACTCAAAATGGCTTTCCGTAACAGCACCACATCAGTGACGGTTAAACGATCGTCCTCATTCATATCCCCTGCGGGTTCATCCTGCACAGTTTTGCTTGCCAAAATGGCCTTGCGCAGCAGCACCACATCGGTAACCGTCAAGCTGTTGTCATAATTCAGGTCACCACTAATAGTATCCAAATCCTCTACTACGGTAAACTCACAGGTAGCCCATATTTGCCCATTTGCCGAAACAGCGTAAATAGTAGCTTCCCCTAGACCGATTCCAGTTACCTTTCCTCTACAACTTATCAGCGTCAGTAAAATCAAATACTGCAACATCCATAAATCCTTCGCCAACACTGCGAATATAAAGCGAATAATTTTCTGTATCATAAAGATTGATTAATTTGACATATTCGTTGGATTCTTCATCAAACAACACGTAGAAGCCACCAAAGTCCAGATACTCCGTAAAAATTGAGTCACTGGGAAGTGTAAGAACAATTTATTCTCAACAGCCAAAAGTGCAGAATTTAGTCTAACATTTATCATGGGACGTACGCCCAGACGCCAAGAGTTGTAAATATGTCCTCCATATTGTAAATGTCCATCGGCAGTTGCATATACTGGGCGAACGTAACCATACGGTTTATCCCCAATTGTTCTAGTCAAATAACAGCAAGTTTCTTTCTCAGTATTAAAGGCATAGCTATTTGGTGTTGTAATAGTTGCTGTATTAACACCTATATTATAATGCGCAGTTCTAGAATCATCAGAAATAAAGCCATACGCTGTATTGTACAAATCATATGCCGATGGTAGATAAACTTTTTCATATGTATTAGGTTCATCATAAGTCTCATCAACAGATTGATTACTTACTTCTACAGTCAATATGTCCTTTTGCTCTTCTTTATTGAAGGCCATATTATAAAAAGTATTATTAAGATAAAATCGAACATCTGAATTTGCCCAAGTAACTCCAGAAAAAGCGCTGGAATAACAACTAGTGGTCAATACAAGATCAGATATTAAGGTTAGAGAACCATTAATATTTTGTAGAACTCTCCACTTAATAGGCATGAATTTAACATATCCAATATATTTCACCCATGCATATTTTTCCCCATTATAATAAATAATTCCATTTATTGCAGGCATATCATCTAAAGACGATATGATCTCTTGATCATGTACTTCCTCTTGTGGAAAACTACCAAAATAGACGTAATCGCCGAACCATTCATTTGCCTTACCATCTTCCGATGGGTTATTGACGCTTTTATTAGATAGTTCAATATTAGGAAAACTTGCACATACCAAAAAAGTATTCCATATTAAGAATATAGTTAGCAATACACTAATAATTCTTTTTACAACAAATCTTTTCTTCAATATAATCTCCTCCTAACCTCATATTTATATTCATTTGGTTTTTACGTACTAGTGATAGCTCTTCCTCCGTCTTACTACTTACCAATATAAATGGTATATACATATATTAGTACAAATATTTACTAAAGTCAACAGTAAATATTTGTACTATGTTAAGATAGGCTAGAAGCGAGGTGAGAATGGGATGCAGCATGAAATGCCATATCTGAAACGGATGCGGGATTTGCGGGAGGATCACGATAAAACACAGCAGCAAATTGCCGGGATCCTTGGCACTTCACAGACCATGTATGCCCGCTATGAACGGGGCGCTAATGAACTTCCCATTCGCCACTTACTCACCCTGTGTGATTACTACCAAGTTTCTGCCGACTATCTGTTGGGTAGAGCCGATAAAATGCACGGTCAAAAAGGATAATAACCCCGCCCCTGTACAGCATGCAAGTTGTGCCAAGGGCGGGGCCTACTTTTTATTTAATTTTTTCGTTCCAGGCAGCTTCCTGAAAGGCTACCAATATAAAATCATCCCCCACTAATATCGGTCGTTTTACAAGCATGCCGTCTGATGCCAACAATTGATACTGCTCCTCTTCGCGCATGCCGGCAAGTCTTTCCTTTAATCCTAGTTCTTTATATTTTAATCCACTTGTATTAAAGAATTTCTTTAATGGCAATCCACTCATCTTATGCCATTTTTTCAATTCTTCCACACTGGGATTCTCTTCTTTGATATCTCTGCTTTCAAATACCACATGATTGTCTTCCAAAAATCTGACCGTCTTTTTGCAAGTACTGCATTTTGGGTAAAGAACAATAGTCAGCATAATTGATTTCCTCCTGATTCTCTGTCTATGAGCAGCGCCTACCCAATAAAAATTTGTACCCAGTAGTTTGTTCCGTTAAACGTATAACAGCCCACAGCCATCCCTGTAAAGCTTGCGCTCAATATATTCTCCCGATGTCCTTGAGATTGCATCCAGCTATTCATGACACTTTCCGCGCTCGTCTGGCCATACGCAATATTTTCGCCTAAAGAGAAATAGGAAATGCCTGCCTCTGTAACGACAGTAAAACAGCTGGTTCCGTTAGGCCTGGTATGAGAAAACAACCGGGTAATCTCCTCTGCCCGTAAATCCGCAGCCGCCTGCAAATCCTCCCGATAGGAAAGAGCTGGAAGACCGTTTTGCGCCCGGTTCTGGTTTACAAGGGAAAAAACCGCCTTAGAAGCATCGCCGACCCCCGGCAAAACATTTCCGTTATTGGAAGAACCACTGCCCAAAATTGCTTTCCGCAATAATACCACATCAGTAACCGTCAAAGCATCATCGCCGTTCATATCTCCAATTGCAGCCTCAGCCGTACTCTGACCGGCTAAAATAGCCTTTCGCAACAGAACCACATCCGTGACAGACAAATTGCCGTCCCCGTTCATATCGCCGGTCTTGATACGGTCCTGTCCATCGGCAAAAGCCGCCCCAGAAAAAACAGAAAAAATCAATAAGAAAATGAAAACTAACACAAATATCCGTTTCATGAAAAACCACCCTTTGCATAAAATATACTGGAAATTTGCAGATACCACTGGGAAAAGGTTGGTATAAAATGTAGTTCATACATAATACCAGCAAGGTAACAAAAAAGCACATTCAAACAAAGAATGTGCTTCAAAGTACAATACCATTCTTGTACCCTGGAAACTGAACAAAGAAGGAAGACGCAAGAAAGAACCTGTAA
>CAYZTR010000017.1:0-32882 GCA_964481575.1 uncultured Eubacteriales bacterium
GAGAAGTACTTCTTACCGTTCTCCCCTGCCCACTTTTTATAGGTACCGGCAACCAGATGCTGGAACCGGGTGGGGTTGGTGGAGTTACCGGTGATGGAAACCTGCACATCCTCATGCTTCATAATGGCAACGCCTTCCCGTACATCGTTAGCGCCATAGCAGCGAACAGCAGAACGGGGGCCATTAGAGAAGGCGCGAGTCTCTACGATGTTCAATTCATCAGAGTCAAAATCATAGTCGGTCTTTACATAAGTAAAGCCGTTGATTCTGGAAATGATATAGGCAGCGTCCTTGCCCAGACCATTCAGGATAACCTGCAGGGGGACCTTCCGGACCTTGTTAGCAGTCTGTGCAATGCCGATGGCACCTTCAGCAGCAGCAAAAGACTCATGGCCAGCCAGGAAACAGAAACACTTGGTTTCCTCATCCAGCAACATAGCGCCCAAGTTGCCGTGGCCCTGGCCTACATTCCGCAGTTCAGCAACAGAACCGGGAACCGTGAATGCCTGCAAGCCAATTCCGATGGCGGCAGCAGCTTCAGAAGCGGTTTTAACACCTTTCTGCAGAGCAACAGCCACACCGATGGTATAAGCCCAAACAGCATTTTCAAAAGCGATGGGCTGCACGCCCTTGACAATCTTTTCCACGTCAATCCCTTTCGAGAGACAGAGATCACGTGCGGCCTCAAGATCAGCAATACCGTATTCGGCAAGGCATTTTTCGATTTTGGCCATTCTTCTTTCTTTTCCTTCAAAGGTTACGTTGTTAGACATGATACAAAAACCTCCTTTACCGAATTATTCTTCACGCGGATCAATGAACTTCACAGCGCCATCCTCGGCAGTGAAGCGGCCATAAGAACCCACGTTCTTCTCATAAGCCTCATTGGGGCTCATGCCGTGACGGATATCTTCCAGCATTTTGCCAACCTTGACAAACTGATAGCCGATAACCTCGTTGTTGTCATCCAGAGCCATCTTGGTCACATAGCCTTCAGCCATTTCCATATAACGGACACCCTTGACCTTGGTGGAGAACATGGTGCCAACCTGAGAGCGAAGCCCCTTCCCCAGGTCATCCTGACCGGAACCAACAGGCAGACCATTTTCAGAGAAAGCAGACTGGGTACGACCGTAAACAAACTGCAGGAAGATTTCACGCATGGCAACGTTAATCGCATCACAGACCAAGTCGGTATTCAGAGCTTCCAGCAAGGTTTTGCCGGGCAACACTTCAGCGGCCATAGCAGCGGAATGCGTCATACCGGAGCAGCCAACCGTCTCAATCAGAGCCTCTTCGATAATGCCATCCTTAACATTCAGGGTCAGCTTACAGGTACCCTGCTGCGGGGCGCATCCACCGACACCGTGAGATAAACCGGAAATGTCTTTGATTTCATACGCCTTGACCCACTTGCCCTCCTCGGGGATAGGTGCAGGGCCATGATTCGGTCCCTTGGTAACAGGACACATGTTTTCAATTGCATTTACATATTGAATCATAATGAAACTCCTTTCATAGATATGTACTTATTATAATCTGGCTTGTCCTAAAAAACAAGGGAAAAACATGAATTTGTTTAAATTTTATCAGATTGGCTATTTTTTCAGACAATTTGACCTCCATCCGATTTAAAAATGTAAAAATCCCCTGCCCGTTTCCGTTAACAATTAAGAAGGAAGAAGCACGGAAAAAGAACCTGTACTATTTTTATTGGAAAACTTGAAAACTGTAGCAAAGTGTGGTAGGATATTGGATAACCAAACAGTAGACTTGATTATTTAAATGACAAAGGAGCATCTCCATGAAACGTTCTATCATTTATATGCTTGCTCTAACATTAGCCTTTTCCCTAATTCTGTCCGGCTGTAGTGGAAAATCGCAAAACTATGAGGACAACGGTTACTGGGTTGTTTACGGCGCTGATACTGAATATCTGGAGTTGATTGCTCCTCCTATCCCCCGTCTCTTTCTGAGCGACGACGTCAATTGCTATTTAAAAATATTTGAACAGCAGGAAGACGGCAGTTTCTTGCCCGGTTCTCCCAACGATTACAGTATTCAGCAAACATCCGAATATGATTTTCCCAAGGCCAGCCGCCGTGATGCAAGTGGCGCATTGGTCGCTCCGGAGCAGTTCTACCTTTATACCAGTGGGGACACCCGGGACTATGCCGTGTCTACCATGGCACGGGATGCAGGCTATACGGCCACGGCGGACGGTTCCAAAATGATCTACCTATCATCCAGCGGACAATTTATGCTATATGATGCCGACTCTGACACGCTCCGCAGCGTAGGATCTGCAAATTATAACGAACAGCCGGCCAGCTATTATAGCAGTTGGGTCTATCAATATTGTATGGATGAAACGGCCACTTATGTGGCTTTCACATCTAATCGGAGAACCTTTACCGGAGCGGGATTGGGAGAGGAAGACATCTGGCTTTTAAATTTGAAAACCGGTGAGGAAACCCTTCTGGTGGAAAATATTGCAACCCCGGCCACCAAACTGTTTTTCCAAGGTCAAACAGTTTGGTATACCGAATCTACGGATGTGTCGGGCGAAACGGAAAAGCAAATTTGTTCGGTTAACATTAACACTGGAAAACAGAGTAATTTTCCTTGGGACGGCGAATCCTTGATCCAACAAGGGGATCAGTTAATCAGCAAAACACAGATTTTCGATCTGGACACTGGATCCAACATTCCGGTAAATACCTCTGTATTAGACGATTCAACACATCCTGATGTGGTATTATCCGATGATGGGAATTCGCTCATTGGCCTGTATATTCGCACGGATACTGATTCAGAAACCGGTGAGGAGCATTCCGGTCTTTTCCTGTACACCACAGAGATCAGCACAGGAAACCAGGTTTACTACTATCTGCCGTCTGCATTCTTAGAGAATTTCGTCACCTTCCGTGTGCTTTCCCTCGGGACGGATCACATTGCTCTACTGCAGGCATCCCCTGTGAACAGTGATAATTCCGGCAGTTACACTTATTATTATACCATTGATCTAAGTGTAGGTTATACAGAGTAATCTTCTCGCTTTAATAGATAGGAGCCTCATTAGTATGTGGGGCTCCTATCTTTTTCATAATTTAATTGTTTCGTTCAGTTGCATTGACTATTTATCCCGAAAAAACGGCTGTTTATCCCAAAAGATTGTCTTTCCCATTCGGTTATGCTAAGATGACTATAGGAGGAAATGAAGTGCATCCTAAAGCCATAACCGGACCGGTACTGTGGCATACGAAACTACAATGATTGCGATAAACGCTGTCGTCTGCCCATTTGCACATCCTGAGAAACATATAGCTGAACCGGCGATATTACACAGGAGCAATTACCTTGTTTCAGTCATACGAAGAATCAGATGGCAAGAATGGGGCTGTTCGCTTTCGTCAGCAATTATTCCATTGAATTGAAGTTTCAGATGTTAAATTGGTACTGATGACTTTATGCACAGTCTTATCCCAAAGAGAAAGTCCCCTGACTGCAGTTCAGGGGACTTTCTCTCTCAATTAGGATTCGCTTCCTAAAATAGTAGTAAATCCGAATTCTGACAGACTAAACCCTTCCGGTTGAAGCAATGTCTCAGCTTCCAGGATGGTTTGTGTCAGCAACTGTTGACAATTGGCCTGGGCCGTCGCATCGGTTACACTGGCCGTTTCATTCCCAACATAGTCAAAAATTATACCGGATCCGCCGCCTGCAAAAACAGCAGCTTGCACAGAACCGGTCACATACAGGGAATTTTCCACCTGCCCGGTTTCGGCGTCAACCGACTGAGAAGATGTCCCATCCGCATCGTACACTTTTTCATAGACAAAAAGATAAGATGAATTTACTTGCGGGATAGTCAGGGTAAAATTCCCAAGTTCGCCAGAATAGGTTAGGAGGATACCCACAGCTTCGTCAAAGGAAACCTTGACCGTATGGACGTTTTCAACAGACAAAGCCGAATGATGTTGCAGGAAAAAAGCTAATGACTCATAGACATCCCATGGCTCATAGCACGGATAAACTTCCAGATCCTCCGTAACACTGTACAAATTTTCACTCCAGGAAATAAAAGAGTAGCCTTGCATTTCCGGCGGCTCAGGTGCTGAAGCATAATTGCCGTCCCTCACCGTCTCTGTTGAAAGCAAATTGCCGGAAGCATCATAAAAACGCACCGTATGATTGCCACAGGCGGTCAAAGAAATGCAGATGAACAGCAATAAAGCCAACAACCGCAGTATCGAACAAAAACGCCTCAACGGCCTTCACACCCTTCTGTTTCATGTAATAACATTATTATAGCAAAAAATCCTACGGATTACAAGATAGACAAATTTAAACGGATCGTTTTTTCATAATACTCATTTATTCTATTGTCATAACAGACAAAGAAATAAGACTTGACAAGGGTTGTATCATTTGCTATAATGCAACTGCACTACTCGTGATAGTACAGTTAATACAGCCAAGGGGGTGACAGTGTGTTTCAAATTAATTCTAACGGACGTCAGCCTATTTATGAACAGTTGATGCGGGAAATCTTGCGTCTTAAGGCACTGGGGGTTCTCCTTCCCGATACACAGCTTCCAAGCGTGCGAAGCCTGGCCGCTGAGTTGGGAATCAATCCTAACACGGTGCAAAAGGCATATCAAATGCTGGAGGCTAAGGGAATCCTATATTCCATCAGTGGAAAAGGATCCTTCGTTTCCGGCTCCAAAGAAGCCGGAGAAAAGCTTTTGGAGGAAGCAACCGATGCCTTTTATAAAGCAATAGCAGAGGCAGCTTCTGCCGGTATTTCGGAAGAAGATGCAGCAGCACTTGTTACCAAAGTTTATCAAGAGAGGAGAAGCACCTAATGATTGATGCAACGGATTTAACCAAACGCTTTGACACTTTTACCGCCCTGGATCATATCAATCTGCAGATTGAAACCGGTTCCATTTTCGGTCTGGTGGGATCCAACGGCTCCGGAAAATCAACCTTACTACGGCTGTTATCCGGCGTCTATCTGGCGGATGGCGGCCAATTAACTGTTGACCGGTCGCCCGTCGGGGATCATCCTGCGTTAAAGGCGAAAATTTTTTATCTGTCTGATACACCCTGGTTTATTCATCAGTCCAACCTGCTGGAAATGGCTAAGTTTTATGCCATGATGTACACCACGTTCTGCTGGGAAACCTACGAAAAAATGCTACAGGTATTCCCCATCTCCCCACTGGGGAAAATCAGCACCATGTCCAAAGGGATGCAGCGTCAGGCTGCTCTGATTCTTGCGTTGGCCTGCCAACCCTCTTACCTTCTGCTGGATGAGGCCTTCGACGGTCTGGATCCGGTCATGCGGGCTGCTTTGAAGCAAGTACTGATCAATGGTATCTCCCAATGGAATATGACGGTAATTATTGCCAGTCATAATCTACGGGAGTTGGAGGATCTGTGCGATCATGTAGGTTTGCTGCACAACGGCAAAGTCATCTTTAACAGTGAACTGGATCAGTTGAAGGAAACGCTGCAAAAGGTACAGGTTGTTTTCCCACAGCCGGTTGAGGCGCAGGTATTCGATAACCTGAAGGTTTTGAAAGCAACCCAAAGCGGCTCCATGTGGCAGTTGGTAATTCGTGGCGAACAGCAAGAAATTCTCAATACACTTTCAGCGCTGCAGCCGGTCTATCTGGAGGCAATCTCCCCCACCCTGGAGGAAATTTTTGTTTATGAATTGGAGGCGATTGGCTATGATGTCCACAACATCCTTGGTTAAGCATCCTGCTATGCGAAAGCACATTCCTGCTCTTGCCCTGTTTGGCTGGCAGTTGAAAAAGAACTTTCCATTTATCCTGGTTGCGACCATTTTGGGACTTTTGCTTCAACCCGGCCTCTACCTTTCCAGTTATTTTACCAGCATGCAAGATTTCCTAAAAGCCGGCAATCATATTGCAGACTTCAGCTTTGAGGTATCAGCGGGCATGTGTTCCACATTTATGACCATCTTCAACCTTGGACTCAGCGGCCTATTGGTGCTACTTTCCTGCATAAACCTCCGTTATTTACATTCCCGCCAATCCAACGATTTTTTTGCAGCATTACCCATATCTCGCACTGGTCTGCTCCTTTCCAGAGTTGCCGCAATTTATTTTTCGGCTGCTGTTCCATCTGGTTTTTCTTATGGGACTCTGGCCATCTGTGGTGTAGTTTTGCCATATTTTACTTTTGAAAGCAATACTGTTTTGGTATCCCTAGGATACACTCTATTGTTCCTCTTTGCTGCTTTGGCGCTGACAACGCTACTGGCTGTTTGCTGTGGACATACTTTTGATCTGCTGCATTCCCTTCTGGTGGTCAATCTTGGGTGGCTTCTGCTCTATTTACTGTTCCATGATTTTTGCGGGGATCTGTTATATGGATACTATACAAAAGCTGTACTTGGTAACCTGTCTACCCTCTTTTGTCCTTATGGCCGTTTGTTCCTGATGAATGCCGATGTGTTTTCGACTGCCAATCCGCTTCTCCTTTGTCTATTTAGCTTCCTGTATGGATGTGCCTTCCTGATACTGGCCATCCTGATGAATCTGAAGCGGAAGAATGAATCAGCCTCCCAGGCTTACGCTTACAGGATTTTGCCAATTATTTTGCAGATTGTGGTTTCAATCCTAGGTGGTTATTTGTTAGCGGTGATCTTCTCTGCTGATCAAGTGGAAAGCGTTTCCTTCTTGGTGTTTTTTCTGATTGGCGCGTTGCTATCTGCTGTCATTTACAACGCCATTATTTGCCGCGGTTTTCGGCAGTTGAAGTGGGCACTTCTTAACGGCGGAATCGCTGTTGCTACTTCCATTATCGTTTATTGTTGCTTGGCCGGCGGCGGCTTCGGCTATGTCACGCGTATACCGGATCTGGCGCAGGTTTCCTCAGTTACATTCTCGTATAAGTATGACGATTCCGTAGAGTTGACGGATCCGGCGATTCTGGAAGCAATCTATCAGATCCACGCCAACCAGGTGAAACTTTATCAAGCCGATCCAACTATACTGGATATAATAAATGTCAGCGGTCAGTGGGTGGATGAGGAAGGTGACTACCACGAAAACGTTCCCATCACCATTACTTATCACTTGAAATCCGGAAAACAACTTTCCAGATGCTACTGGGTGCAACTCTACGATTTTCAGGATCAGTTCGCAACCATATTAAATTCCAAAGAATATCTGACTGGGAGCAATGCTTTGTATAGGCTGGAAGACTACCAGCAATACCGAAAGCTGGAAATTTCCGGATCTGCGGATCTGGAGTTGGCTGACGGAAGCATCATCACATACGGGACCTGTCTAAACATCAATCTGACGACAACCCAGTTACAGGAGTTGTTGACAGCCTACCGCACCGATGTGGATACGCGCATTGCGGAACAAACGGCAATTAATCAACAGTATGTCCCCTATGAACTGTACTTATACAGTGCAGATTATCAAGAAAGCATTTTTACAGAGCTTTATGCCTCAGATAAAGCCACCCTGATGTACTTGCGAACCGAGTTCGATCTTGATACGAAATTGCAGCAACAAGCCTTGCAGGAATACGAGGAACGCGCCGTTTCCGTTGTCACTTACGATTGATTCTGCCGCCGCTACAAGTCAGAAATAATTTTCCACTATTAAAAAATCCACCGGATAATCCGGTGGATTTTTCTTACCCATAAAATTACAGATTGGTGACAATGTCAGAAATGGACTTACCGGCTTGGTTACCATATTCATCCACTTTTGTGCGGTTACGCTCACCGTGGGTTAGACAACCGGCACCGCCGATACAGCCGCCGATACACGCCATCCCTTCAATAAAATTCTCCTTCAAGACACCCTTTTTTGCCTTCAGCAAAGCAGTCTTACATTCGGAGATACCGCTACAAACAGTAGGACGGTAAGAGAAGTTCCGATATCCGTGCTCCTCCAGTCCTTGTGCGATGGCTTCCGCCAAGCCGCCGGAACGGGCAAAAATACGTCCAAAATAGGAAGCACCATCAAATTCGGCTTCCTCCAGCGTTTCAATTTCAATGTCTTTGGAATCAAACAAAGCCTGCAGTTCAGAAAAGGTGATGACACTGTCAATAAACGGAGCTACTTCCGGCTTCTGGAATTCCATCTTTTTGGCGGTGCAGGGGCCCACAAAGACGATCTTCACATCCGGATCCTGCTCCTTGATATGTTTGGCTACAGCAGCGGCAGGAGAAGGGTTGTGAGAAACATGGTCGGCCAATTCCGGAAACGCGGATTCAATATATCGTACAAAAGCCGGGCAGCAGGAGGAAGTCATGTAGTCCTTGGTTTCTGCCAGCTCTTTGGACTCGGCATAGGCTACAATATCCGCGCCCAGTGCAGCTTCCACCACATCATCAAAACCCAAAGCATACAGACCAGCAATGACCTGGCCGGTTTTAGCATAGGTAAACTGGCTGGAAACAGCCGGCGCCACAACAGCAATGGTCTTCTGGTTTTTATTCATCAGGAAGTCGATAACATTCAAAATAAAAGATTTCTCAGTAATAGCGCCCCAAGGACATTGGTAGACGCAGGCACCGCAGGAAATACATTTTTCATTATCAATGGCAGTAGAATGGCCTTCTCCCTGTCCGATCGCCTTCACTTTGCAGGCATTGACGCAGGGCCGAGTCCAGTTAGTAATAGCACCGTAAGGGCAAACCTTGGCGCACTGCCCGCAGTTGACACATTTGCTTTTGTCAATATGAGCTTTCTGGTGCTCATCATAAGAAATAGCACCCATTCTACAAACATCTTCACAACGATGGGCAATACACCCCCGACAATTGTTAGTAATCTCATATCCGGATACAGGACAGTCATCACAGGCGATGGGCAAAACTTCAATGACATTGGGATTGCTTTTGTCACCGCCCAGTGCACACTTTACACGCTCAGACAAAATGGCGCGCTCCTTATAAACGCAACAACGCATGGTAGGTGTGGTGCCGGGTACAATCTCTTTGGGAATATCAGAAATGGAAGTCAGCAAGTCCCCCTTCCAGGCATGAGTCGCCACTGCACGGAGTACTTTGTATTCCAGGTACTGGACTTTTGTATCAAATTTACGCATATAGGACCTCCGGAACAAAAAATTAACATTTGAGGATTCTACAAAAAACTGTCTCACCAAAGCTATGAAACCTGGTGAGACAGCCCTGACTCTGTGAGAATATTATTCGTACTCTACCACATCAGCCCATTTCAGCAACATTTCCTGCTCTTCCGGTTTCCCCTTCACAGACTGAGAGGCTGCTACAATGGGAAGCCACTTCTGCACATACTGCTTGGCGGTGTCACTCTTTTGGCAGAAAAGATTCAAATAGTCTTCTGCCAAATCAGGCTTCCCTGCCAGATGGAACAACAGATAGGTACGTGCTGCGTCAGCCGCGCCGTTTCCCTGGGTTGCATGAGACCAGTCGATAATATAATACTTATCTTCCGGTGTTACAATAATATTTGACGGCCAGAAATCTCCGTGACAAACCTTGTGATGCTTCCGCATGCCATCCAACCGGGTATGAAGCTCATACCGGGTAGTAGCATCCAGCTTGGACTGGGAGATCTTACCGCTCATTTTATCCCATAATTTATTGAGCATCGGGCAAGATTTCGACAGTACCTCCATCTGCAAATCCACGAATTTATTGAGATATTCCTCCGAACGATCCGCAGATTCGTCCATCAGCTCCCGTAAGGTCTTCCCTTCTACGAATTCAGTCACAATAGCCCACTTGCCATCAATTTTGGTAACTTCTAACAGGGCGGGAATGTTCAGGCCAGTAGACTCAACACGGGCGTGATTTAAAGCTTCATTAAGAATATCTGCCTTAGAAAACGTATCGTCGAAAACCTTCAGGCACTTATCGCCATCACGGTAGATAGATTTGCCAGAGTGTTGTTTGATGAGTTCCATAGTAAAATCCTCCTTAAATTGTGCTGTGGGAAGGCAGAATATTTGTACATTCTGCCTACACCATTATAACACGCTAGTACAGCAATTGCAAGTAACTTTTCACAAAGAAAGGAAAGCGTTTTAATTATTTTCCATAATAAGCCTTCAGATACATGGCCTTGATTTCACTCATCAACGGATAACGGGGGTTGGCACCGGTGCACTGGTCATCAAAGGCCTGCTCCACCATGTTATCCAGCCGATCCAGGAAGTTCTTCTCATCAATACCGTAATCTGCAATGGTATCTTTGATCCCAATCTTCTTCTTCAAATCATCAATGGCAGCAATCAGGCCCTCAACCTTTTCTTCATCCGTCTTGCCCTTGATGCCCAGATAGTCGGCAACCTCCGCATAACGAGCCAGAGTGTGGGGGTGATCATACTGGGAGAAGGTACCCATTTTTGCAGGGACTTCCGAAGCATTGAAACGGATCACTTCATCAATCATCAGAGCATTGGCAACACCATGAGGCAGATGATGGAAGGCACCCAGCTTATGAGCCATAGAGTGGCAAACACCCAGGAAGGCATTGGCAAAAGCCATACCGGCCATGGTTGCAGCATTGGCCATTTTCTCACGGGCAACGGGATCATTGGGACCATTATCATACGCACGGGGCAGATACTCAAAGATCATTTTCAAGGAACGAAGCGCCAAACCATCCGTAAAGTCAGTGGCCATAACAGAAGCGTAAGCCTCCAACGCATGGGTGACAGCATCAATACCAGAAGCGGAGGTCAGACCCTTGGGCGCATTCATCATATTGTCCGCATCCACAATGGCCATGTTCGGCATCAGTTCATAGTCAGCCAGCGGATACTTAACACCGGTCTTTTCATCAGTGATAACAGCGAAGGGAGTTGCTTCAGAACCGGTACCAGCAGAGGTGGGAACTGCGACAAAGAAAGCCTTTTCGCCCATCTTGGGGAAAGTATAAACACGCTTGCGAATATCAATGAACCGCATAGCCATATCCATGAAGTCAGCTTCGGGATGCTCATACAGCACCCACATGATCTTACCAGCATCCATAGCGGAGCCGCCACCAATAGCGATGATCACATCGGGCTCAAAAGCAGCCATCTGCTTGGCACCTTCCTTGGCGCAGGCCAAAGTCGGGTCAGGCGCCACATCATAGAAGGTGGTATGGACAATGCCCATTTCATCCAGCTTATCGGTAATGGGCCTGGTGTAACCGTTCTTAAACAGGAAAGTATCCGTCACAATGAAAGCGCGCTTCTTGCCATAGTACTTGCCCAGCTCATCCAGCGCAACCGGCATACAGCCCTTCTTGATATAAACCTTCTCAGGGGCACGGAACCACAGCATATTCTCTCTCCTCTCGGCAACGGTCTTAATATTGATCAAATGCTTGACACCTACGTTCTCAGAGACAGAGTTGCCGCCCCAGGAGCCGCAGCCCAAGGTCAGCGAAGGAGCCAACTTGAAGTTGTACAGATCTCCAATACCACCGTGAGAAGAGGGAGTATTGACCAGAATACGGCAGGTTTTCATCCGGGCGCCGAACTCATCCAGCTTAGCCTGTTCAGTAACCGCATTCAGATAAACAGAAGAGGTATGGCCGTAACCACCGTCAGCAATCAGATGCTCCGCCTTGTCCAGCGCATCGGAAAAGTTCTTAGCCTTATACATTGCCAGAACTGGAGACAGCTTCTCATGTGCAAACTCTTCGGAAATATCTACACTTTCCACTTCACCGATGAGGATTTTAGTAGACTCGGGAACTTCGACACCAGCCAAACCGGCAATGGTATGTGCGGATTGACCGACAATCTTAGCGTTCAAAGAACCATTGATCAAAATAGTCTTACGAACCTTATCAATCTCGTTGGCTTTCAGGAAATAGCAGCCACGATCGGCAAATTCTTTCTTCACCTTGTTGTAAATCTTATCCAACACAATGACAGACTGCTCAGAAGCGCAGATCATGCCGTTATCAAAAGTCTTGGAATGAATGATGGAACTGACAGCCAGCAGAATGTCTGCAGTATCATCAATAATGGCAGGGGTATTACCGGCGCCAACACCCAAGGCGGGTTTACCAGAGGAATATGCAGCATGTACCATGCCGGGACCGCCAGTAGCCAGAATGATGTCGGCCTCCTTCATCAGCAGATTGGTCATATCCAGGGTAGGAATATCAATCCAACCGATGATGCCTTCAGGTGCGCCGGCTGCAACAGCAGCATCCAGCACGATCTTGGCAGCAGCAATCGTAGAAGCCTTGGCGCGGGGGTGAGGGCTGATAATGATACCGTTCCGGGTCTTCAAAGAAATCAGGGTCTTGAAAATCGCAGTAGAGGTGGGGTTGGTGGTAGGAATTACAGCGCCGACCACACCGATGGGCTCTGCAATCTTCTTAACACCGTAAGCCTTATCCTCTTCCAGAACGCCACAGGTCTTGGTATTTCTATAAGCGTTATAAATGTGTTCAGCAGCGTAGTTATTCTTAATAACCTTATCTTCCACTACGCCCATGCCGGTTTCTTCCACAGCCATTTTGGCCAAAGGAATACGCGCCTGGTTTGCAGCAATGGCGGCCGCCTTGAAAATGGCGTCTACCTGCTCCTGGGTATAGGTAGCAAACTTGGCCTGGGCCTCGCGCACCCTTTTCAGAAGCTCTTCCAGCTTTTCCACGCCATCAACCACAAAGGTTTCAGTCTGTTTAGACATGTTCTGACACTCCTTACAAATTTTCTTAATTTCACTGATCTACCCATTATATTCAGATCTTATTTTTGGGTTGTTAATATTTTAACACTTGCTGTTTTGGAAGTCAAGTAGAAAACATTGGATTTTGTTAATTTATTGACAATCATAAAAACCACCAATTGTGCGCAACCATGTTTGTGTATAATGCACAACAGTGTTTTCACAATGCTCCGACAGGAGGATCCATTAATGGTAGCATTCCACCTTTTTCAAGAAAATTGACAGCGAACCAGCGAAATAATTTGATCCATAATTTCCGGCGTATTTTTAATATCTGATGGCAAACAAACGCCCGTCCGGAAGATGGTTTCATCTACTGAGACACCATTGGCAGTGATATAATCGCATGCTTCAAAGACAGGTTGCAGGTGCATAGGTTTCCAAATGGGACGGGACTCAATATTTTCTTCAGCCAAAACTTCAATAATCTTCTGAGGAGTCACACCCGATTCCGGCGCAATCGTCATACAGGAAAGCCAATGATTGGGCTTGCAGTTTGCGGGAATGGGATTCATTTGAATGGCGGGAATATCGGAAAATGCCTGGCGATAGGTTTCGTAAATCCATTGCTTAGCAGCGATATGTTCATCCAAATGCAACATTTGTCCCCGACCAATTCCTGCTACAATATTGGACATCCGATAGTTATATCCCAGTTCACTGTGCTGATAGTGTGGAGCAGGGTCTCTGGCCTGCGTAGCCCAAAACAGAGCTTTCTGACAGGCGGCCTCCTCTTTTGAAACCAGCATGCCGCCCCCAGATGTAGTGATAATCTTATTTCCGTTAAAGGAATAGACACCATATTTTCCAAAGGTTCCGGTTTGCCTTCCCTGATAGGTAGCTCCCAAACTCTCGGCAGCATCTTCGATGAGCGGCACCCCATGTGCGTCACAAATTTTCCGGATCTGGTCCAGTTTTGCAGGCGTCCCATACAAATTCACCAGTATCACCGCTTTTGCATGGGGGTACTTCAAAAAGGCCTGTTCTAAGGCAATGGGATCCATATTCCACGAGTCAGTTTCGCAATCAACGAATACCTGCCTTCCTTTTTCATAGGAAACTGGATTTACCGTAGCAGAAAAGGTCAGATCCGAACAAAGCACCACATCCCCCGGCTGAATACCTGCCAGTTTTACCGCCATATGCAAAGCAGCGGTTCCGGCGGAAAGGGCCGTTGCGTAACCACAACCGGTATATTCCACGATCGCGTGTTCCAATTCATTAACATTTTCCCCTAAAGGCGCAATCCAGTTGGAATCAAAAGCCTTTTGAATATACATGAGTTCCTCCCCATGCATGGTTGGTGAGGAAAGATAGATTCGTTTCTGCAACGCCAAAACTCCCTTTATCATTTTGTTTGAACAATTATAGCACTATATGAAAACGTTCTGAAGCACAAAATCCCAGCAACAATTATCATGCGTATATTATTAAAACAGGCCACTTTTTGAGCGGCCTGTTTTATGATTAGCAGATATTCCGTTACAGGGAGATCCAAACAGCAGGCAAAACGCCAACATCAGAACGGGTAGGTACAAAAGAATCATTTTTAGTACCATAATCATAGGTGGAAATCGTACCCAGGGTGCCCTGATAATTTACAGCCCAAACACGCTTAGTATTGGCATCATCCGTAGTGCGAAGCCACCAATAACCGTAATCACCGGTCAGCGCTACGCCCTGTTCCAGAGCATAGCTGGTTGCGCCTTTAAACCGAGACTCTGTTGCCTGCAAATATTCTTTCAATTCATCCTGAGAAAGAACAAAAACCTTGTCGGTAGTACCGGCATCCTCCAAAGAAGAATCCAGAATTTTGGCCTGCTCCTCAGCAGTAAAAGCATCATTCAAAAAGCTGTCATTCAGCCAAGTGCGAAGTGAGCAATCAGACCAGGTTAAATCATCTACTAAACTATCGTTATATGGCTGGCAATCCAGAATAGAATCTGCCAGCAAAAGGGCCTTACCGTCCTCTACAGCCAGGACAGTCCAGGAAATCGCTTCACCCTGGTAAGTACCGAATGTACCGGTATCTCCCACCTTAGAAAAAGAATTTCCGCAAGCAGACAAACTCAGCATTGCAGCGACCAAAGCAATGACCAGCAAAGAAGAAACAACAGATTTTAATAATTTTTTCCTCAACATTCCGGAAAACCTCCAAAGTATAATTTATATTTGAATTATACAAGATTTACATACGGATTGCAAGAGGAAATGGAATTAATTTTTTAAAATTACACATCTTCTGGAGATAGGAACAAAGATGGCGATGTATATAAAAATACGGCAGGGATCATCCCCTGCCGTGTTTTAGAGAAGAAATAATTAATAGTTTTCTGCTTTAATCTGGAAATATGCTTGCGGATGTGCGCAAACCGGGCAAACCTCCGGTGCTTTCTGGCCAACGCAGATATGACCGCAGTTGGCACATTGCCAGACAACGTCTCCATCCTTAGAAAAGACCAAACCGTCCCTCACATTGGCCAGCAGCTTTTTATACCGCTCCTCATGCTCTTTTTCAATAGCAGCTACACCGTCAAAAAGCTGGGCAATATAATCAAAGCCTTCCTCACGGGCTACTTTTGCGAATTCCGGATACATCTCCGTCCATTCGTAGTTTTCTCCAGCAGCAGCATCGACCAAATTAGCTTCTGTCGTGCCGATTCCGCCGTTCAGCAGTTTGAACCACATCTTGGCATGCTCTTTTTCATTGTTTGCGGTTTCTTCAAAAAGCGCAGCAATCTGCACATAGCCATCTTTCTTGGCCTTCGAAGCAAAATAGGTATATTTATTACGCGCCTCGGATTCACCGGAAAATGCAGCCATCAGATTGGCTTCTGTTTTGGTTCCCTTTAAATCTTTCATAATAAAAGCCCCTTTCATAAAATAACGGCACAGATTATTTTGCCGTAAAAATATCAAAATCACCTTTGCCGTCTGGTCGTTTTTATTATAGCCATTTCTACAACCAAATACAAGTACAAATGTAAGTATTTTAAGTGATTGTTTATAAATCAATGCACACCTTTTTAAAAACCACATACACTGGTGTTGGGTGAGAAAATATGGCTTTTAATGACCGTGAGCTGCTTGCTCGAATCATCAAGTGCGAAGCTGGCGGAGAAGGCGAAATCGGTATGAAAGCTGTTGCTACCGTAATCATGAACCGGGTCCATGCCGCAGAAGGTGAATATGCCAGAGAAGGGGCTGGCAGTCTTCAAAATGTAATTTATCAGCCCTATCAGTTTGACTGTGCCAGAGAAACCATCGGCGGACAATACAACTACCAAAACATCTATAATATGTCCCCGGAGCAAATTCACTATGACATTGCCGACTGGGCTCTAGAGGGCAACAAATTATCAGATGTTGGGGACGCGCTTTGGTACTACAATCCTTTTTCTGACACATGCTCCCCCTTATTTCCCAGAAATGGTTCCGGACAACTGCATACCCGCATCAATCTTCACTGCTTCTATAACCCAACCGATTTATACTATCAAACATAATGGAGGAAAACCTATGGATACCTGGAATTTTGACAGCAACCTTGCAAGCTACGATGCCAGTGTGTTTCAGCCGGCTGTAACGGCGGCCACTACTACCACAACAACTAACACGGATGATATGATGATGCTCCCGGAGGGCACTAACACCCGCATGCTGCAAACCAGCAGGCAACCGGAAACGATGACCAACCCGATTTACATTCCTGCATTTTTACAGCAAAACATCGGAAAGTGGATACGGCTGGAAATGCTGATAGGAAACACCCTGGTCAATCGGGTAGGACGGCTGGAAACAGTAGGTGCTAGCTTTCTCGTCATCCGCTCTCCGCAGAGCAACGCCAGCATGCTGTGCGATATGTACAGCATCAAATTTGTCACCATTATTGATTCGCAAAACACGAATGATCTAACCATGTTCTAATGGACCTGTATTCACAAAGATCCCGACGGCTTTCAGCCGTCGGGATCTTTTCATGAATATCAGATAGATGGGAAATCACAAGATGGCGAATCGCCAATCAATCGATAACTCGCACACGAATCACACCGTCAATGGCCTGAACCTTTTCCACAGTACTATCATCGATCGTATTCACATCAATAATGGAATAGGCAAAATCCTTCCGTCCCTTATCGATCATATTTTCGATATTGGCACCGGCGTCCGAAAGTACTGTAGAAATGCTGGCGATCATATTAGGAACATTGTAATGCACGATGCAAACGCGTTTGGTATCAGGCGTTCTGGGCATGGAAGCAGCAGGCATATTAACGCTGTTCCGAATATTACCGTTTTCCAGAAAATCAACCAGTTCTTCCGCAGCCATTGCAGCACAGTTGTCCTCAGATTCCGGAGTAGAAGCGCCAAGATGCGGCATACAAATAACACCCTCAGCGCCAATCAGTGCATCCGCGCCGAAATCGGTTACATAGGTAGCCACTTTCCCAGCTTCGAGAGCGGCTAAAACATCTTCATTATTGACCAGCTCACCACGGGCCAGATTGATGATACGTACGCCGTCCTTCATGGTGGCAATGGTGGAAGCATTGATGGCTCCCTTGGTATCTGACGTGGCAGGAACATGCAGGGTAATATAGTCTGCGTTTTTATATATTTCGTGGACATCCGTCACATGGATGACATTATGGGACAAATTCCAGGCCCCTTCCACTGACAGATAAGGATCATAGCCGTAAACCTTCATACCCAAATGCACAGCAGCATTGGCTACCAAGCAACCGATGGCTCCCAGACCAATTACGCCAAGGGATTTGCCCTTAAGTTCCGGACCGGCAAACGCAGATTTTCCTTTTTCCACAGCGGCGGCAACACCGTCGCCTTGCCCCTTCAGGGTCTTTACCCATTCAATACCGGGAACAATCCGGCGGGAGGACAGCAACAAGGAGGCCAAAACCAATTCTTTGACAGCGTTAGCATTGGCACCAGGTGTATTAAACACCACGATTCCCTGTTTCGCATACGCATCCACCGGAATATTGTTGGTACCGGCTCCCGCCCGGGCCACTGCCTTCAGATTCGGAGCAACCTCCATATCGTGCATTTTAGCCGAACGAACCAAGATAGCATCGGGGTCTGCAATTTCATCCCCAACGGTGTACTTGGCAGGATCCAACAAGGACAATCCGCTGGCGGAAATTTTATTTAATGTCTTAATCTCAAACATGACTGTATTTCTCCAATCTACATTATTGATTATTGGCAACAAACGTTTTCATGAAATCGATGAGTTTTTCGATTCCTTCGGTAGGCATAGCGTTATAAATAGAAGCACGCATACCGCCCACCAGACGGTGTCCCTTCAGATTCACGAAACCAGCCTCAGCAGCTTCAGCACAGAACTTTTTATCCATTTCCGGATTGGGGCTGGTGAAGGTAACGTTCATCATAGAACGATATTTATGCTCTACGGGGTTGTGGAAGAAGTCTTGGCTGTCCAAGAAGTCGTAGAGCATACCCGCCTTCTTTTCATTGATTTTCTGCATATTTTCTAGGCCGCCGATTTCTTCCAGCAGATATTTGGCCACCAATCCGGTCATATAAATGCACCAGCAAGGTGGCGTGTTGTACATAGAATCCTTTTTCAGGATCGTCGTATAGTTCATCATAGTGGGGACAGTATCCGCCGCATTCCCCAACAGATCTTCCCGGATGATCGCAACAGCCATACCGGCAGGAGCCACATTCTTCTGCACACCGAAATAAATGGCGCCGTATTTAGAAACGTCTACCGGCTTGGACAAAATCATAGAGGACTGATCGGCAATCAGGGGAATTCCTTCCACCTGGGGTACTTCCGCATAGGTGGTACCGAAGATGGTGTTATTCTCACAGATGTGAATGTAAGAAGCGTCCTTATCATAAGAAATAGCATTTACATCAGGAATATAGGTAAAGTTTCTGTCCTCACTAGTGGCCACAATATTAACTGTGCCAAACTTTTTTGCTTCCTTGGCTGCCAAATTACTGAAATTACCGGTAACGATATAGTCCGCCTTGCCGGTAGTCATGAAATTCAAAGGCACCATAGCAAACTGCTGAGTTGCACCACCCTGAAAAAAGCCGACCTTGTAATTATCGGGAATATTCATCAATTTCCGCAGGTTGGCCTCCGTCTCTTTAATGATTGCATCAAAATAAGAGGAACGGTGGCTCATCTCCATAACCGATTGACCGGAGGTACCGTACTCCAACAATTCAGACTGTGCAGTCTTCAGAACCTTTTCCGGCAACATAGAGGGGCCGGCGCTGAAATTATAAACTCGTGCCATAAAAATACTTCCCTTTCCAATCTAAACTGCCGAATTCGATGGATTTCGGCGACGATGTTACTATTATAATAACAGAATACGTATTTGTCAAGATAATTGTTAATAAATTATCAATCTTTTTTTGGCTTTTTTCGAAGAAGTTGTTTTTCTTGTTTGAAAGTTTAACAAACTTTCTAAAACAAAACCTGATAATCCCTTTCATCCCCGTTTTGTTTCGCAGATTTTAAATTTTTCTCTTGACAAACCGGAACAAATTGGTTATAGTATATAAGTGCCTTGCGGGCATAGTTCAATGGTAGAATATCAGCTTCCCAAGCTGAGGATGCGGGTTCGATTCCCGTTGCCCGCTCCAAAAGTGTAATCAGGACGGACAGTTGAAGCTGTCTGTCCTTTTTTATTTCACACGGTTACCTCTACTTATCTTTGATTGAAGTTCAGAGGCCTGTTTCTGTCATTTGAGGATAAGCTACTTTAAATTAAAAAAAGAACTGCCCCATCTGTGAAAAAAACACGTCAGGGCAGCTCCATTCACTACTTGTTATCCAATTGTGCATCCAATTGGTGCTTCGTCATCGGCAAAAAGGATTTTGCATTCGTGGTCACCATAAGAAACAGCCAGAAGCATTCCCTCGCTCATAACACCTGATAGCTTGGCCGGCTTCAAATTTGCAATAACGATAATCTTCTTCCCAATCAACTGTTCTGGCGTATAGATCCCCTTGATGGAAGACATGATGGTGCGCCCACCCAAACCGTCATCCAGGGTCAACTTCATCATAGCCCGGGTCTTTTTCATTTCCTCGGCATTCAGCACCCTACAAACCCGAAGATCCAGCTTGCCAAAATCGTCCAACGTAATTTCTGGCTTTACAGAAGACACCGGTTCTGTGGCGGAAACTGAGACATCCGGTTCAGCTAGAGCCAGCTCGGCTTCGGTCTTTGGGGTGGAAAAATCCAGCAAAGGCAAATAAGCAGCCTTATCAATAGCAAACAGGAACAGATACAAGCGCGGCCCCTTCTCTTTGCCAATCAACAGCTGGTAGGCATTTTTGAAGAAACGCCCTTGAGCAGCTTTCCTTGCCTTGTCATCAGCAAGCTCCCGCACTTTGCCGGGAATAGCATACAGCTCAGTATTCAGCTGATCCAGATCATAATCATGATTTGCCAAATACGCATGCAGTAATGTAATCTCCTGCTGCTCCTCTGGGGACAGGGTTTCATACTTTTCCCAGTTTCGATTGGGCAGCAAATGATTCAGACTCTCCGGAGAACAGGTCTCCGCCCAGCACTTGGCCAAGTCCAGTCGCTCAGCAAAATCAGCATACTTATAAGGCGTACCGATTTTTTCAAAAATGGTTTCAATCATCGGGGGATTAAAATCCACAATCGAACCCAGAGAAACCAGCTGAGACATGGGAACAGTTTTTACCTCATGGCCCGGCACTGCTGCATGGGCCATAATATCAGAAACATATTCATCAGCAGTACCGTTTCGAACAGCATTTAGTTGGCGGTCAAACTCAAAATACTGGCGCAGAATTCCATCATCAAAACAGAAATCAAAAGCATGCAGAGGTGCTGTTTTGGAATACAGCCACAGGATCACTTCCGGCTGGTACAGTTTCAGCAACACCTCCGGCGTCATGGCTAAACCGGAAGAACCGGACATTTTACCGGTAGAACCTTTAATCCCGATAAATTCATATCCCTGGAAATATGGAGCCGTATAGCCAAACACCTGCTTAGAAAGGGCGGAAGACGCGGTGTAAGAACCGCCTACCGTGGCATGGTCTTTGCCGCCCGGCTCAAAATCCACCTGTTCATATTTCCAGCGCATCGCCCAGTCGGCTTTCCAAGCCAACTTGCAGTTAAAATTAGTTTCAAAATCAAAGGTGTCACTGTGGCCACAGGCGCAGATGTATTCAGCCCGATGGGTTGCATCGTCATAAGCGGTAATCTTGGTGTCATCCTTACCGCAGACAGGGCAATAAATGGCCACAGGATAATAAGAATCCCGGGTTTTTTCTGTTTTAGCACGGGTATCCTTAACCTCAGCCTGATGGCCGGAGGTAGACTCTACGTTTTTGGCGCCATATTTCGCTTTTAAAGCTTCCAAGAGATCATAAATCTCACCGCGCTTAGCCAAGGCCTCCAGCACATTGTCCTTATATTTTCCGCTGCGATACATTTCAGCCTGATGCCGGAAATCCATCTGGATCCCGAAAGCCGACACACTGCGCTCAAATTCCTTTTCAAAATGTGCAGCATAAGACGCACAGCAACCAAAGGGATCAGGGCAATCCACATATGGCTTACCGATATACTGATCAAAATCCGGCGCAATCTTCGCCACATTCACCGGCACCTTCCGTAGTCGATCAAAATCATCCCAGGAAAACAGCAGTTTTGCCTTTTTTCCTTTGTTTCGCAAGGCCAGTACCACATTATAGCTAGTAGCTACATCACGAAAATTACCGATATGCACAGAACCGGAAGGACTAATCCCGGCAGCACAAACATATTCCTCCTTATCCGGATGTCTTTTGATGATTTCATCAGCGATGGGGTCAGACCAATGCATATAGAAATCCACCTTTCTTCTTCTATTTCCCGAAGTACAGCAAAAAGCCCCACTCCCCTATTTTAACTTTGATATTGTACCGAATTTATAGAGAAATGTCAAGAGCTCACATCGAGCCATGCATAAACAAATTAAATAATGTAAAAAAGCACCTTCCCCTACGTTATTCGGAAGATATGTAGCAACTTCGCCTCTGCATATCCACACACTCAATCAAAACTGGCAAATAAACATTGCATCGCCAAAGGAAAAAAAGCGGTACTTTTCCTGAACGGCAGTATGATAAGCAGCAATGGTATGCTCATATCCAGCAAAGGCAGATACCAACATAATCAGAGTAGACTCCGGCAAATGAAAATTGGTAATCAGGCCATCCATGCATTTAAAAGAATAACCGGGATAGATGAATATCGAAGTATCCCCAGAGCAAGCCCGAATCTCGCCGGAAGAAGCAACACTTTCAACAGTCCTGCAAGAGGTGGTGCCTACACAGATCACCCGATTTCCGGCCGCTTTAGTGCGCATAATCAAGTCGGCCGTTTCCTGCGGCATCGTATAATGTTCTGTGTGCATCAGATGCTTGGTAATATCCTCCTCCTTCACAGGGCGGAAGGTACCAAGGCCCACATGCAGCGTCACATAACCGATATTAACACCAAAGGATTGGAGTTCTTCCAGCTGTTCCGGCGTAAAATGCAGTCCGGCCGTAGGGGCCGCAGCTGAGCCCAACTCCCGACTGTAAACTGTCTGATAGCGCTCCTGATCCTGCAACTTTTCTGTAATATATGGCGGCAGCGGCATTTGCCCAATTTGCTCCAGCACTTCAAAGAAAACATCATCACAAGTAAATTGCACCAACCGATTGCCGCCGTCCAACACCTCCAAAACTTCTCCCTTCATCTTTCCTTCTCCAAAAGAAAAGACTGCACCGGGCTTCGCTTTTTTTCCGGGGCCGGCCAAACACTCCCAAACCTTTTCCCGCGTTTGCTTCAGCAGTAAAAACTCCACCACTGCACCGGTATCCTTTACCCCGTAAATACGGGCGGGTAAAACGCGGGTATCATTCAGGATCAGAGTATCCCCTGGATGCAAATAATTCTGCAGATTGAAAAACCGGTCATGTTTCAATTGGCCAGTGGCTTTATCCATCACCAAAAGCCGTGAGGAATTCCTCGGCTCTAGAGGAGTTTGAGCAATTAATTCTTCCGGCAAGTCATAAAAAAAATCAGATTTCAGCATAATCTTTCACCTTTTTCCCAAAATTAACATAAAATGTATTTGACAAATACAGAAGACCGTGTTACTATAGGAGCAAGAAAGTTGCATATATAAGGTAGAGGCGCAACTGCGATGAGTACCAGGGGCAAAGGCCGCCGGGCCAATGACCCCCTGAGAAAGGCAATGTTGCCGAAGTTCGGCTGGCTACGGCGGGCTACCGGGCTGATTCTCTGGTGAAGAACCAGCGGATTGTCACCCCAAAATGAGGTGGAGCGCTATCTTGCATGTAATGGCAGTATGTCTATTATATTGCATGGATGGCCGGTTCGCAACCGGTTTTTTTATTGCAACGAAAATTTTTCTATTTTAATCAAAGG
Source organism: uncultured Eubacteriales bacterium (assembly GCA_964481575.1). Lineage (GTDB taxonomy): Bacteria > Bacillota > Clostridia > Oscillospirales > Acutalibacteraceae > UQRS01. The sequence continues at coordinate 23,200 of CAYZTR010000017.1, forward strand.
ATTGTGATTTTCAATGAAGCATTACAATGTCGGTATTATCGGCGCCACCGGTATGGTGGGGCAGCGTTTTGCCACACTGCTGGCTGATCATCCCTGGTTTACTGTTAAGGTGCTGGCTGCTTCGGCTCGCTCCGCCGGGAAAACTTATCAGGAAGCCGTGGGTAGTAAGTGGGCGATGGCCGACCCTATCCCCGATGCTGTGAAAGATTTGGTCATCCTGGACGCCACTGCTGACAAAGAAAAGATTGCCGCTTCGGTAGACTTCTGCTTCTGTGCCGTAGACATGAAGAAGGAGGAAATCCGCGCGTTGGAGGATAGTTACGCAAAGTTGGAATGCCCCATTGTTTCCAACAACAGCGCCCACCGTCATACGCCGGACGTCCCCATGGTCATTCCGGAGTTGAACCCGGAGCACATTCACATTATTCCGGCCCAGAGGAAACGTCTCGGAACCAAGCGCGGCTTTGTGGCGGTAAAATCCAATTGTTCTCTGCAGTCTTATGTTCCCGCTCTCTTTCCTTTAGATGAGAAGTTTGGCGTAAAACAGGCGCTGGTTTGCACCTATCAAGCTATCTCCGGTGCTGGCAAAACTTTTGAAACCTTCCCTGAGATCGTGGACAATGTAATCCCCTACATCGGCGGCGAGGAGGAAAAATCGGAGCAGGAGCCCTTGAAAATTTGGGGGAAAATTCAGGGAGACGTTATCGTCCCGGCAGAAAAGCCCAGTTTTACGGCGCAGTGCTTGCGGGTTCCCGTATCGGACGGACATATGGCAGCTGTATTCGCATCCTTTGACCGGAAACCCACTGAGGATGAAATCAAAGAAATCTGGGCCTCCTACTCTGGCCGGCCTCAGGAATTGCAGCTTCCCCATGCTCCCAAGCAGTTCCTGCATTACTTTGAAGAAGACAATCTGCCCCAGACCAAGCTGCAAAGAGATTTGGAAGGCGGTATGGCCATCTCTATCGGTCGGCTCCGCCCTGATACCCAGTATGATTACAAATTTGTCTGTATGTCTCATAATACCCTGCGTGGTGCTGCTGGCGGCGCCGTTTTGCTGGCAGAACTGCTTTGTGCAGAAGGTTATATGGACTGAGCTTTGTAAAGTAAGAAATTTGACATAGGAGGAACCATTATGAAGAATACTATTTTTACCGGCGCCGCAGTCGCAATTGCTACTCCCATGCATCCAGACGGAAGTGTCAACTTCCCGGAGTTCAGGAAGTTCATTGATTTTCAGATTGATAACGGCACCGACGCCATTGTGGTTTGCGGCACCACCGGCGAATCAGCCACCATGGACGGCCAGGAGCATCTGGCGGTCATTCAAGCCTGCGTGGAGCATGTCAACGGCCGGGTTCCCGTGATAGCAGGAACCGGCAATAACGATACCAAATTTGCCATCGGCCTTTCCAAGGAAGCAGAAAGCGTCGGTGTAGATGCTCTACTCTGCGTCACGCCTTACTACAACAAGACCAGTCAGAACGGTCTGGTAGCCCACTATAATGCCATTGCGGATGCTGTTAACCTGCCCATTATACTCTACAATGTTCCTTCCCGCACCGGCGTCAACATTCAGCCTGCAACCTACCAGAAACTGGCACAACATCCCAACATTGTAGCAGCCAAGGAGGCAAGCGGAAATTTGTCACAGATCGCTTTGATGCGCGCTCTGTGCGGCGATGAGCTGGATATTTACTCCGGCAACGACGATCAAATTGTTCCCATTTTGTCTCTGGGTGGCAAAGGCGTCATTTCCGTCTTGTCCAACGTGGCACCACGGGAGACCCACGATATTTGTCAAAAGTGGTTTGACGGTGATATAGAAGGCTCTGCCGCCCTGCAGTTGCAGTATTTGCATTTGATTAACGCGCTGTTCAGTGATGTGAATCCCATCCCTGTGAAGGAAGCATTGAATCAAATGGGTTACGCCTTCGGTCAGCCCCGCCTCCCCCTCTATCCCATGACTGAAGATAAGGTTGTGGCGTTGAAGGCTCGCATGGCCGAAGTCGGTCTGCTGTAAGCATTTCTCTAGGGCGCTGGTAATACCGGCGCCCTTTTACCACAACAGGAAGGACGTTAAACTATGACCAGGATTTTATTAGTCGGATGTCTCGGCCGTATGGGGCGGGTAATCACCGCCTGCGTGGCGGAACGGGAAGATGCTGAAATTGTCGCCGGTGTGGATCTGATAACTGGGGATGCCGCGTTCCCGGTGTACCAATCCATCCAGGAAGTTCAGAAAGAAGCGGACGTGATTATTGATTTCAGTCACCCTTCTTCTCTGGATTCTATTCTGGAATATGCCAGTCAGCAGGGCCTCCCCTGCGTTCTAGCCACCACTGGCTACAATGATGTGCAAACCGCCAGAATCAAGGAAGCAGGAGCAAAAATTCCCATTTTCTTCAGTTTTAATATGAGTCTGGGGGTCAATTTGCTTTGTCAACTATCCCGGATTGCCGCCGGCATCTTAGGAAACAGCTTTGATATTGAAATTGTGGAAGCGCATCATAATCAAAAAGTAGATGCACCTTCCGGTACAGCTATCATGTTGGCAGATGAAATCAACGATGCTTTGGACAACAGCAAGGAACTGGTTTATAACCGACACGATCGCCGCGCCAAACGGGAAAAAAAGGAAATCGGCATGCATGCCATCCGCGGGGGCACCATTGTTGGGGAACATCAGGTAATCTTTGCCGGTCGGGATGAGATTGTAACGCTCTCCCATTCAGCCCGTTCCAAGGAAGTATTTGCCGCCGGGGCTGTTTCAGCCGCCATCTATATGGCCGGAAAACCTGTCGGCTTGTACAACATGAAGAATCTGGTTGCAGATTCTGTCGACAACGAAGGATAAGTTATCTTAACATAAAAATTAGCGACGGGAAAATCCCGTCGCTGATTTTTTATATCATAGATTCGTCGAAGCAGTTTACGCTCCTAGTAAAATTGCCTTACGCAGAAGCACTACATCCGTAACGGAAAGCTTCTGATCTTGATTCATATCACCAACATCGTCAAAGTTTTCGCCAAGAATTGCCTTTCGAAGCAGCACAACATCGGTGACAGACAGCTTGCCATCTTGGTTCAGATCTCCAAGCAAAGCAGGTTCTTCCGGAGCTACTGTCACCAATGCAACAGCCGAAACGCTGCCGTCTTGTGTACGGGCCACCAGATTGGAAGTCCCTTCCAGTTTGCCAAACAACACAACAGTACCATCTGCATGAATTTGCAAATCCGCGATAGCTGATGGATTCCCCACCGCATCCTCCACCGTCCAGATCAACGGGGTATCTGAAACAAAAGCGACCTCCGTTGCTTGCCCGGCCGGAACAGTAAGATCTGATATGAAAACCCCACCAGAAGCAGTAACGGCAGTAAAATTGGCGGTTAAATCCACGTCATGGCGCAGATTCAGATACATTATTACGCCCTGGCCACCGGTATAGTCTCCGGTGAAACCGGTAAAAGCCCGCCCGTCCGCCGGGACACCCTCCAGAGCAATCACATCCTCCGTGGTGAAACTACCGATATAAGGCAAAGTTTCCACGGTGCCATTGACTTTAATCTGACCGGATCCGGAAATGGCAAGAGTGTGGTTGCTCTCGGTAGCGGTCTGGAACAACTGTATCTCCATTAACTGTACTCGATAAGCAGAAGCCGTTCCTTCATCTGCAGCAATCTCTCCCAATTGATAGACTTGAATCCGCAGATATCTGGCTGTAGAAACATCAAAGGTATAGCTCTGTGGCAAATTGAAAGGATTGGTATCATCCTGCACCCGCTTCACCGTAGTATAGGTTTGATTATCCATGCTGACCTGAATGGCGAAATCTGCCGGAAAGTTTGGACTGCCACCGGTAACAGACACAGCATCTGTCCGGGGATACAAGGTGATCTTGTCAAAAGTTTTCACAGTGCCCAAATCCAACGTAATGGTGAAAGGCGTGGTCAGGTTTTTAGAAAGTACATTGGTGGTAAATCCGGTGTCGATCTGACCGTCCGTCAGATTCCGTACCGACCAAGTGGAGCCGGATTCCAGAGAATCCGATGCGGAAGCACTGGCACCTTGCGCAAAATTTTCCTGTAGCATAACGGCTGCATTAAGATATAAGGAGCAGTCTCCGTCCACTGTAAAGGCAATTTCCGGATCGGCTGAATAATAATCTCCGCTCCAACAACGGAACGAGTAAAATCCATCCTCTGCATCCACAGCAGTCAGTGTTATCTGCGATCCGGTTGCTACTACAAGGTTACCGGTATCACCAGTAAATCGCTTCCCATTGTACATAACGGTCACATCGCTGCCTGGCAGATTATGCAGCGTCACAGTCGAATAAGGCGCAACCTCTTGTCTGGCAAACTGCACGCGAATCGTAGCATCATCAGAAATGGAAGACCGGAAGGACTCCTCTGTAGTTGGATAATAGCCAGTAAATCCAACAAAGCTATACCCTTCTGCAGCTATAGCTGCAATGATACTCCGAAAAGTATTAGTAAAAGTCAGCGTATAGGGCAAAGTCACTTCCTGTCCACCGACGGTCACAGTGCCGCCTTCCTCCCCAAGAATGGTCAAAGTATGGGAAGTAGCTGTGTCACCCTTCCCAGGGGCAGATTCAATCTGATAAGTACCGGGGACTGCGCTGAGATAAATATAATTTAAATCTTCATGGGAATATACCGCGCCAGTGGAATTCTCCACACCCGCGCCGCCGGCATACACCGTTTCACCGTTTACAGTAATAGAAGCATTTACTTCTGCGTATCTTGGTACGGCAATTTCTGCTTGTGTTCCCTCCGGCGACACCACTTCCATGGATACAGAAGCTGTACTCTCATTTTTCACCGCACGCACAACAATATCACCCTGCACCGAGGGAACGCTGGCAGATACCTGGGAAAGCTCCCCCATAACCGGCTTAATCTGATAGGTGGCATAGCCAGCGGAGGTTGGCGCAATCCCGACCATATACTTGGACATGATCACCAAAGGGCCGCCTGTCCAGGCGTGGTTCATAGTACCAACACCGTTTTCCGCACTGGTAGTCCAGAATTCCCAAAGAGTGCTGTAGTCATACTCCACCATGTAGGTGTAACGGTCCCGAATCCGCTGTTGGCAAGCTTCCATCTCTCCCATGACGGCCAGGGCTTCCTCCACATACCGCTCCATATAGGGGCTGGCATTGTACACAGTGGTCAGCACCTGCAAAATCGTATCATATTTGTCGCTGGATGCCAGGCCGGATAAAACTGCAAGGGCATTGCCCCGATCATCCGGGTCTGCTTCTGACCGGTTTGGCGAACGATAACCGGTCTCCGTCCAAAGAAGATTGTTATAAGAAACATAGATAGAACTTCTACGGTATTCAATCTCAGCATCTATGGAGGTATCCCCGGCCACATGTGCCATTTTCTGCACAGCATCCAATGCCATATAGTACCAGGCATTCTCAATAACAGTTGTGTCGGAATGGTCACCCCAGTCCATCCAATCCCAGGAGCCGCCCCGGTGGGAAATCAGGCCGTTGGTTCCCATCGTCCATTTCATCAAATACCGATAACATGCCTCGTACATTTCTTCGCAGACATAGTCGCGGCCGGAATATACATAATAATCCCATATGCCAACAATACCCGCCAATTCCTGCATAGGAAGCTCATAATAGTACCCCGAAATGGGAACTACCGTTTGCAGAACATCGTTGCGACCAGGATCCTCCGAATCTGTCACAAGCCATCCCAGCTTGGTGGCCAGTCCCTTTTCATACAAGGCATAGGCACTTTGATCCATGGAGTACATTACCTCCATCATTTCAGAGGTCACGTCGCCCCACCACTGGGCGCGTTCCCGGTCAGGACAATCCATAAAATTGTCCCGCATGGTCACGTATAAGGTATTAAGGGATTTCTGCCACAAAGTATTATAGAAGGCATCGGTCGTCTCAAAGGACCCTGTCATATCGGCATCATAGCCGGATTGCCGATAGCCAAGCTCCAAAATGGTGACACCTGCCGGAATCTGGTAATTGATATATTGACCGTTAAACCACCCCAATGCTTCAAATTCCTGCTCTCCAGCTGTGGTCACATAGGTGGATTGGACCGAGTCAATATTGGCTGCGGTGGTGTTATCCGTGGTAATGATAATTTTCTGACCGGGTGTATCAGTAACAATCTTCAAATATGGGGTCAGCTGAATGTTAATATCCAACTGCATGGAAAAGGTTGTCGTTTTTGTGGTGGTGACCCCTTTCACATCACTGGAGTTAAGATAAGAGGAGATCCCATAATCCTTGATGAGAGGAACTGTCCGCAGGTAAAGATCCCCCCAGGGAGCACAAGGCGCAGCACCTTTTACAGTAGCCAGGGACCAATCAGAATCGTCAAAAGAAGCTTCCGTCCAATCTGCATCCAAAGCATTTCTGGCGTCGTAATAGATGTTATAGGCAGGAATCCGTACGTTTGGCTGACGAACACCCAGCTTGCTATCATCCAGATAGGCTGAGTTCCGCCGGACGCGCCAACTGTCATCGGAAATCACAAGTTGATCCCCCATTTGACATTGAAAGAGAAATCCCGCTTGACCGGAAGACGTATTAGAGTAACTTTGAGATTTCGGCCCCCAATACCAGGACAACACGCAAATAGTATTTTCGCCTTTCTTTAAATAGGGCGCCAAGTCTACCTGATCAAAATAGCCAGAAGTGCTGGTCACGCCCCGCAGCAATCCGCCTTCAAATACTACCTGCTGCCCGTTCACATAAAGCCAATAATGAGAATCCACGGCGATTTTGGCGACAGCCTCCTGCGGGACAGAGGACAAAAACACGGTCTTTCGCAAATTCATCCAGGTATTATTCTCATTGCTATTATCCCAGATCCAGAAAGCAGACCAATCCGAGTCCGGCTTTTGAGAAATTGGATTTTCCGCTGAAGCTTTTAACACCGTGCCAAGCATCAGACAAAAAACCAACAACCAAGCAGCCAGAGATTTTAATCTACACATAATTTCACTCCCAAAATAATTCAATCGTTTTAAATATTTTACCACACTTTTTGACACTTGTCAATAACATTGAAATATCTATAAAACAAAAACAGATGACCCCCTCCCTGAGAAGCAGGATCATCTGTATCTTTTACCACACCGGACGGAGTACCAGTTCCTCCAACACATGCAAATGATGCTTTTGCGCAAAGGCTTCTGCCTTGGCCAGATTACCCGGATGGCCCACAGCGTCGGGACGATGCGCATCGCATCCAAAGACTACATCGTTTCCCACCTGAGAAACGATAGAAAAGAATTTGTCACACGGATAATGGCGTTTTTCTTCCAGCCCCAGGAAATTCACTTCCATAGGAATCCCCAGATCCTTTGCACTGCTGCATAAACGTGTCATCTCTTTCCTGTAAACGGCGTCATCCGGTGTATAGTTCAGATTATCCGGATGCGCCAAATAGGTAAACTTCCCCGTCCGCAAACCTTCCAGACATTGATCCACATACCGACGTAACCGCGCAGCGTCTTCAGTAGCACAGCCGCAGGGGGATTCACCTAACTCATTCCCAAGAAAATGCTGCCCCATAATCAAATAATCTAATGGATAGGGCTTTAAAAAAGAAAGAAAATCATCAAACAAATCCGGATAGTACTCGGCCTCTAACCCAATGAAAATCTTAATCTGCCCCTTATATTCCTGACGCAGATCAAGAAGGGTTTGAAAATAACTTTCGGTTTCATCGGTCAAATTCATCCGATGCCCGGAGTAGTAATTCCATGCAGACGGAAAAACATAGGGGGAATGGTCCGAAAAGCCTAGCACCTGAATCCCGCGCGCAATGGCCGTTTCGATATATTCCCGCTCTGTCCCAACTGCATGATTGCACCGGACGGTATGAGTATGATAGTTTGCTATCATGATATCGCCTTCTTTCCGAGGTGATTTTAACAAAAAATGAAGTTGCTGTCAACGGATTAAAAGAATTGCTATATTTTTATATTCTAGCATTTCTTTTAACAACGTTATTCTTTAAATATGAATTAATCTTAAACTCTAGTATATGAGACTTGAGATATTTACAAATCCTGTTAAAATAAGATTATCTTAAAAACGCGGGGAGGATTTATATGTTAACCATACGCCAAGAATTTTGCAAAGGTTGTGGCCTTTGTGTTGACGTTTGTCCCAAGCATTTGCTGATATTCTCCACAGATTTCCGGAATCAAAAGGGCTATTATCCCATTGCTTTGCAGGACAAAGAAGCGTGTGTCAATTGTGGAAGATGTACTTTCATGTGCCCAGATCAAGCCCTACTACTGGAGGAATAAATAATGGAACGAATTTTAATGAAAGGGAATGAAGCATTGGCTGAAGCGGCAATTCGTTGCGGCTGCAAGGTTTTTTTCGGATACCCGATTACGCCGCAGACAGAGGTCGCTGCTTATTTTTCCAAAGAATTACCCAAACAAAACGGTGTTTATCTCCAGGCAGAAAGTGAAATAGCTGCCGTCAATATGATGCAAGGCGCCAACGCCGCCGGAATCCGCGCCATGACATCCACCTCCTCACCCGGACTCAGCTTGATGACGGAAGCCATTTCCTATATGGCCGGTGCGGATGTACCAGGCGTCATTGTCAACGTCCAGCGGGGCGGCCCCGGCCTCGGAACCATCCAGCCGGCACAGGGGGATTATTGGCAAGCTACTAAAGCGGCAGGTCACGGAGACTTTCACATAATCGTCCTTGCTCCCGGTTCTGTACAGGAGATGGCAGACTTTGTCTCTCTGGCATTCCAGCTTTCCGAAACATATCGGGTACCGGCCATGATTCTATCTGACGGATTTCTTGGACAAATGATGGAACCGCTGATTCTTCCGGAACCGCAGGATCCTCCAGCCCCCGGTGATTGGGCACTAACCGGACATGGTGGGAAACGTCCGCATCGCATTATCAACTCCCTGTATCTGGATCCGGATTTGTTGGAAGCCAGCATCTCTGCGCGATATGAAAGATATGAGACTATTCTGGAAGAAGAACAGAGGTTTGAAGGCTGCCAGCTGGAGGATGCTGATATTGTCATCACAGCTTTTGGCGCCGTTGCACGCACTGCTGAGACAGCTGTACATATGGCCCGAGAAGCTGGGATTCGCGTCGGTCTGTTTCGTCCCATTACCCTGTGGCCCTTCCCTTCCAAGGGATTGCAGTCACTGGCTGCCACGGCCAAGGAATTCCTGTGCGTAGAAATGAACAAAGGGCAAATGGTTGACGATGTCAGACTTTCTCTGGAAGGTACCCGACCTGTTTCCTTTTACGGACGCTGCGGCGGAAATATTCCACAGGCGGAAGATATCTTTGAAAAGCTGAAAGAAATTGCAGAAGGGATGCGCCTATGAAGAACTTAGAAAAAAAGGCATTACTGGACGTGCCAACACATTTTTGCCCAGGCTGTGGGCACGGCATTGCGCATCGCTTGGTAGGCGAAGTATTGGATAACCTTGACATCACCGGCCAAACCATTGCCGTGGTTCCGGTGGGATGCGCCGTACTTTCTTATAATTACTTTAATATCGACGTCATAGAAGCGCCCCACGGACGTGCACCGGCTGTGGCAACCGGATTAAAGAGAGCACTTCCGGACAATATCATCTTTACGTATCAAGGCGATGGCGACTTAGCTGCTAT
>CAYZTR010000017.1:32892-42520 GCA_964481575.1 uncultured Eubacteriales bacterium
CACGGACGTGCACCGGCAATTGCCACTGGTATCAAGCGTGTTCGCCCGGATCAACCGGTATTCACCTATCAGGGGGACGGCGACCTGGCCGCCATCGGTATGGCTGAAACTGTCCATGCAGCTGCACGCGGCGAAAACATCACCGTAATTTTTATTAACAATGCCATTTACGGGATGACCGGTGGGCAGATGGCACCCACCACACTGCCGGATCAGGTAACCCAAACAACCCCATACGGACGGGACCCGCATCTGGCAGGTTTCCCAATTCGGGTATGCGAGTTACTATCAAGTTTAGATGGCGTAGCTTATTTGGAACGGGTTGCGCTGGACACTCCCAGCCATGTTTTGGCTGCAAAAAAAGCCATTCAAAAAGGGTTTGAAAATCAGCTACAGGGGAAAGGCTTTTCTTTAATTGAAATTCTCTCTGCCTGCCCTACCAACTGGAAATTATCTCCTCGGGAAGCAATTAAATGGCTGCAAACCGAAGGAATCCCCTACTATCCTTTGGGAACTTTCGTAGATCGGACGGTGTTTTCATGCGTATGAATTGCGTAATTGCCGGCTTTGGCGGGCAAGGAATTTTGTTTGCCGGGAAGGTATTGGCTTATACCGGACTGTTGACCGGACAGGAAATCTCCTGGCTACCATCTTATGGGCCGGAAATGCGAGGTGGAACCGCAAATTGTACCATCCGCATTTCGAAGGAGCGTATCGGATCCCCTATGCTGGCGCATCCGGATGTGCTTATTGCAATGAACCAACCCTCCTACGATAAATTCATCCAGGCTGCGGACAAGAACGCGCTGGTTCTCTTTGATTCCTCCATGGTAACCTCCGATACCACCCGCACTGATCTGACTGAAATCCCGCTGCCTGCCGGTGAATTAGAGAAAGAACACAATCTTGCCGGTGGCGCCAGTTTGATTCTCCTGGGTCAGTTGCTTCGGCAAAAAAACATCCCCACGCTGGATACCGTAACAGCTGCACTGAAAAAATGCTGCGGCGGCAGTCAAACCAAGCGGTATTTGTTGGATCTAGATGCCGTGAAATTAGGGTATTCCATTACAGTATAAGATGTAGATTCTCCTGCATTCAAAACAACTAGTACTTTTTAAGGAGGTCGTTCCATGCACAAAGAAACCAAGAAAGAACGGTTTGAACGGGTTGCAACGGCCCGCACCGAAAAAGCCATCGACATGCTGCGCTTATTGGGGAATTGCAGTGCAAAGAACAACTATTCCTTTGAGGAAAACCAGGTCATCTCCCTGTTGCATCAAATCCAATCCGAGGTTGACAACGTTTACAGCAAATTTCATTTGCATAAACAGAACACAGAGAAATCGGGTCTTCAACCAGTCCTGGAACAGAAATTCACCTGGATTCAAGGATTCGAAAGAAATGTACTGCGTTTTCCGGACCGGGATGCACTCTTCTTCCCGAAAACTGGCGAGCATTGGACCTATCGGGAGCTGGATATTGAGGCAAATCGGCTGGCCAACGCTCTTAAAGAGGCCAAAATCGGGTTCGAAGATGTGGTGATGCTGCAACTGATGAACTGCCCTGTATTTGTATTTGCTTATATTGCAACGCAAAAGTTGGGCGCTGTCAGTTGTCCTGTTAGCTTCCGCCTTTCTCCCGGAGAATCAGCGGCAATACTAGAGGACTCATGTCCTAAGGCGCTGATCGTAGATTCCATGATTCAACAGGACACAAAAACTGCTTTGCGTCTATCTGCCCATCAGCCAGATACGGTTATAGTTTCGGATTTACAGCATCAGCAGAATGCTATAGACGGTTTTATTCCTTACGAACATTTTGTTGCCGGCAGTCCTTCCTGTCAGCCGGAGATTCCGCTGTATCTAGATATGTACACTGAAACCACCCGGCTGTACACCCCCGGCACCACTGGCAGGCAAAAAGGAGTTCCAATCCGCAGTATCAACGAGATCATGTCTGCCCATGATGTCATTTTCAACTTTCCTCTTACCTTTGCAGACAAAACTATGAACACCACACCTTGGTTTCACAGAGGCGGTCTCCACTCCGGCGGGCCTTGTCCGACCTTATATGTAGGCGGCACAGTGGTGATACTGGAAAAATTTGAACCGGAGCTCGTCCTACAATACGTGGAACAATTCGAACTGACGTTTCTTATTGGCGTACCTGCCGTTCTGGAGCGGTTGGCAGATACACAGCAACAACAAGGCCGTAATCTTTCCAGCTTAAAAGGGATCATTACTATGGGAAGCGCCTTAGATCGAGCCGCCTGCATCCGGTATCAGAAACAGTTGACGCCCCGCATTTTCAACGGATATGGAACCACGGAAACTTTCTGGAACACCTTTCTGCGTCCAGAGGATCTACCGGAAATGGCCGGGTCGGCTGGGCGAGCCTGCACAGACGACCAGGTACTTTTGGTGGAAGCAGTAGAGGATGGCCGCGCTGAACCTACCCAATTGGTTCCCCATGATAACCAAACTGTCGGTGAAATTATCGTGCGAGCACCCGGAAAATCACCCTGCTGTTATCACAACAATCCTGCAGAAACTGCTGCCAAATATTATAAGGGCTTCTTGTATACCGGAGATTTGGGCACCTGGGACGCGCAAGGTTTCTTTACTATCGTCGGGCGTAAAGATGACATGATTATTTCGGCCGGTGAAAACATCTATCCCACCCAAGTAGAAGAAATTCTGTTAACCCATCCCGCTGTTAAGGATTGTATTGTCACATCGGTTCCTGATCGGGCGCGAGGCGAGGTGGTAACCGCCTATATCGTCCGGAAAAGTGCTAAGATTACTGCCGAGGACATGGATCTTTACTGCAAAAAGAGCCCCATGATCGCAAATTTTAAACGACCCAGATACTATCGCTTTGTCCAGGAGATTCCAAGAAATGCCTCCGGAAAAAAGCTGCACTACAAAGCCAAAAAAATGGCAAAGGACGATTTAAAAAACGGTCTGTTGTACCAAGTATAATGCAAAAAGACATTTCCGTACAGAATGGAGCGGAAATGTCTTTTTGCTTTATCGATGGTCTTCCAACCAACAGGCTATATCTTCATAGATCGCTTCCCGGTCCAATTCATTCAAAATCTCATGTCGATCATTGGGATAAAGTTTGCATTGCACCTGCCGTACACCCAGCTTTCGAAAAGTTTCTGCCACCTGTTTGACACCCTTGCCAAAATTTCCAACAGGATCTTCCGCACCGGCCAAAAAAAGAACGGGCAGATTTTTAGGTATTTGGGAGAGGAACGCCTTTTGGTGCAGTAGAGAAATCATATGAAACAGGCTGTAATAGGCATTTAAAGTAAACAAAAATGTGCAGCGCGGATCTGCAAGATAAGCATCTACAATCTCAGCATCCTTCGTCAGCCAATCTTTTTCCGTACGGGCCGGCTCAAACTTGGCATTATAACCGCCAAATGCCATTCGATCAATAAAATTACTGCGATACCTCCAACCGTGAAACCTGGCCAGCAGCGTAGTCAGCAGCATCCCCATACCGGCTTGAAGACGAGTTTGGTTGCCAGTTCCCATAATAATAGCGCCATCTAACTCCTGACCGAAACAACAAAGATACCGTCGTGCAAAAAAGGATCCCATACTATGACCCAAAAGAAAATAAGGAATCTGAGGATAAGCTTCTTTGGTTATCCGTGTCAAACGATGCAAATCCTCTAGCACAACTTGAGCGCCGTCCCCGTCGGCAAAAAAGCCGAAATCCTCTGGAGAACCAATGGAAGCCCCATGTCCAAGATGGTCATTTCCGGTCACAAGAAGGCCCTGTTTTGTTAAAAAATTGGCAAACCCGTCATAACGGTCAATGAATTCCACCATACCATGGGAAATCTGCAGAATAGCTTTGGGTTTTTGAGCCGGCAGCCAACGAACCGCGTGAATTTTTGTTCTCCCATCGCCGGAAGCAAATGTAAACTCTTCTTTATTCATAAAAATCTTCCTTTACAATATCGTATAACAACTACTATTTATTGCCGATAAAATACTTTGGCAAAACAAAACCTGCATCATCAAATGCAACCCCCTCTGATAGCAGCAAACTCCTTTGTAGGTTTTCCCCGGCTTCAGTTACTGCGTCCAACACTTTTCCCTCCTTGGTCACCACCCGGTGCCATGGAATGTGATCAGACGGTTTACTGGCATGCAAAGCCCACCCCACCTGGCGAGCCATGCGGGGATTTCCAGCCATCCGCGCAACCTGCCCATAACTGATTACTTTTCCGGGCGGAACAGCACGCACAATCTCATAAACCACTTGAAAAAAGCGCATTTATCCCCCAGCTTTCAAATTTAATTATATTTATTATATAAGAAACCCGGATGAAACGCAATCCTTTTTCATCCAGGTTTCTATCCTATTACAAATGAAATAGCCACATACAGAAATCCCTTTTCATAAATACACAACATCTCCCAAACCGGCAGCATGCCGGTAATAGTTTTGTGTTGTGCATACCTCGTTTTAAAGGTCGTTCTGCACCAAGTCGGCATAGGATTCCCGGCGAACAATCAAACGGGCCTTACCATCCTTCACCATCACAACGGCCGGTCGCGGAATCCGATTATAATTGCTTGCCATGGAATAATTATAGGCACCGGTGGCACAAACAGCCAAAAGATCACCGGTTTTACACTTCTGAATCTTGGTGTGTTCCTGAATCAGGTCTCCGGACTCACAGCATTTGCCTGCAATGGTTACGGTATAATCCCTGGGCTGATCAGCTTTATTGGCAACAATCGCCTCATAGTCTGCCTGATAGAGGGCATAGCGTGGATTGTCAGTCATACCGCCGTCAATGGCCAGATAGGTGCGAACATCCTTGATTTCTTTGATGCATCCAACAGTGTACAGTGTAATACCCGCAGGCCCCACCATGGAACGGCCAGGCTCAATATAAATGGCAGGAACCGGCAAAGATTTAGCCGCACAAGCCGCATGGATGGTTTCGGAAACGCTGTCCATAAATTCACGATAGGCATGGGGATCGTCAGACTCCAGATACTTGATGCCAAACCCACCGCCAAGGTTCAACTCGGTCAGCGTAATTCCAACCGCATCTCTGACGTCAGACAGGAAATCAATCATCACCCTTGCAGCTTCATTGAAGGGCTCCAACTCAAAGATCTGCGAACCAATATGGCAATGCATACCAGTCAGATTGATGTGTTGCATAGTGGCTGCGACCTTTACCGCTTCCATAGCCTCGCCGTTTTCCAACGCAAATCCAAATTTCGAGTCGATCTGACCGGTGCGAATAAAATTATGCGTATGGGCGTCAATGCCGGGCTTGATCCGGAACAGCACTTTGGGCCGCTTTCCCATTTTACCGGCGATCTGATCCAGCAAATGCAGCTCGGTAACATTATCTACCACAATATGTCCGACCCCAGATTCCAGGGCATAGGTAATTTCCTCTAACGTTTTGTTATTGCCGTGGAAAAACATCTTTTCCGCAGGAAAACCGGCTGCCAGCGCAGTATAAATTTCCCCGCCGGAAACCACATCGACGTCGATTCCCTCTTCTTTCATAATGCGATAAATCTCTTTGCAGGAAAAGGCTTTGGAGGCGTACAGCGGGCATCCCTTGCCATAATTCTCATCAATAGAAACCTTGAAATCCCGGGCAGCTTGACGGATGCAATCCTCATCCATAACATAAAGTGGGGTGCCAAATTCTTTCACCAGATTTACCGTATCCACCTCGCCAATGGTCAAATGCCCCTGGGCATTCACATTCAAACAATTACTAACCAAATTCATCCACTTCTTTCGTTAATTCCATGATTTTCGCAGTTGCAAATGGTACTGCGTATCCGCTATCCCAATACATTCAGGGTAAGGGTGATTGTTATATTTCTTCCCCGGCTACCAATTCGATCCAGTGGCGAATTTCCGGAATCCCTTCCCCCTTCACACTGGAAAAGGGAATCACCGGTGTATCTTCCGGCAGGAAGTCCAGCTCTTTTTCAAGGGCAACCTCCCGCTCTTTTCGTGCCGTCACTTTCAGTTTATCTGCCTTCGTCAGAACAACGGCAAAGGGAAAACCCAACTGGATCAAATAGTGCAGCATATCCATATCATCCTGGCTGGGAGTATGACGCATATCCACCAACTGAAACACCAGCTGAATATTCCGGCCGGAGGAAAAATACCCCTCCATGAGCTTAGACCAGCGCACCTTTTCACTTTGCGCCACCTTGGCATACCCATAGCCAGGCAGATCAATAAGCCGTATATTCTCCAATAGATAGGAATTCACTGTCACAGTTTTTCCCGGCTGTGCGCTGACGCGCGCCAAAGACTTTCGCCCCAACACTGCATTAATCAGAGAGCTCTTCCCTACATTAGAACGTCCGGAAAAGCAAATTTCCGGCAAATCAGAGGGCTTCAGTTGTTCAACTGTACCCGCCGCAAATTCAAACTGTACTTTATTGTAGTTCATTAGCGGTACCCCTCTGTTTCCTGGATTTTGGTGTCACAACCGGAGGATACAGCTCATCCGGAATCGGTTCTGTTGCAACAGGCCGGCCAATTGGCCGAGTCAAAGCACCGTTGATAACCGTCCATACATCCGTGCAGGGAATAAAATTCAAATGCTCCTTCACCAGTGGGTCAATTTCCTCTAAATCAGGAATATTCTCCGACGGGAAAAAGACGGTTTTCACACCCGCAGCATAAGCCGCCATTGTCTTTTCTTTCAATCCGCCAATGGGCAGTACTCGGCCCAAAATGGAAACCTCGCCGGTCATGGCAATGTCACGCTTAATTGGAATACCGGTTAATGCAGAAACCAGTCCGGTGGTCATGGTAACACCGGCAGACGGACCATCCTTAGGGGTCGCAGCCTCAGTGGCGTGAATATGGATGTCCTTCGTTTTATAAAAGTCACAGGGAATCCCCAATTCCTTCCATTTGCTGCGCACATAAGACACGGCAGCCTTAGCAGACTCCTGCATCACATCGCCCAGAGAACCGGTCAACACCAGATTTCCCTTCCCGTCCAAAACGGAAACCTCCATCTGCATCAAGCAGCCGCCAACAGAGGTCCAGGCCAGCCCATTGATAACACCGACGGTGTCCTGCTTCAGCAGCTTATCGTTTTTATACTTAGCCGGCCCCAGCAAAATTTCCAGATCTCCGCCGCCAATGGTCACTTTTTCGGCAGCAGCGGCAACCAACTGCACTGCTGCCTTGCGACACAGGGCGCTGATTTTCCGCTCTAGGCTCCGAACGCCGGCCTCCCGCGTATAGGAATCAATCAGGCCGTAAAGGGCGGAATCAGTAATACGGCAGGTTCTTCCGGTTAAGCCATGGGCTGCCAGCTGCTTCTTCAGCAGATGCTTTTTGGCGATTTGGAATTTATCTTCCCTGGTGTAGGAAGAAAGCTCGATGACCTCCATCCGATCCAGCAACGGACCCGGAATACGGGAGCTATCATTGGCCGTGGTTAGGAATAACACCTTTGACAGGTCAAAGGGCAAATCCAGGAAATGATCCGTGAAAGTATTGTTTTGTTCAGGATCCAAAGCCTCCAGCAAGGCGGAGGACGGATCCCCCTTGTAGTCACTGGCCAACTTGTCAATTTCATCCAACAGTACCAGGGGATTGGCAGTACCGGCCGTTTTCAGCGCATTCATGATGCGACCTGGCATGGCGCCGATATATGTACGCCGATGGCCGCGAATCTCCGCCTCATCGTGTACACCGCCCAAAGAAACCCGGGCAAAATTCCGCCCCATACAAGCAGCTACACTTTTGGCAATGGAGGTTTTCCCAACACCAGGCGGCCCCACAAGGCAAAGAATCTGTCCCTTCACATCCGGCTTCAGCCGATAGACCGCCAGCAGCTCCAAAATACGCTCCTTGACCTGCTTCATGCCGTAATGCTCCTTTTCCAGCATGGCGCCGGCCTTTTTCAGGTCAATTTTATCGGTTGAATAAATGCCCCAGGGCATCTCCAGCACAGTATCCAGGTAGCCACGTACTACAGTGGCTTCATGGGAGCCATCCGGCATTTTAAACAGATTATCAGCTTCTTTTTTTAGCTTTCCCTTAATTTCTTCCGGAGCCTGCAAAGCTGCAATGGCTTTGTTATAGCGGTCGCACTCTTCCTCAGGGCTTTCCTCATAGCCCAGCTCGTCAGCGATCACATGCATCTGTTCCCGCAGATAATAGTCCCGCTGATTCTCATCCATAGCATCCCGCACTTTATCGTTGATCTCCGCTTCCAGAGCAAGATAGTTGATCTCCTTTTCCAGAATCACAGCCAGACGTTCCAGCCGCTTTACCGGATTGAATATGGTTAGAAGCTCCTGCTTATACTCCACGGAAATGGGAATATTGGCAGCGATATAATCCGCCAGCCAATCCATGTCGTCACTGCCTAAAACCGCCATACCGATATCCGGCGGCAGCTTGGGTGAATAAGAAGCGTACTCCCCGAAGGTGCTTCGAACATGGCGAATCATTGCTTCCTGGTACGCTACAGAACAATGGGGCTGGGTACTTTCCCGGGGCTGAATATTACCCATAAAGCACTCCCCATCCTCATAGATGGCCAAAGCTGCGCCACGGCTCTCCCCTTCTACAACGACTCGGATGGCATGCTCTCCAGAACGCAGCACCTGACGAATATGAGCAATACAGCCAATCCGAAACAAACCGTCTACCCCCGGATCATCATCCGCGATATCCCGCTGTGCCGTCAAAAAAATCCGCTGATCCGCCTGCATGGCAACATTCAAAGCCTTGGCAGACTTTTCGCGCCCAATATCAAAATGTAACACCACACCGGGAAATAAAACCAGGCCTCGCAGGGCCAGCACCGGCAAATATTCCACTCGTTCCAACTCCTGAGACATTAGAATCCTCCAAGATATAATTTGATTATTTATTATACAATAAAATTAAAAAAACTGCAACCATAATTCCAACTTTTCTTGCGGCTATAGGAAAGCTGTGCTATAATACACTGGAAAAGGAGGATGTTGCATGAAATTACTAATTGCTTCGGATATTCACGGCTCTGCTAAATGGTGCCGTCAACTGCTGTCAACCATGGAACAGGAGCAGCCGGATCGGATAATCCTGTTGGGTGATCTGCTCTATCATGGACCTCGGAACGATTTGCCGGAGGAGTATGACCCCAAGGCAGTCGTTACTATGCTGTCCGGTCTCCGGGAAAAGATCCTGGCTGTTCGAGGTAACTGCGATACCGAAGTAGATCAAATGGTGCTTCCCTTCCCCATTCTGGCCGACTATGCTTATCTGACGCTTGGTAACACTGCCATTCTGGCTACCCACGGGCACCATATCAACCCGGACAATTTTCAACCTTCTTTTTCCGGCGAGATTCTGTTGAACGGCCACACCCATGTCACGGCTTATCAACAGTATGACGGATTTCTCTATTTGAACCCCGGTTCTGTCTCTATTCCAAAGGAAGGCACGCCACGGGGGTATATTCTACTAACCGATGGAGAAATCCAGTTTAAGGACCTACATGGACAACTCCTGCAGTCTCATCCATTGTAATCTAGATGATCCAATCGAGTAGGAGGGGCTGAGTAGCCCCGACCTGTCACACCACCGTGCGTACCGT
>CAYZTR010000018.1:0-39131 GCA_964481575.1 uncultured Eubacteriales bacterium
TGGCGAGGGAAGCATAAACACAAGTGAAATCGTATAAAGGGATAAGGCGGACACATTGCGATAAATCCTTTATTTTCAAGCGTTTTGGAGGATTTTATTAAAGCCCTATGAGGAGCAGTAACCACTTATGAAATCGTGGTTTTCAAATTCCAATTTGCCGGGAAAACAGCAAACCCAGCCGAGCCAGCGGGTGGTCAAGAGAAACTTAACTTCGCTCGCAGCTCCGCCCGGTTTTACAGATAGGCAGCCAAGGGGCGACAGCGAGTGCGGCCTTCTTTTTTTGATACTTCTTTACCCTGTACCAACGGGCGGGTCACGTCATAAGTCTGATAAAAAACATAATTTTCCCCGGCATTTAATTCATAGGCCGTCCAACCGGGGTCAGGAGCGCATCCGACACCGGATGACCGTTGATCCGGGCTTCATACAATCCCAAGGCTGTGATGTACAGGCGGGCAGCCGCCACCGGCCGGGACAACCGAGATTCCTTGCGGTAATGGGGCGCCGCAGCGCCCTCCTCCTGCTCCTGAGGCAGCCGAATCCACTGGGCCGACCAGTCTTCAGGAGACAACAGCCCCATTTCAAACCAGGCCGGGTCAGAAACAGTATCCCCACCCGCGGCATCCCAAACGGTCACCTGCCAAACATAGCGGGCCGCAGAAACCAGAGGCCGCCCGCCATAGGCAATACCGGACGAATTCCCAGATTCCACCCGCCCTGAATCCCAGACCGGGTGCCCTTCCTTCGCCGCTGGCCAGACCCGAATCTGATAGGCAATCTGGAACCTTTCCCCGTCCGGAGACGCGAACCGCCAGCTGAAGGCCGGCGTCCTGGTGCCGATTCCAAGCGGCGTCTCAGTATGATTCACCTGTAATGCAGACAATTGCATGAAAACCACCTCATTATTATTGCATCCGGCGTGAAAAGCATCCCTTTTCACCCGCCTTATAAAAACTGCACCCCGCAGGCAAACCAACGGTTCCCCCGCAGGGTGCAGACCTGCTTAGTTTTGATTTAAAATGTTTTTCCGCAACAGCACCACATCGGTAACACTCAGGTTGCTGTCCTGATTCATATCCCCAATCGGATCAAAGTTATTGGCCAGAATACTCTTCCGCAGCAGCACCACATCAGTAACGCTCAGGGTGCCGTCCTGATTCATGTCACCCAGCAGCACTTCGGGGGCCTCGGCAAGCACCTGGAAGGTGTAAGTGCCGCTGCCTAACTCGACAACTGCTTTGCAGTCCTCCACGCCCTGAACGATAACGCCGGTGCGGTCGGAAAGCAACGTGCCGTCCAGCAGAACTGCATCCTCCTCTGTCACCAGAGGCAAATACAGGGTAGCGGTGGTATTGGTGGGAACGGTAACCGTCAGGGTCATACGGCCATCCTCACCGGTCTGCCACTTACTTCCCACATCGCCGTAAATAGAATCATAGGTGCAGTCTACCCAGGTGATATTGGTCTGCCCCTCCGGCAGATCCTCACCGGAACGCAGGTCCGGGGTGGGCTGGAGAATAAAGTGTTGGAAGCCGGGCTGACTTTCATCTGCTTCGATGCCGGCCATGTAACGGTACATCCACTCACCCACGGCGCCGTAGGCGTAGTGATTAAAAGAGTTCATGCCGGGATCCTTAAAGCCGTTCTCAATGGTGTAGCTGTCCCAGTTCTCCCAGATGGTGGTAGCACCCTGATCCACGCTGTAAAGCCAGGAGGGATAGTCGTGCTGGAGCAACAGGGTATAGGCCATGTCGGAGGCCCCTACCTCACTGAGCGTCTGGTTCAGAATGGAGGTACCGATGAAGCCGGTGGAAAGCCGGTTGCCGTTGTCCTTGATCTTCTGGAGCAAAGTCTCCAGAGCATGATTCCGCTGTTCTTCAGTGGCAAACAGATCCAGCTTCAGGGCCAGCAGATAGGTGGTCTGGGTGGCCACATTCAGGGTCCCGTCCTCGTTGACATACCGAAGGTTAAACTCGGCCTTAATGTCCTCAGACAGCTGAGCATATTTGGCTTGGGCCTCGGTGCTGCCGATGGCGGCGGCCATCTTTGTCATCAGTTGCGCGGAATAGGCATAGTAGGTCACCGAAACATACCGTTTAACATTATCATCGTTAAGTTCCGGAGAAACCCAGTCGCCGGAAGCGGCACCGCCGCCGTTGTATTTCCATTGGTCATCCCCCTGCCGTGCCATCATATCCATATACTTCTCCATGGACTCAAAGTGCTCCCGGATCAGCTGGGTGTCACCGTACATGAGATAGACATTCCAGGGGACGATAATGCCGGCTTCGGCCCAGCCACCGTTACCGCCACCCACAATGTGGGTATTGGGGGCCACATCAGGATAGCCACCCTCCAGATTGCCCGCCTCGGGGCCAAACTGGGAATCCCGCATATCCTGGAGCCACTTGCGGTAGAAGCTGACCACATCAGAGTTATAGGTGGCAGTGCGGGAGAAAATGTGGGTATCAGCCGTCCAGCCCAGCCGCTCATTCCGCTGGGGGCAGTCGGTGGCAGTGCTCAGGAAGTTGCACCGTTGACCCCACTGGATGTTGGAGTACAGCTGGTTCACCGAATCATCGCTGCAAACAAGGGTGCTGTTTTCCTCGTTGGCATTGCCCACCACAATCCCCTTGAGATCGGTAATTTCAATATCGGCGGTGGCGGTAATCTCCACATAACGGAAGCCATAGAAAGTAAACCGTGGATTGTAGGTCTCCCCTGCGGCATCCCCCCGCATGATATACTGACCGGAAGCCTTGGCCTCCAGGTAGTTGGCGTTGTAGACACTGCCTTTAGGGCCGTCGTTTTTCCGGCTGGCCTCACCGGAGTCATTGAGCATTTCGCCGAAATGAATGTTTACAACGGTTCCCTCAGCTCCCTTGGCAGTAAACCGCTCCCAGCCGGTAATATTCTGCCCCAGGTCAAAGATAACCGTCTCCCCGGCTTTCAGGGGAAAGGGGAAGGTGGGATTCTCCACATTGGCAATCTCCCCATAGGTGGAGCCGTTGTCCTGGACACCCTGGTACTTGGTAATGGTAACAGGAGTGCGGGACAGCTCCTCCCGGGACTGGACGGTAGTACCAATGGCCGCCATAACCACACCCCGGAAATCGGTCTTGGTAGCGGCAGCGACCCAATCAGAAGCGTCAAACCCGGCCTGGGACCAAGTCTCGATGCCGTCCCGGGTGGCGTCGTAGATTTCACCGTTGTAAATATCGGCGTAGGTCACAGCCCCATCCTTACTGCTCTGCCAGCTGTTGTCGGTAACCAAAATCTGGTGGCTACCGTCGGCGTAAGTGATATCCAATTTGATCATCAGGCCGTTGGCCGTCTTGGAATAGGCTGAGCCGCCCCGCTGGGCGATGATGCCGTTGTACCAACCAGACGCCACCTCGGCGCCAATGGCATTTTCCCCAGCCTGAATCAGATGGGTAACATCGTACGTCAGATAAAAAACCGTGTCATCATAGTCGGTCCAGCCGGGCTTCAATTCATCATAGGTAGTAGTATTTCCGGTTTGGCGCCCCACCCGGACGCCGTTAAGATACAGATCGGAGACACCCAGGGCACTATAATATACCCGGGCGGAAGCCACCTGCTGTTGCTCCACAGTAAAGTCCTTACGGAACATGGAAGCGGCAGAAGTGCGGTTCTCCAACACCTTCAGTTCGGAAGAGGTGACGATTTCCAGCTTTTTGTTGCCGTCTACTTCCACAATATCGCCACTGCTGAAGGGGTTTATGCCGGTTTCAAAATCAGCATCCAGCAAAACCTTTTCCATCCCGTCCTGATAGCGAACCGCCTTCACGTTGTCAAACCGGCCCCCTTCATTGTAGAACCGGAAGCCAAAGTATCCCTCTATCAAAGCGTCGGAGGAATTGAAAAAAATATCCACCCGTACATCATCCAGGAAGGTCAGAATCAGATTGCCCTGCACCTGAATAGACAGGTGATGCTCTTGGGTTAACAGAGAATCTTTTGTGAACTGGGTAGGCAGGGGAATATCCTGGGAATAAACATTGGAACCGCCGGAGAAAATATGCCGCCGCAGATAAGGCTGATTTGCCCCGGTGGTATTAATGGCCCAAAGGTAGAAGGTGCTGGTATCCTTGGCAGAGAAAACAACCCCCACATTGTCCCGAACAATTTGGAAATCCATTTCGTAGGTGTAGTTCAGGTTGCGTTCCGCCGGCTCGGTCTGCTCCAGCACCCGGATCTCATTAGAGTCCTGCACCAGCAGCTTTTTGCTGCCGCTGTCTTCGGTAATGGTGCCACCGGTGAAGGGGTTGACACCATCTTCAAAATCCAAATCCAGACGAACCGTCTCCGTTTCACCCTGATAGCTGACAGCTTTGACGTTATCCACCAGACCGCCTTCATTGTGAACCCGGAACCCGAACAGCCCTTCCACCAGGGCACCATAGGTATCTGTATAGGTGTCTATGGTCAAGTCGTCCATCTGGGTGGTCACCGTGGAACCCTCCACTGTGATCTTCAAATGATGGGTAGCATTCAATAAGGATTCCTTGGTGAACTGAGCTGGCAAAGTCACATCCTCCACATAAAGCCAACTGCCGCCGGAACAGATATGCCGCCGCAGAGCAGGGGCAGTACCGGTGGTATTGACAGCCCACATAAAGAAATTGGAGGAATCCTGTGCAGCAAAAATCACGCCAAAATTATCATGCGTAATACGGAAATCCATTTCATAGGTATAATGGACATTTCCCTCCGATGCCGCTTCCGTGCTGCCGGGATCATATTTCAGCCACTTGGCCCCCGACCAATCCTCGGTAGTCAGCAGGCCGGTCTCAAAGGTAGCGGTATCGCTGACCGTCTCGCCCCCCTGATTGTCCCAAATCCGAACACTCCAAACATAAACCGTCTGGGACTTCAGAGCGGTGCCAGCGTATTCAATATTGTTACTGCGGCCATCGGAAACCTTGCCGCTGTCCCAAACGATCTCACCGGTCTCCCCGCCCTGCCGGACGATGACCTGGTAGGCCGTCTGGAGAAATCCCCGGACGGAAGACGACAATTCCCAACTAAATACCGGCTTAGTCGAATCCAGCCCCATGGGGTTTTCCAAATAATCGGTGCGCAGATGGAGAATTTCCACCTGTGACGCCGCCGCTCCAGTGAAGGATGCTGCTGGAACCATGGTCAGCAGCAAAACGGAAGACAACAGCGTGCTGAAAAAGCGAAGCCATGCTCGTTTCATATATACCTCTCTCCTTTGCATCCACTGGGAATTTCCAAAGATCATTGGAAAGTTTCTCCATGTTTCTTGCTTTTTTGTTAAAAAAGCTCTTATAACTTCATTATAAAGGGTGAAATACGGAATTGCAACCACAATTTATTGCGTTTTAATCCAAGATTATTGCTGTCAACGCTCTGAAATGTACATTACAATTGGAACCCAGAAGCGGCGGGCAAAGGGTTCCAAAACATGTCTTTCTGTAATGCAATTTGCCCTGTCCTTAAAAATAGAGATACTGCTAACGCACCCTTTCCCCCCAGCGAAAAAATACCAAAAAAAGCACCCTGCAGAGCAAGTTTCTGCAGGGTGCGCCAAACTCAATGAAAAGAAAAGGTTCCATCCTGATTTAAAATGGCTTTCCGCAGTAAAACTACGTCGGTCACAGACAAAGAACCATCTCCATTTAGGTCTCCGGCAGGAGTCTCCGCCGCCGCAGAGCCAGCCAAAATGGCTTTCCGCAGCAACACCACATCGGTGACACTTAAAACACCGTCACCGTTCAAATCACCTACAAGGAGCCACAAATCCGCCAGATCCAGCGTCAGGGTCTCCTCTTCCCGGGCAAAAGTCAACACACCGCTGATGCGGCCATTGGCGTTGGCAAAGGGGGTACTCCAATCCACCGTGATACCTGCATCCACAAGCCCCATTTGGGCGGCATTCAAAGCGGCTTCAGAAGTCAGGGTATCCTTGGACAGATCCAGCAAATTGGCCGTGGCGTAATTCACCACCTGTTCCAGAGTCTGACCTTCAGGGCCATAGACCTCCAGTTCAGCCAGCTGCAACCGGTAACGATTGCCGTCGGCGGGATTCGCCCGCACTTTCAAAACTTTGACCCGCACATATCGGGCCTCCACCGGATTAAAGGAAAAGACCTGGGCCTCTGATTTGACCAGAGGATAGTCAGATTCACTGACAACCGTCTGCCAGTTGCTACCGTCCTGAGAAACCTGAATCTCCAGTCTCTGGGGGAAGGTATAGGCATCTCCGCTTACGTCTCTGGGCCAGAGGACCACCCGATCAACGGTCTGGACGCTCAACAGATCCACCTGGACCCACTCGGTATTGTGGCTGTTGTATTCATCCGAGCTACTGGTATAGCCGCAGCCACCGTTGGAGGTATCCCCGTCGGTCAGTTTAACGGTGCTCCAATCATTGTTCTCCAGGGAACTGAAAGCGGTGGTGGGCTTATACAGCGCCAGATTTCCCTGATAAACCAGGCAGTCCAGCACCGTTGTCAGGGCCGCAACCCCCTGCGTCACCTGCAGATTGGTTAAATCCTCCCGGGCCAGCAATGCTTCTGCCTGAGCAATCGCTTCTGCCAGCGCTGTCCCATGGACAATAATCTGAGCAGGATCCAGCGCCTTGGCAGTGGACACCAGCGACTCCAGCGGTTCCTGATTCAGTGGCAGGGTGTTTTGGGTCTCAAAGGTATAGTCACCGGCAACCACCTCCATGGTCACGGCGCCGTCAGCATAGGATATCTTGCTGACACCTTCCGCCTGGGCCAGAGCCAGACCGCTTTCGGTAATGGCATCGGGACCGTCCACCGGCAAGGTTACGGTGGCCGTCACACCCACTGGCACAGAAATATTGTAGGTCACCGCATCGCCGGTGCGCACCCAGTGGTTGGTCAGCCGGCCGTAACGGGTTTCAATGGAAGCCTCCAATTCTCCCAAATCAGCCGGCACATAGGGGGCAATGTTGCAGGTATCATAGGAAATGCCGGTGTTTTCCAAGCCGCCCAGATAACGGTAAAGCCAGGCTTCACCCATTCCCAGCATACAGTGGTTCTGGGAGTCACCGCCGCCCCAGGCCTCGGTCAGGGTGGTTTTTCCGATAGATACCAGATAATAGTAACCGGGCTGGGTAGTGTTGGTCACCATGCGGTAGGCCACATCGCTATACCCATTCTGGGACAGTGCCGATAACACCGGTCCAAGGCCCACTTCCCCGGAAGACAAATGATACCCGTTATTGACAATCGAATGAACCAGGGATTCCAGTACCCCGGCCTGTTCGGATTCCGGCACCAAACCCAGATACAGGGGCATGCCGTTGGCCGTCTGAGAGCCGGTGTCATAGGTATGGGTCTCCGGATGATAGAAGGTATCCTGAATGGCTTGCCGCACCTTACCTTCCAGATCGGTATACTGGGCCAGGACAGCGGCATCCCCCAAGGTTTCGGCCGCTGCAATCATGGCCTTCACTAACTGATAATAAGACAGGGTGATGACAAAGCTCACCGAGGTGGTCTCCAGGGCGTACCAGTCCCCCAAATCCCGGTTGACATCGGTATTTTCCAGAATGTAGGGTGCATTTTTGTCCACCAGAGTCTGGAGATAATCCATATACGCCTGCATGGAACCCCAGGCCTTCTGCAGCTGGGTCAGGTTGCCGTAGGTCTGGTAGGTGTACCAGGGATACAGCACCGCCGAACCGCACCAGGAAGGATCATTAGGGGTGTCGTCGGGGCCGTCGGACAACAGATGCGCACCATGCCCCACCGTCAGGGGTGGCACTACTGCCGGTACCGAGCCGTAATCCTTCTGGGCCTCCATAATGTCGTTGGAGAACTTTTGGGCCCAAGCGGCAATGTCGAAGTTGTAGGCAATGGAGGAATACATCAGGTTGGTGCATTCCATCCACCCCAGCTTTTCCCGCTGGGGGCAGTCCGTCAGAACATTATACATATTATCAGCAATGCCCCGGCTGATGATGGTGTGAATGGAATTAATTACCTCCGAATCGGTGTCCAGGACGCCGGTCTGGGTGTTATTACAGTGAAGAATGTACCCGGTTACCTGGTCGGCAGTCAGAGAAGTAACTCCGTGTACCTCCAGGTAGCGGAAACCGTGGTAGTTAAATTTGGGGGTATAGGACACCGTTCCGTCCACATCGGCAGTGTAGGAATCAAAAATAGGAGAACCAATGGCAGAAGTATCCCGGTATCCGTCCTCATCCAGCACTTCAGTGGGCCAAAATTCCACCCGCTGTCCGGCCTCCAGATAACCGGTATAGACAAAGGTACCGGCAAAATTCCGACCCAAGTCCACCTGGAATATATCCTCCTCCAGCTGGGTCACCGACACAGCCTGCAAGGTCTCCTGGGCGGTGATCGAGGGGTAGGCCTTGGCCACCAGCTTATCAAAAGGCAGATCTACATCAGCAACCGGCAGAGGAATCTCCCAGTCGGAATAGTCATAGCTGGGCTGGTCAAAACCTGTGTGGGCATTTGCGGCAATGTAATCCTCACCGCCCAGCCAACAGCTTTCGGCCAGGGGGCCTTTGGTATAACGCCAGGTGTCATCAGTATTTATCACCTGGGTGCGGCCGTCGGTGTAGGTGATTTCCAGCTGAACCCGCAGCAGCAAGGGACCCCAGACCTTTTGGGAACGGTTATACCGGCCGGAATTGGTCACATTGTAGTAGAAGCCCTTACCCAGGTAGACACCCAGAGCGTTCTCCCCGGACACCAGCTTGTTGGTAACGTCATAGGTCACATAGTAGCAGGTCTTATCAAAGTTGGTCTCCCCCGGCTCAAAATAGGCATCCGTAGCCGCCTGTCCGTTGACATTGAGCTGGAATAATCCCAAACCGGTGCAGTAGACACGGGCCTGCTCCACCTGACCGGACACCCGGAAGCCCTTGCCGAAAATGGGCATGGTCAGGTCGGTGTCCTGATATTCCGGCGGCGCTTCATTGGAGGCAGTGTAAGCTACTGTGTAAGCGCCGTCTGCCCCGGCCGTTTGAACCGTGTAGGACAGAGGAAAGTTGGGAACCACCGGATCTGCGGTAGAGGTAGCATCATTGCGTCCGTAAATACGGACCTCCTTCAAATCATATTCCGCTCCCAAATCCAGAGTAATCCACAGGTTGGTAATCTGGCTGCCGTAACCATTGGAAGAATAGCCACTGTCTCCGCCGGAGGAGGAAACCGCACCGTCCACCAGAAATTCCTTCTGCCACCAGCCGTTGCCAAAACCGTCTTTCACCATGACATCGGCCCCCAGGGCCACATTTTTACCCGTGGTATCTATGACCATGATTTCAGCCAACTGAATCCGGTAGCCGTCTCCCGGCAGGGCATAACCCAGTTTTGTTGCGTCCAGCTTCACATACCGGACACCATTCACCTCCACCGGGATGGACTTGCTGGGATACAGGCCCGCCGTTTGATCTTCCACGGTGATCCATTCTGCTGTCCAGTCCTCTTCGGAGAACAAAGCGGTCTCAAACCAGGAGGAGTCACTCCAGTCAGAAGGATTGCCAGATTTATCCCAAATCCGCACAGCCCAGTAATACCGGGTCTTGGGGGCCAGCGCCGTGCCGGCGTAAGTCACGTCATAGCTCTGGCTGGATTCCACCTTTCCGGAATCCCACAGTTCTCCCTTGCCAACGGCAATGCTAGCCTGACTTTCCGAGACAATAATCTGATAAGCAGTCTGCTCATCCCCCCGGATATTGCTCCGCAGGGTCCAGGACAGGCGGGGCGTGGCTGTATCCAGCCCCAAAGGACAAACCGTATACTCGGTTTTCAGTTCCTCCGGCATCAGATTACCTTCTGCGGCCAAAGCGCCCGGAACACCGACGCAGCCACAAAGCAACGTCCCTGCCAGGCAAATGGATGTAAGTCGACGAAAAATTTTTCCAAATTGCATCAAAATTCCTCCAAGATTCTTGCTTTTCGGTGAAACCGATATTATACTTATGATAGAGGATCATTTGGAAAATAGCAACCCAGATTATTGACAAATGATCCAAGATTATTGCTGTGGAGGGATTTGTATGCTAGATTTCAGAATGGATTTGCGGGATGGCTCCTGCTGTCTCGGCTTTGTACGAACGCCCCAACAGGAGCGGTTTCCCTTTTATATTACTGCCCTGGGGCATTATTTGGCTGGGCCGGGGTATTATACCCGCCGGGCAGACAGCCCAGGCTATCTGATTTTGTACAGCTATCACGGTGCCGGGCAGGTACAGATAGGAGAAGAACAGCTGACCCTCACCTCGGGTACGGCCCTGCTGACTGACTGCCAGACTTATCATTCCTATGCAACCCAGGGAAAACGGTGGGATATGTATTGGATCCATCTGGAGGGGCCCGGTGTGACAGGCTTTCATCAGATGCTCCGGGAGCAGAATCCCCAGGCTCTGCCGGTGCAGGATCCGGACACCCTGTCTGCTAATCTGAACCGCTTTCTGGAGATGCCTGAAATTCTCTCTACCGGAGAACTGTCCTCCCAATCACTGACCATGCACCGACTTTTGTCCGGCCTGCTGGAGAACCAGCTAGCGGTCACCGATCGGGAGGGAACCAACCGGATGGAGGAAGCCGCCGCCTACCTTCGGCGGCATTATCGGGAAACGTTGAATCTGGAGGAAGTGGCCAGCCGATTTTATCTGTCCAAATACCATTTTCTCCGCCGGTTTAAAGCTTACATCGGTCTTCCGCCCTATCAGTATCTGACCCATTATCGGGTCGTGCGGGCCCAGGCCCTGCTCCAAACCACCGAACTTTCTGTGGCTGAGATCGCCGCTCAGGTGGGATTTGGCAGTGTCAACAGCCTGCTGACACATTTCCGCGCCCAGACCGGCACCACTCCTGCCGCCTATCGCCGTACCGTCCATACCCCATACTTGCTGTAATTTACATTAATAAAGGCGCTCCGATTAAAAATCGGAGCGCCTTTTTGTACAGCAGGCTTAGTGCCAATGCTCCAGGAGGATGTCCCCTTCCCGAACACCGGTTCCGGCTATGCTGCTAAATTTTATGCCTGATTCAAAATTTTCTTCCGCAGCAGCACCACATCGGTGACACTCAAGACGCCGTCCTCATTCAAATCTCCGGCAGGGTAGGTTCCGGCCGTGCCATTTTGCAAAATGGCCTTCCGCAGCAGTACCACGTCGGTAACCGACAGATTACCGTCTCCGTTCAGATCTCCCAAGGAATCGGGTGGCTCCGGATCATAAGAAATCACCTGCACGTCCTGAAACACGCCGGCAACATTGCAGAGGTTCAGCCCCAAATAGCCGAAGCTGCTGGCCGAGTCGGTAACCTCTACTGCCAACTGGCCATCCAGATAAAACCGAAGGATATCGCCATTGGCCTCCACCCGCAGGGTATAGGTGGGAATTTCTTTCCGCACAAAATAGTACGGCTCTCCCAAGGTGATGTCGCTAGTATTGCCGGTATCAGGATTCCGCGTGAACCGGAGAATCCGGGCAGCGCAGCTATCCAGGTTAATATCCGCGGTGTAATAGGTGGTCAAATCCGGACTGGCTCGGAAGATCAGCGCTGTCCCCACTGTGCCGGCGGTATAGGTAAAGGTGGCTTCATAGGTGAAGTTCCCCACCTGTACGCCGCTGAAGGTCTGGCAGTTGCCGCCCCAGCCGCTGCCGGCATACCCCTGGGCGGTAATGTGAAAATCTCCCTGCAGGGCGTGCCACCCGGTAACATTGGTGCGGAACTCCGGCGCAACTACTGTGATCTCCACCGACTGGTAACGGCCCACAGTGGGAGTCGCATATAGTTTACAGCTGCCGGGGGCCAGGGCTTGCAGCTGAATACTGCCATCCTGCTGCGCCACAATTTGCAGCACCTCCGGGTCGGAAACCATCCATTCCACTTGAGGCGCCCCAGCACCAAAGGGCTGGGCCACTGCCCAGACGCTGATCCGGTCGCCCACCAGACATGTTGTGGCGGAAGGCGACAGCGTGAAGCTGCTTAACTCCCCAGGGATGGGTTCCCGATAAATGGAGTCCAGAGAATAAACAGTCATTGTCTGCACCGTGGCGGCACCATCGGCAACAGACAGCTCCAACCCCACTGCCGCCGGATCAGAATAGGTTAGGCAGGTGATGGGATAGCGGCCATCCTGGGCAAACACTTCCAGGCTGGAACGATCCAGAAACAGATGCAGTTCCAGCAATTCTCCGGCCACATGGGCAGAGTAACTGGACAGGAAGGTGTTGGAAACAGATTCTCCCAAGCCCGAACGGCCACGATCCAGAGTCAGATGTTCGGTAACCGTATTGTAGCGCAGCACGGTTTCCTGTTCCATGCCCACATGGAGCTTTAAGGCAATTTCCTCAGCCGTACCTGGGTCGATGATTGTTACAATCTCGCAGGTATCCAGCTGTAAATCCGCCAGAGGATTGGCACTGTCCGGGGTCAGGGTCAGATCCTGCGCTTCGTAGACCGCACCGGTTCGCAAAACCGAAAGCTCCTGCACCGGACTGGACCGGAGGACAATCTCCTCCCCTTCCCGCTGGGCGGCCAATTCATAGGGCAGCGTCAAGGCTCCGGCATAGGGATCCGTAATATTGCCGGTATTGTAGGAATAACCAATATTGACCATCCATTCCAACATAATCCGTCGGTCGCCGGTGCCGGAAAAGGTCTGGCCAGCATAAACATCCGGGCCGTAGTTAAAGGGCTTCAGCTGGTTGCTGTCCCCGGTAAATTTCCAGATGCCGTCCTGCTGGGTCAGACTCCCGGTCAGATAGCCGGTACCGGCAGTAGACAACACCCAGGTAAGATCCTTCGGATTCCCGTCCACAGCCAGAGAAAACAGATCCGGGCATTCGGTATACACGGTAGCGCCGTTGGCATAGGTGCCATAGCTCTGGAAGGTCCAATGAATCAGATCTTCCGAAGCATAAAGTCGCACCGGGCCGCCGGCTACCACCATAAGGTACTGGCCCGCCTCCTCCAAATAAAAGACTTTGGGATCCCGGAAATCCCCACTATGGGCAGGATCGTCGGCGGAAGTAATGATGGGCGCGCCATCCTGATACTTTTGCCAGGTGGCGCCGCTGTCAGAAGAATAGGCCAAGCATTGCTGCTGGCTGGTATTGGTAGCCACCGTATAGAAGGCAAGCAATCCGCCCTCCGGACCAAAGAGGCCGGAATCGTTACGGGGATCGGCCAGGGCGGAACCCGACCACATGGAACCGTAGTTATCCGGAGCCAGGGCCACCCCCTGCCATTCCCAGTGAACCAGATCCGTAGAGGTCACATGGGCCCACCATTTATCCATACCGGGGAATTTGGTGTTGGGATCATATTGATAAAAGGCATGATAAACCCCCTGGTAATACACCAGCCCATTGGGATCGTTGAGCCAACCGGACGCCGGCGTAATGTGATACTGAGGCCGGTAATTCTCGGCATAGTACCGGCTGTCATCAGGTGAGTAATACGCACCGGCCGGCGCCGCCCCGAAAGAAATTGTACACATCAAGAACACCACCAAAGTAATTTGAATTTTCTTCCACATGAAGATCCCACCTTGCAAGATTTTCGGCAAAAAGCCGAATGTTGCATTACATTTTGAGAATTTCTTTCCGAAGCAGAACCACATCGGTGACGCTCAAAGCATTGTCACCGTTCAAATCTCCTACCTGAGCAAAGCTGCCGCTCAAAATAGCCTTCCGCAGCAAAACCACATCGGTAACCGACAGATTGCCGTCTCCGTTCAGATCTCCGGGGATAAGGTCCGGCTGGGCCAGCAGTTCCCTGGCTTCCTGTGCTTTATCCTGGATCAGGGCCTCCTGATCCTCTGGAAAATCATAGTAACCTAGCAGATAATTGGCCTGGGACAGCACATCGGCAGCGTTCTCTTTCGTGACAGTTTCTTCTACCAGCTGCTGCAACAGATTGGTCTGATCCCGGACAGCATCATAGACACCCAGCTCAACCAACTGGAGCCGGTAACTGACGTCATCGGTGGGCCGTTCTCCCAGGGTGGTCACCGTCAACCGGACATACCGGGCGGTCACCGGATCTATGGAATAGGTCTTGGCCTGATTGGGGGCCGCCGTTTCTCCCGTTGCGGCGTAAACCGTCTGCCAGACACTGCCATCGTTGCTGACGGCAATGGAAAAGTCGGACGGATAGCTGGCAGCAGTTCCGCTGTCCGTTACACTGCTCTGCCGAGGGAACAACGTCAGGGTCTGGAATTCCTGTTGGCTGCCCAGATCCACCGTCACAATCAGAGGATTGGCCGACTGATCAGGGTTATCAAAGCCCTGGGAGCAATAGCCACCGGCGCTGGTATAGTCACCGTCGGTGAGATTGCTGTCTCCCCAGGTGCCGTTTCCGGTGGAATAGGAGGAGGAAGCAGTGACCGCTCCACCCAAAGCCAGATTATCCAGGCCGGTGGCGGCAGTGTTAACCGCAATATTCTTGGAGCCATCTGCCGTAAAGGTCACGGTGCTGTCATAACCGGTCACATCCCCGGTAAAGGCCAGGAACCGGTTATTCATGGAATCCAGCGGCGTTGCCGTCAGAGTCACTTCAGTACCTGCAGGAACCTCCACATTGGCGGGGAGGGTATAGGTCTGGCCGTTGAGGGTAATACTGCAAGGTGTATCGGCAGCCGCCACCGACACCAGCACCTGCCGTTGCTCCACGGTAGACTGGAACTGATAGACACCGGCGCCTACTTCATAGACTGCCCGGCCGTTCTCGTATGCAACAAAAGTGACACCCTCCGCCGCTCCGGCATGCTGGCCGGACTCGGTAACACTGTCCGCATCCACCGTAGGCACAGAAACGGTGGCAGTGGTGTTGGCCGGTACAGTAACCTCCATCTGCAGGGTGGTAGCATCCAGATAACGCCAGTTGGAAACTATGGTACCATATACCGATTCAAAGGTGCAGTTCACATAGTCCAGGCCGCCGCCCTGCTCCGGACGGACGGTAAAATGCTGGTATCCGGGTTCGTTTTCATCATAAAGGATCCCGGCGCTGTAACCATACATCCACTCCGCCACGCTGCCCAAAGAGTAGTGGTTGAAGGAATTCATGCCCACATCGCCGAACTGGCCGGTTTCAGAATTGTAGGAATTCCACCGCTCCCAGATAGTGGTAGCTCCGGCGTTGACACTGTAGAGCCAGGAGGGATAAGTCTCCTGGAGCAACAGCTTGTAGGCCACGTCACTGTAGCCATATTCACTAAGCATCGGGCACAGATAAGCCACTCCGATAAACCCGGTGGACAGATGATAATCCCGACTGACAATATTTTCTACCAGTTTATCAGCCACCAACTGGGCCTGATCACCCTCCACCAGCTGGAATTTCAGGGCAATCAGCTGGGCGCACTGGCTACCGTTTTCCACGGTGCCGTCAGCCTTAACGTACTTTTTCAGGAAAGCGTCCCGGATGGCCTCATACTTGGCCTGATACAGGGCCTGGTCAGCCGTATTGCCCAACACACCGGCGATCTTGGCGGTCAACAGGCAATCATACGCCCAGTATCCGGTGGAGATAACCTCCATACCAGTGCCTTCGGTGGAGAGCCAGTCGCCATTGGTACCCGAGGAAATCAGATTGTTCTTGTCCGGATCCTTGCTTTGATAATAGTCCAGCCATTTTTTCATGCCATCATAGCACATTTCCAGAATCTCGGTATCGCCATAGGCAGTATACACCGTCCAGGGGATGATGCAAATGGCATCCCCCCAACCGGAATTGCCGTAAGAACCGGAATAATAGTCCCCCGCTGTAATATAGTTGGGGGTCCAGTCAGGTACATTACCGTCGTCCTGCTGATTGGCCAACACATCCTGCATATACTTATGGAAGAAGCTGCAGACATCATAATTCAGGGAGCCGGAACGGACAAACACCTGGCCGTCGCCAGTGTAACCCAACCGCTCATCCCGCTGGGGGCAATCGGTAGGTACGCTGATATAATTGTCCCGCTGGCCCCAGTTGATGTTGGAGAACAGCTGGTTCACTTTGGCGTTGGAGGTCTCATAGAAACCGGTGGCTTCCTGCAGGGAGGACACAGCCACACCGGTAATCATATCAGAAGTCAGCTCTCCTTGCAACCCGGTTACCTCAATGTACTGGAAGCCATGGAAGGTGAAAATTGGCTGCCAAATTTCCCCGTTGGTCTCGCCCCGGAAGGTATAGTAGTCTGTAGCCTTGGCCGTCCGGAGATTGGCGGTATACAGAGTGCCGTCCTGATTCAGCATTTCTCCGAATCGCAAACGAATTTGGGTGCCGGCAGGCTGCGTCATGGAAATCCGGGCATACCCGGCAATATTCTGCCCCAGGTCAACGATCCAGGTGCCGGGATTCACTTCGGTAATGGATTTGGGGGCAAACGCCTGAACCTCCCGGACGGCAGGACCCACCATAGCCTGTAGCGCCCCGTCATAATCGGTGATCTGGGCGGCAGTCCAGCTGCTATCCTCGGTATAGGCAGCAGTATACCAGCCATCCTTCTCCAGGTTGGCATCATAGCTCTCCCCATCCTGGAAATCATCGGCGGTAATGGGGCCGGTTTGAGAAATCTTCCAGGAGTTGTCGGTAGCAACGGTTTCGGTGCTGCCATCGTTATAGGTAATGACCAACTGAGCCAACAGCTTAGATCCGGTGCCGTAATTGTTGTTACCTGAAAGGAACAGCTTGCCGGAATACCAGCCGTGGCCGGTGGTAAAGCCAATGCAGTTATCCCCGCTTTGGAGCAGGTCAGTGACATCATAGGTCTGATACAGCACATAATTGCGCTGTTGCGCCTTTTCATAGGTGGTCCAGCCGGGAGCAAACAGATCCTCTCCTACCGTCTGACCGTTAATCTGCGCCTGATACAGTCCCAAAGCGGTGGCATATAACCGGGCCGAAGCTACCGACTTGGAAATATCGAAGGTCTTACGGTACATGGGAGCGTTGTCATTCTCCAGGGTCTGCAGTTCCAGCACATTACTGACCTGAAGCCAGCCATCTGTCACTTGACCAAAGGAAAAGATGGTATGATCCGGGTCGGAGAAATCCTCTGACACCAGAATAGAGCCGGCGGCATCTTGCACCACCAGATTGTCCACAGCACCCTGTTCATTATCCACGCTGTTGGAGATCATCCGGAAGCCAATGCGGCCATAGCCTGCCAGAGTGGAAGTACGGGAATCCACCTGGGTTCCATCAATAGAAGTGGTGATGGTGTTGCCGTTGACAGCAATGGTCATGTGGTGGGGGGTAAAATACTGATTCGCCGGCACCACTGCAGTGGGGATAGCCACCTCATCCAAACAGGTAGCCCCGCCGTTGACCCACTGATGGGGCCGCAGGTACAGGGCACCGTTGTGCTCCCGGGTATTTATCTGCCACATAAGGAAATTGGAGGTATCCTTGGCGGCAAAAACAAAGCCAAGATTATGGTTCAAAAGGCAAAAATCAAAATCAATGGTATATGCATCCGGGTGATACCCTGCCGATTCATCCGCCTGAATCCACTGGGCGCTCCAATCGCTGTCGCTGAGCAGACCAGTCTCAAACCAAGAGATATCGGAGGTTACCGAATTCCCCTGGTTATCCCAGACGGTGACGTTCCAATAATACCGGGTACCGGAGGCCAGTGTCCGTCCCTCATACCGGATATCTACACTGCCATCCGATCCCACCTTGTCACTCCGCCAGGTGGGCCGGGCTGTACCGGTCAGTTTGGCCGGATCCGTGTCCAACTTAATCTGATAATAAGCCTGCCGGATCCCCCGGACATCGGACTCCATTCTCCAGCTGAAGGCAGGATACTCCACATCAATTCCAAGGGGCGTATCCTGCTGTTCCACCTGCAGGCCGGTGATGGTAAAGGTTGATGCGTCTGCAGCTGCAGAAAGGCTCCCGAGCACAGGAACCTGCAGCAACAGACCCAGGCACAGAATCGCCGAAAGCAGCATTTTGAAGATTTGTTTCATAAAACAGCCTCCCATAATAAAACGTTTTAATTATTGTAACAAAATTCCCCCTGTTTGTCAATAGAATTTTCGCAAAAGACACCAAACGTACCACCTTGCCTCCGGAAATTAAAACAAAAAGGGACTGCTCCACAAAACCCGTGAAACAGTCCTTTTCAAAATAAAATTGTGAGAAGCCCTTACTGGTCGATCTTCTTGTCGTTCCAGCTGTAGAACTTTCGGAGCTCGGCGCCGGTGGATTCCAGCAGGTGCTCCGATTTGAGACGGCGGGTAGCATTGAAGTGGGCCCGACCATTCTTGTTCTCAGCAATCCACTTGGTAGCGAAGGTACCATCCTGAATCTCAGCCAGAACCTTCTTCATTTCCTTCTTGGTCTCCTCGGTGATGATGCGCTTGCCAGTCTCATAGTCACCGAACTCGGCAGTATCAGAGATGGAATACCGCATCTTGGAGAAGCCGCCCTGATAGATCAGGTCCACAATGAGCTTCATCTCATGGATGCACTCAAAGTAGGCATTCCGGGGGTCGTAACCGGCTTCCACCAAAGTCTCAAATCCAGCCTGCATCAAAGCGGTAACACCGCCGCAAAGCACAGCCTGCTCGCCGAACAGATCCGTCTCGGTCTCCACACGGAAGGTGGTCTCCATGACGGCAGCACGGGCAGCGCCAATGCCGGCAGCATAGGCCAGGGCAATGTCAGTTGCACGGCCGGAAGCATCCTGATACACCGCATACAGGGCAGGCACACCCTTGCCCTCGGCATACTCAGAACGAACGGTATGACCCGGGCCTTTAGGGGCGATCATGATGACGTCCACAAAAGAAGGGGGTACAATCTGCTTGAAATGAATGTTGAAGCCATGCGCAAAAGCAATGGTCTTGCCCTCGGTCAGATAAAGAGCAATATCGCTCTTATAGACATCCGCCTGCTTTTCATCAGGGATCAGAATCATGATCAGATCCGCTGCCTTGACCGCTTCAGCGGTGGGCAGAACAGTCAGACCGGCGGCCTCGGCCACCGCCTTGCTCTTGGAACCCTCGTACAGACCGACAACTACATCGACGCCGCTCTCCTTCAGGTTCAGGGCGTGGGCATGGCCCTGGGAACCGTAACCAATAATGGCGACCTTCTTGCCATCCAGCAGACTCAGGTTGCAGTCTTTCTCATAGAAAATTTTCCAATTTGCCATGATAGTTTCCTCCAAACTAAAAATTAGATCGCTTAGAATCTGTAAGCCTCTATATTCTACCGCAGCAGCCGTAAAATGTCAAGTCTTGCCTGAAAAGAAGCCCCCTCTTTTTTGAAAAGCACTACCTCTTTGTTCCGACATTTAACACATGGCCGCAGCATCATCCAGAATGCGGCCGGCACACCGGTTCAGAACTCGGAGCGAAAATGGACATTCCATATAAAATGTTTCAAAAATATTTACAATTGCCTGTTGACATTTCATGAGTGATACTATATAATGATTACGTTGGAGGTTGACAAAATATTAACAATGTCGCCTTCCTCTGAAATCGGCCTTTTCGGGCCAAATAATTAAAGGAGTTGTATCACAATGGCAAGATTTACTTTACCTCGTGACCTGTACCATGGCAAGGGTGCTTTGGAAAATCTGAAGAACCTGCCCGGTAAGCGTGCCATCATCGTTGTAGGCGGCGGCGCTATGAAGCGCAACGGCTTCCTGCAAAAAGCGGAAGATTATCTGAAAGAAGCTGGCATGGAAGTCACGCTGTTTGAAGGCGTAGAGCCGGATCCCTCTGTGGAAACTGTGATGCGCGGCGCGCAGGCCATGATTGATTTCCAGCCCGACTGGATTGTTGCCATGGGCGGCGGCTCTCCCATCGACGCTGCCAAAGCCATGTGGATCAAATATGAGTATCCCGATACCACCTTTGAAGATATGTGCAAGGTGTTCGGTCTGCCCACCCTGCGGACTAAGGCCCACTTCTGCGCCATTCCCTCTACCTCCGGCACGGCCACCGAGGTAACCGCCTTCTCCATTATCACCGACTATGAAAAGGGCATCAAATATCCCATTGCTGACTTTGAGATTACCCCTGACGTTGCCATTGTGGATCCCGAGCTGGCTGAGACTATGCCCCAGAAGCTGGTGGCTCACACCGGTATGGACGCCATGACCCACGCCATCGAAGCATATGTTTCTACTGCCAACTGTGATTACACCGATCCGCTGGCCATTCATGCCATTGAGATGATCCAGGATTCTCTGGTAGATTCTTACAACGGCGACATGGATGCCCGGGCTTCCATGCACAACGCCCAGTGTCTGGCCGGCCAGGCCTTTTCCAATGCGCTTCTGGGTATTGTCCACTCCATGGCCCACAAGACCGGCGCCATCTTCCAGGATTACGGCGCCCACATCATCCACGGTGCCGCCAACGCCATGTACCTGCCCAAGGTCATCGCTTTCAACGCCAAGGATGAGACCGCCAAAAAGCGTTACGGTATCATCGTTGACTATATGCACCTGGGCGGCGCCAACGACGATGAGAAGGTCAAGCTGTTGATTGACTATCTCCGCGGCATGAACGACAAGCTGAACATCCCCCACTGCATCAAAAACTACGGGGCAGACAGCTATCCCACCGAGCAGGGCTTTGTTCCCGAGGAAGTCTTCCTGGAGCGTCTGCCTGACATCGCAGCCAACGCCATCCTGGATGCCTGCACCGGTTCCAACCCCCGTCAGCCCAGCCAGGAGGAAATGGAAAAGCTGTTGAAGTGCTGCTACTACGATACCGAAGTAGATTTCTAAAAGTATCTTTTCAAACATACACTCCAAATTGCAAAAAGGCCGTTCCATCCGGAGCGGTCTTTTTGTGTTGGCAGATTTCTGCGCTGCAGAATAGAAAAGAAAGAGCAGGAATCCGCCAAGGTTACTCCTGCAATGAAGAAGCAAGCCGCGGACAGGACACAGATACCGGCATATCCTATACGGTTATATCGGACGGCAATTCCCCTGCCCTCCATCCAGGCAGGCACAGAAAAAGGCACCTCCGTGGAAGGTGCCTTTTTTATCAGGCTGATTTAACCGTTACCTTCAAAATTATTACCATCCGCATCCTTATAGACGCCGCCGTCACCGATACTGACAGACATCACATCCTGTTGCAAATAGTCCTCGGAGAAGATGGCAGGTGTTTCATATGCTTCCATTTTGAACACTCTCTTTACATATTTACTGTACGGCAGCAACCTGCACGTTGATGGACGATGTTGCCAGATAGGTCACACCGTCAGCATCTTCATACACAAGATAGAACATCACATACCGCTGCATACCCGCTGCTACACCGGTGCGACGATAGGTATAATAGTTGAAAGCAGTAGTACCGAAGGAAGCTTTGGCCGCATAATACTTGCCGTTGGATTCATTGATAGCCCCGGTGGCAGAGAAATCCATGGCCAGCGCCCGACCATACTGTTCCATATTGGCCTGGGTAGCCGCTACAATAACGCCGTGATCCACTACAGTATAGGAATCGTTAAAGGTACTGAAGGAATCCTGGAATCCGTCACGCAGTTGGACATTCCAAGTCAGATCATAGCCAGGATCAGCTAATACCACATCAGCAGAAGAAATGTCAATTCCCAGCACATAATCCAGATTCAGATAACCAAGGGCAAAAACAGAACCTTCCTTTGCCTCCCAGGTAAAGGTGTAGTAACCGGGTTCCTGCACCTCAATGCTGCCCAATACATCCGTACCATAAAAAACGGAATCGACAGAAGTCTTGGCTTTATTGATGGCATCTCCCATGGCGGTGCCGTTGACCGACAGCTGCAGCTCCTGGGCATCACAGCTGGCGGAAGTCTTGTAGCCATAAGAAACAGTATAACATCCTGCCTCCGGAATATACACCTGCACGCCGGCATAGGTAGTCTTGGCAAACCAATACCGATACCCGTTGGTCTCCATTCCACCGAAATTGGTCAGATCCCCAACGCTGTAAACATTGTCTGCTCCGTCATCCCGAGCCAGCTGGGCAATTACATACTGGTACCCGGTGGCGGAAGCAATGGCACTGACCGTTACGGTCTGGGAGACAGTCACTTGTTTGCTGTTGGTGTAATCCGTATTGGTCAGATTCAGCGTACCGGGCAGCGTATAGGTGCCGGGAACATTCAGATTCAGATGGGTGGTATCAAACGAAACCGGCAATGTGACCTGACTGCCGCTGCCCAAGGTAACCTGTACGCTTTCTGGCAACGCCAGATCCGCCGCAGCCACATATTGGGCCACTGTAAGGTCGCTGGGTGCGGTGATGCTGAGAATATCGTTATCAGCAGTGGCAGGGGTAAATTCCAAATAATCCAAAGCAAAGCCGGTGTTCGCATCAAGATTATCCTTGCCATAACCGGTCAGGGTGAAACGCACCGTATCGGTACCGTCCGCTACCAGGGTTACCATTCCAACCTTGAACTTATGCATCGTCTGGGATACATTGACCGAGCCACCCAATTCCACGCCGGGCTCCAGGGAAAACTCTCCCAAAGAATCCCCGCCGTTCACCGAAATGGCCAAGGAGCAATAGCTGTTGGCATTGGGCCGCACATTACACCACAGGTCATAGGATCCGGAGACCAAATCGGTGGTAGCCGGGATGGTGAATTCAATATAGCCACCCAGTCCGCCGGTACGGAAAAAGGCCAGCTTATTGGATATATCCCCGACAACTCCGCTGGTGCTTAAATTCAAGCTCCAGGCCCAGGTAGAATACTGATTTGAAGTTGCCACAGTACGGCCGGTGGAATCCACCGCCACAAAGGATGTGCTTTCCGCCTCAAAGCGGAAGGCCTGGGTGACGGCACTGCCAGCCATGGCAAAACAGGAAAGAGACAATGCCAATACCAGCACAATGGCCAAAAGTAATTTCCAGTGTTTCATAAAAAGTCCTCCTATCTGATTTTATGTACTTTTGCGCGCTGGATCTATATGAAAGGATTCATTCTGTCAGGTTGCATCCCCTGCCAGAATTACCTTTCGTAACAATACCACATCGGTGACACTTAAACTTCCGTCACCGTTCAGGTCCCCTGCCGGAACCTCATCTGCCGGGGAACCTGCCAGAATGGCCTTACGCAACAGCACCACATCGGTCACAGACAGCTTTCCGTCTCCGTTCAGGTCACCTAACAATATTTGTGTCTGGCTATACCAGGCAGAATAACCTCCCGCAGCCAAAATCTCCTGTTTCCGGGCCA
The DNA here is from genome assembly GCA_964481575.1 of uncultured Eubacteriales bacterium. Taxonomy (GTDB): domain Bacteria; phylum Bacillota; class Clostridia; order Oscillospirales; family Acutalibacteraceae; genus UQRS01. The sequence continues at coordinate 23,205 of CAYZTR010000018.1, forward strand.
GGCCCTCCAACAGACCAGCCTCCAGCTGCCCCTGTTCCGTTTCGGTCAGAGCAGCCACCTGGGCCGCTGCAGTCTCTACCAGGGTCGCGGCCTCTTCCAGCGCATCCCCCTCCAAAGCGGTATCCTCCGGCAGCGTTGCCAACAAAGCAGCAACCGATTCCACCGTAATATCGGTATGAGGCTGCAGATAATCCAGACTCACCCCATCGGACAAGGTCAGGTAAACAGTATGGATACCGGCGCTTTCCGCTTCCATAGGCAGCGCATACAGAGTATAGTCTCCTACCGCATCCAGGGTCACAGTCCCTACTTCCGCAGCAGGATCATCCAGCGCCACCCGGATAGTACCGCCGGCCGGCGCCTTGGCGGACAGCTTCAGGCTGTCAATCCGGTTCCCCAGATACAGGAAGGGATACTCCAGCGATGCCTCTCCGGAGGCGCGAACTACCGTCCCGTTTTCGGCAGAAGCATCGGCAACAGCAGAAGCATTGGCAGCCGTTTCATAATAGCGGGCGGGCAGCTTGGTGTTGGCGGAATTGATCAGAGTACAGCCGGTGCTGTTGTTAATCCGATCCACGCCGCCATTGGCCCAGTGGCTGGAGGGGGTAGTGCCGGTAAAGCCCATTTGGGTCAGACTGGTGCACTGCACCCCATCAATGACAATATTCTCAAAGGTGACGTTGTCCACCCGCCACTGACCATTCCAGTCGCCTCCCTGCAACATACAGGGGGAATTATTGGGGCAGCGCACCAGAATATCCTGCACGGTAATATCGTGAATATTTCCGGCGGTAGTCGTGTGATTGCCCTTCAACTCAATGTAAAAAGTGGCGAAGCAGGAATTGGTCCAGATGTTGTGGGTGATATTTTCCACATCAAGGTTCCGATAAACCACATCATAAATATCGTGAGGCTCGGCATCTCCGTTTTGATGGTGATGAATACCAAAACCCACAGCACAGTCATAAACCACACTGTCCTGCACCATCAGGTTTTGCTGTTCCATAGCAAAACCCTGGCCAGACTTGTAACCATAGCAGTGGCTCCAAGCGATGCAATCCTCAAAGGTGACACCGTTCAGATCCAGCGCCGGGCCGGTGCCGTAACCGGACACGTTGGCCCCTTCGTTCATAATATAGGTTTTTGTGGAAAAAGTATCGTCGTTGGAAATTCCCAGCGCATGGCGGATGGTCACATCATACCCGCCAACCACATCCACGCAGTCGTCCTCATTGAAGGAAGTGTTGTTCAGCACCTTGAATTTTTCCAGCACCGACTGCTGGCTCCAGGCCGGAATGATAGCCCACATGCCAGACTCCCGGAACAGGGGGCCATCCAGGTGGAACTCCTCCGCCGAACGGAGCAATAACAGGGTCACCGTCCAACCCATGGAACGACCATAGGCCCCCCGACCGTCCAGCGTCCCCCGTCCGGTGACTGAAATATTGACGCCGTGATCCTCGGTGTAGAGCATAAATGTCATATAAGTGTTGGGAATAGAAACCTTTTGAGCCATAGCCCGCAGGGACTCGGTATCATCCGGTATCCGCAGAATGGCGCCACCGGCAATATACAAATTGGTGTTGGACAGCAACTCCACGTTGCTGACCGTATAATACCCGGCCGGGACATAGACCACACCCTGGTCGTGCCCGTCCTCTGCGCCGTAGGCCGCTGCATCGGCCATGGCGGCGTTCATGGCATCGGTGGACAGCTTGGCACCGGTGGCGTCAGCCCCATAGTCCAGAATATTGTAGACCCCTTCATCACCCGGCACCGGAACATTTTCCTCCGGTGCATCCACCGCGATGACCAACCGTCGGGCATTGCCGTTGAGAGTCAGAATCAGATAGGTTGGGTCATTCAGGATAAAGGTCAGGGTTTTCCCGCTGACTGTTCCCTGGATCCCTTCACGCAGGGGAGAAATGGTGTAGTCAGTAATATTGGCAGTATAGGTAACCGTAATGGTGATGGGTACCTGCTGTTTCAGGGAAAAAGCAGCGTAATCATAAGCAGAATAATTGGTGTTAGTGCGGTACTGAATCACCGGCACATTCACCCCATCCGCCGTAACCTGGAACAGCTCGGAAGTCTGGTAAACACTGTAAAGAGGGTACACATCCACTTTATCGGTACCGGTGGCGGGAATGGATTCGGTATAGGCCACCGAGTCAGCATAAGTGTGGCTGGTGGAAATGAATTCAAAATAGTCACTGGTAAGACCGGCATGGACCGCATCATCAGCAGAAAGCATGGTCAGCCGAATGGTATCGGAACCGTCTCCCTTGACCTGCACCACACCGATGGGAATCCGCTTCATGGTATTGGCCATATTCATCAGACCGCCCACCACATCCTTGGACTTTTGGCTAACCTTCATGAGGGATTCGCCGTTAAAGGAAAAGTCCACGGTGGAATAGGTTTGGGAGTTGGGCCGGAAAGACCAATACAGGGTGTATTCCCCCGGCGTCAGACCGGTTCTGGCCGGCAGGGTATATTCCAAATAACCACCCACCGGAGAGCCGTCAGTCAAACGATAATAGGCCAGATCACCTGACAAATTTCCCGAAATACCAGTGGTGCTCAGGGCATTGGTCCAGTACCAGCTGCAAACACTTTCATCCGGCACGGTAGTGGAACGTCCCTGAACATCCACCACCCGGACAGGAAGCGCCTCCGCCTCAAACCGGAAGGTATCGGTCTCTTCATTCAAGGGAACCAGGGTCAGATTTCCTACGGTAAGGTAATTGGAAGAACCGGCCGTCACCGTCCAGGAAAAGGTGTGGCTACCGCCTTCTGTCAAAATCAAATCAGGCAGCGGATCGGTATGCTCTGCAAGGCTGCTGCTAACCATAGAAAAGGTGTATAGTACCTGCCCGTCACAGGAAAGGGCCACCGTCTGGGCGCCATCGGTACGACTCTTGTATCCTGCTGTCATGGTATAGGTACCGGCCGGCAACGTGTAGATATAACTGACCGTGAAAGCCTCCCCGTCCACCGTCTGGTTCGGGTGAAAATACATGTAGCTATCCGCCTGACCCAAACTGCCGGAATAGGCTGAGCCATCGGCATTGAGTCCGTTGTTCGTCACCACCGCATTGGAAGGAGTAATGACATATTTGGTAGCCGCACCGGCGAAAATCACCGTGCCGGACAGCAACAACAAAAAGACCAAAAGCAGAGCAACACTCCGCCGGAGCAAACAAAGCCCAAAACGCATATCAAAACCTCCAAAAATAATACATAAAACAAAGATAATAATGTGAATTTTACTTGTATTATAACAAAGCGTTTCCCAAGAAGCAAGTGCAATTTCCCGCAATTCTTCTTGCGCATCAACGCATTTTCCCCACAAACCAGCCATTCCGGCAAAATCATCTCGTCCGCAGGCTTTTTCCGCCAAAAACCAAAATGCCCCGGCATTCCGGGGCAAAAACAGGCGGTTATCGCAAACTTTATTGGGACATCGCTATAGTGTAAAGCAACACTGACAGAGTGTCGCCTTTTCCAGGGGGAAATGCTTCGCTGCATTACAGGATCATAACCCCAGGGAACGCCTGGAACGGCGTTCCCTACAGAGCCTGATGTCTCCTTATCCCTGGCTCAAAATCTCCTTTCGCAGCAATACCACATCGGTCACGCTTAAGCTCCCGTCGCTGTTCAAATCCCCGGCGGGAGTCTCCTCCGCCACGGCACCCGCCAGAATGGCTTTCCGCAGCAGCACCACATCGGTAACACTCAACGCTTCATCCGCATTCAAATCCCCCAGCAGCAACGGCTTTAGCTGATCCAAGGCCTGGGACAGGGCTTCAGCTGCACCGTCAATTTCTTCCTGCCTGTCGCTCATTAAATTGGGCGAAATCTGTTTGGCCGCTTCCAGTGCCGCATCCACCCCAGCCAGAGATTCGGCGGTATAACCGCTCCGATCCAGGGTTTCCGCCGCCTGGACAGCTGCCTCCAGCCCGGTATAATCAGCGGGGGATAGAATGACCGAAACTCCCTCCGGCAGATAATCCTTCAGAACACCATAGAAGGTCTGCGCCAGGAAAACATATCCCTCGTCGGTGGGATGGGTACCGTCATTCATCAGGCTATACCGTCCCTCCATGGCAGCGTGAATATCAATAAGCTCACAGCCATTGGCTTCTGCAATCTCCTTTTGTAGAGGAACAATTTGATTGTGAATAATATCTTCCGAAATACCATAGCTGGGATAGGAGGAGTAGCAGCTGGTGGCCAAGTAGATCTTAGGCTGGTGATCAGGATTGTTATTTTTGTATATGTTAATCAGATTGGTATACTGCTGTTTGAAAGTTTCCTCATTGCCGGACATTCTGGTGCAGTCATTGGTACCCAGCATAATAATTACAATATCGGCGTCAAATTCCAGACTGGCCCGATACTTGGAAGTGGAAGTATAACAATAGCTGTTGTTGATATTCATTAGAGTGGTGCTGGAAACACCGAAGTTCTGCACATCGTAGCTGTCTCCCAGCATGGTCTGCAGCCGGGCGGGATAGGAATATACCGTATTATCCCCGGAGCCGCTGCCTTCCGTAATGGAATCCCCAACGCAGGCAATTTTCACCGTCCGGGACAGCACCGGTTTTGGCTCCGGCTCGGTCACCGGTGTCAGCGTTATAGACATCAGTCCGATGTTGTACTTACTGGCATTGGTACCGGTGATACTGCTGTTCTTGCCGGTGACCACAAATTTGATTTCATTGTCTCCGGCCTCCAGCTGATAGGTTCCCATGCTGTGAAGTACAAAATACCCCTGCTTGCCGGGATAAAGGTCGTAGGGATCGTTCACGGCCGTACCGTTCAGATATTCCTGAACGATTGGATTGGAACCCAACGCCCGGTATTTATAGGTAATGTCGTATTCACCGGCCGTGGCCACATGGATGGTATAACTTGCCCAGTCTCCCACCTGAACGCTTAGAAAGTTAGTGTACTTGCCCTGAATCCCGGTATCCTCCAGAACCTCAAAATCCTGGCTCCCCGCTTTCACCACATAGTTTTCACTGGTGCGGTAAAAGTAAGGGCTGAACACAGCCACCGCATCCATATTATCGGTGGCATGGAAGGTGTAGGTGCTGTCCAGGGAAACGGTATTGCCCAGATCATCCCCAATCCACTTGACAAACTGATACCCTTCGTTGGGAACAGCAGTCAGAGTGACGGTGTCCCCGGTTCGGCAGGAACCGCCGCCGGTAACAGTCCCCATGGTTTCATCCGTGCTGGTGGCAGTGATCTCCAGATCCTCCACCCGCGTCAGGGTCAGGTCCCCCACTGTCAGATTGTTGGAAGATCCGGCTATGACCGTCCAGGTAAAGGTGTGACTTCCGCTTTCAGTGACAGTCAGCAGATTGGTGGCCGGGTCGGTGTGTTGGGTCAGAGCACTGCTGACCGTTCCAAAAGTGTATAGTTCCTGGCCATCGCAAGCCAGACGCACCAACTCCGCCCCATTGGATCGGCTCTTATACCCCACCGTCACATAATAGGTACCGGCAGGAAGATTGGAATAAACATGGGTGGCGGTGAATTGCCCCCCATTGATTACCGACGCAGGGTTATAATAATAGTAGGTATCCGCATCCCCATACCGCCCCACAAAGGGATTCCCATTGGTATCCAACCCGTTGTTGGATTTTTGGGAATCAGCCGGCGTAATCACAATGGTCTCAGCCACCGCACCGACGGAAAAAACCGCCTCGGGCAAAGCCGTAACTGAAAGCGCCAGCAACAGCATCAGTAGCAGCGCCAAACCACGGCGCAAAAAACAACCTGCAATCTTCATGACAAAACCTCCAAAAAACTAAAATCACATCTGGGTTTTATTGTATTGTATCACGATTATCCCTATCCTACAATTGCAATAATCCGCAATCCCCATTACATTTATGCGCATCAAAACGCATTCCTGCCCTTTGGTGCTGAAAAACCATGCCTCGCCCTCCGGCTTAGAACTTCGCAGGCTTTCCCCGCAATCCGCACAAAATTTTACGAAAAAAAGACCGAACCCTGCCAACTTTTGTTATTGCAATCTTGCGGCATTGCGTGTATAATAGCATCTGTGAGATTATCTGATCGCCGCGTTACGCGGCAGAATGGAGGAATTCCAAATGGTAAAAGCTGTTGTCGGCGCCAACTGGGGTGACGAGGGAAAAGGCAAAATCACGGATATGCTGGCCACTGGGTCGGATATCGTGGTTCGGTTCCAGGGCGGTGCCAATGCAGGCCACACCATCAAAAACGAGTATGGAAAATTTGCCCTGCATATCCTGCCCTCCGGCGTGTTCAACCGGGACGTCATTAACGTCATCGGCAACGGTGTCGCCCTGAATATCGGCACCTTTTTAAAGGAACTGCAAGGAATTTTGGATCGGGGGGTTCCCAAGCCCCGGATTATGATTTCCGAGCGGGCGCAGATCGTGATGCCCTACCATGTACTGTTTGATCAGTATGAGGAAGAACGCCTGGGCGGCAAGAGCTTCGGCTCCACCAAATCGGGCATCGCCCCCTTCTATTCTGACAAGTACGCCAAAACCGGCTTTCAGGTCTGTGAGCTGTTCTTTGAGGATGCGCTGCGGGAAAAAGTGGAGGCCACTGTGAAGGTCAAAAACATCCTGCTGGAAAATCTGTACCATAAGCCCCTGCTGGATGCGGACGAGCTGTTTGATCAGCTGATCCAGTGGCGGGAAGGCATCAAGGAATATGTGGGCAACACGCATAAGCTCTTGTGGGAGGCCGAAAAGGCCGGCAAGACCATTCTCCTGGAGGGGCAGCTGGGCTCCATGAAGGATCCGGACCACGGGATTTACCCCATGGTCACCTCCTCCTCCACCCTGGCTGGCTATGGCGCCGTGGGTGCCGGTGTGCCTCCTTATGCGATCCGCGAAGTGCTGACGGTGGTTAAGGCTTATTCCTCCGCCGTAGGCGCCGGCGCCTTTGTCAGCGAGATCTTCGGGGAAGAAGCCGATCTGATGCGGACCCACGGCGGCGACGGCGGCGAATTTGGCGCCACCACCGGCCGGCCCCGGCGCATGGGCTGGTTTGACTGCGTAGCCACCCGCTACGGCTGCGAGCTGCAGGGTACCACCGGCGTAGTTTTAACGGTGGTGGACGCTCTGGGCTATCTGGATGAAATTCCCGTTTGCGTAGGCTATGAGATTGATGGCCAGGTCACCAAGGATTTCCCCGTGACCCCCCTGCTGGAAAAGGCCAAGCCGGTGTTGAAAGTGCTGCCCGGCTGGAAGTGTGACATTTCCGGCATCCGCAACTATGAAGATTTGCCCGAAGCCTGCCGGAACTATGTGGAGTTCATTGAGCAGGAAATCGGATTCCCCATCCAAATGGTCTCCAACGGCCCTGCCCGGGAGGACATTATTATTCGATGAACCGTTGGCCCCGGCGAGGCAGCAAAGACGCTGTCCCGCCGGGCAAAGTCAGAAGTTACGGGCGAAGCAATGATTCCTTTTCCCCGGCTTCCTTTTTATGACTTCCAGCTTCTGATCCTGATGCGTGCAATGAAGCAAGCCGCCTTGTTTCATTGCGCTTTTTTTATCTATCATTAAAGGTGTGAACAGTATGTTTGACAGTATCCATGAAGAATGCGGCGTGTTCGGAATTTATGAGCCTAAGCGCGGCCCCATTGCCGAAACCACCTATCTGGCCCTGTATGCTCTCCAGCACCGGGGGCAGGAAAATTGCGGCATCGCCGTCAATGACGACGGAGTCTTTACCTATCGGCGGGATACCGGCCTGGTGCCGGATGTGTTTAATGCCGACCGGCTGGCCGCCCTGGGAGAAGGAAATATTTCCATCGGCCATGTCCGCTACTCCACCACTGGCTCCAACGCCCGCTCCAACGCCCAGCCCCTGGTAATCCGGCATATCAAAGGAAACCTGGCCCTGGCCCACAACGGCAACCTGGTCAATGCCGCCGAACTGCGGCAGGAATTCGAGCTAGGCGGCGCCATCTTTCACGCTACCACCGATACCGAGGCCATCGCCTATGCCATTACCCGGGAACGGCTGACAGCAAAAAGCACCGAGGAAGCCATTGAACAGATGATGCCCAAGCTGCAAGGGGCCTATTCGGTGGTAGTCATGACGGCTACCAAGCTCATCGGTTTCCGGGATCCGGAGGGCTTCCGGCCCCTATGCATCGGCAAAACAGAGGACGGCGCCTATGTGTTGGCTTCTGAAAGCTGCGCCCTGGATACTGTCGGGGCCACGCTTCTGCGGGATGTAAAGCCGGGCGAAATTGTTGTCATTGGCAAAGATGGCCTCCGCTCCATCACCACCCACTGCAAAGGCCGTGGGCATATGTGTGTCTTTGAGTATATTTACTTTGCCCGGCCTGACAGCATCATGGAGGGCGTTTCGGTACACCATGCCCGGATGCGGGCCGGAAAATTCCTGGCCCAGGAGCACCCAGTGGACGCGGATATTGTCATCGGTGTCCCTGATTCAGGGCTGGACGCCGCCTTGGGCTATGCCAGGGAGTCCGGTATTCCCTACGGCATCGGCTTTATCAAAAACCGATATGTGGGGCGCTCCTTCATCCAGCCTACCCAAGCATTGCGGGAACGGGCCGTCCGTATCAAGCTCAATGTTATTTCGGAAAATATCAAAGGCAAACGGGTCATTATGATTGACGATTCTATCGTTCGTGGCACCACCTCCGCCCGGATCGTCAAGCTGCTACGGGACGCCGGTGCTAAAGAAGTTCATGTCCGGATCTCCTCCCCTGCCTTTGTAGCCCCCTGCTATTTCGGCACCGATATTGATTCCAAGGACAAGCTCATTGCCTGCCAGCTCCATTGCGATGCCCAAAAAATCGCCGAAGCCCTGGGAGCAGATTCAGTAGGCTATCTTAGCGTAGAAAACACCCATCGGCTAGCCGCCGAAGCCGGCTGTGACTTCTGTGACGGCTGCTTTACTGACTGTTACCCGGTGGAAATTCCTAAAACACCCCAGAAAAATAAATTTGAAACCCGCATCAGCGACAATACCAAAGCGCTGGATTGAACAAAGAAGGTAGCCTGAAAGGTTATTTCGGTCACCTCTTTGCCACCCTCACAGCACAGACTTATCGAAAAAGAAAGTTATGCCTGTTTCAAACAGCACACAAAAAGCCTTCCCTTCCGGGAACCAAAATGGTTCACACAGAAAGGGAAGGCTTTTTATCGTGGAGAAAACAGAAACACGTTGGCCTATATGCCCAGCCAGCGGTCTCCTGTGCAATTTTTGTACTGCTTATCTCCTGGCGTACAGCTCATTGCAGTATTTGATTTGGGGCACCACTGTTTCCAACGCCCAGGTACGGGAGGAATTGATCTTACTGTTTGGGTCGTTAATATTTACAGTACCATCAGGGTTCAGACCGGTCAGCAAAATGTAATGGCCTTGGGTAGTGAAATCGCCGGGAGCCATGCAGGCCACCACCACATGCCCGGCCTCCAGCGCGTCGGTAATAGACAATATGCTGCGAGTCAGACTCCGGCCCACCATACCGAAGGCGGACGCCCCCGAAATAAACAGATCGTTATAAGTACCGTTGCCATAAGAATAATAGCCATTGTCTATGGCGAATTTGGCGGCCTTCATGGGATTCATGGTGGTATCCCCCGTCAGCCCCACATAGGCCATGGCAAAACAGGTGGGGCCACAGGCAGTCAGCGCCATAACGTCACTGCCGTAGATCTCATATCCCCAACGGCTATCCCATTGGAGAAACAACGGAAACTCCCCCGGGGTATAATCGGCGGAAATATCAATACTGCCGTATCCATCCAGCCCCGACTGAACGCAGTCAGGATAAGCCGCCACAAAAGGCAGCAGCTCGGTTTTGATTAACAGCACGTCCAACAGGGAATCCGGGTAAGATTCAATGTGCAGCAAAATCCGGAGAATATTTTCCTCTTTGGGATAAATGCTTTCCAGCTGCTGCATGTACAACTTATAATGATCTGAAACCGACTGATATTTTTCCTCCAGCTGCGCGGATACCATATCCTCCCGGCTGACGGTGGTGGCGGTATCCGGCGTCTCCTGGGCAGGCTCCGACCGATGGCAAAGGGCCAACAGTCCACAAATCAACGCCAACAAGAGCACAAAAGCCAGCGCCTGTACCAGTGGTTTTTTGATGCGTCTTTTTCCAGTGTGTTTTGCCATAAGAGATCATCCTTCGGAGCGGGAATTGTCATCCGAATCGGAACCCGGCGCGTCTTCTGCACCGGCCGTCGAATCCTGTGCCGCATCCATCCCGGGAATTTCCACCTCATCTGTCGGCGGGATAGTTTCGTTCGGTTTTACAGTGGCCGGCGGGTACAGCACCGGCGCCTCATCCACCGGGGGCAGTTCAGTCTCTGCCACCGGAATGGGGCTGCCTGCCGCCTCCGGAGATGTCTCCGGCTCCTGGGGCAGTTCTTCCCACCGATAGGGATCGGGCCGGGCCTCCAGCTCCTCCCTCTCAGGATAGGCAACACAGAACCGGTTGGGGGCCTTCTTCCGCAGGAAAAATACCGCCAGCAGATATATCGCCGTCAAAACCAGAGCACCACAGGAAATAGCAATTCCCAGGGTTCCGCCAGGCGTATGATACCGGAATTCAATCTGATGCTGTCCAGCCGGAACCCGAACAGCCATAAATCCCACGTTGGCCACTTCGATGCGGGTCTCCACTCCATCTACATAGGCTGTCCAGCCATTTTCCTCATAGGGAATGGAGAAAAACACCAGGTTCTCCCGCTCCAGATCCGCATTGGCGGTAAAGCCATGGGTCGTACCCACAAAATCCGTACAGGCCGTGGCCGCCCGGTCGGCAGCGTTATAAGCCATGGTGTACTGATCCAGCACCAGCTCCTTTTTGCCGGTTTTGGCAGCCAGGGAACCGGTGCTTGCGCCAATGGAGTAATCATCCGCCAAATCGGTGAGAATGTCATTGTTACGGTTGATGGCATCTTCCGACAGAAGAATGGCCTTGAGCATCAGGCTGGCACGATCGTTGCCTTCATATTGCTCACATTCCGCTTCGGTCATGTAATAATCATAGGTAAAGCCGTAAGGAATGTAGTTGTCATTTTCATAAATTTCGTAACCGCTCTGGGTATCATAATAGGTCCACCCGGGCATTTCGGTAGTACCGGCAGCACTGGCAAAGGCCTTGCCAACATCAGAATCCATTAGATATCGAACCGACAACAGCGGCCGGATGGCGTATACATCGGTTTCCGGCCGGGATCCAACCCCCCGTTCCACTCCGATGTAGGTGTAAAAATTGGTAATGGAGGCCGACACAATGGAATGGAAGGCCTGAATACAGGGATAGCCCAGAGACATGCCGGTATTATCCACCCCGTCATACACATCAATGCGGTAGTGGTTGTCTGTGTCATCTGGCAGGGAAACAGTATTTTCCAGAAGCTGGTCAATGGTCACCGCCTGGTCATCATACCCATGGGTTTTGCCGCCGCCAATAAAGACGGCCGCATAGAAGACCGAAACAATACAGACCGAAAGCACCGCGCAGTTCATGAACCGACGGAAATGCCGGGTGCGGAGCTTCATCAGGAACCAAGTCAATACCAGACAGAGGATCGCAATACCGCAAGAGGTCCAGAACCGCAGGGTGTAAGTGGAAGAGGAATACCCATCGGTGAATAGGCCATAAGAGAAGGAACCGTCTTCATTCTGTTTCGACGGGAAGAAACCGATCACCAGGGTAAACAACGCTGTAATAACGGCCGCCCAGCGGAAGCCACGGCGGAAGTCCACTGTGTCGTCCTCCAGGGTCAAGACGGTGGCCAGAGCCATCATCAGCACCGCCATATAGAACCACCGGGCATAGTAGGCCGAGTTGAACATATAAAAGGCGCTGTTGAGAATCGGCACCATGGACATGACGAACAGCACTATAATCAGCCGCCGGAGCCAGTTGCCTTTTTTGCTCTGGAGCCAGGCGATGACACAGGTCATGCCAAAGACTGGCATCCACCCCCCTAGGGAAGACCACTGAACCGTGGATCCGGTGAAGTACACCGGCCGGGCCGGCAGATCCGGCGGGAAGAAAAAGACCTCAATGACGTTCAGGTAGATTTGCTCTTTACCATAAAGCAAAGCACTCCAACCCAGGCTGAATTCCGAGACTCGACCCATTTGCATGACCGAGTAGAAGGTGGGCGCCAGCAAAACAGCAGCCAATCCCACACCCAGCACAATCTCCAGCAAAAAGCACAGAAACCGCTTCACCGACAGGTTCCACTTGCCCATCCAAGTGCGCAGGAACCAGTACAGGATGCAGAATACCGCCATACCGAAAAAGAAAAAGTAGTTGGACAAAGCGCAGATAAAGGTGGCAAACAACAGCGGACCCCGCCTGTTTTCTGCCAGAAACAGCTCCACCCCCAGCAATAACAACGGGAAGAACACCAGCGCCTCGTGGAAATGGTTAAAGAAGATGTTGTAGACCGAAAAACCGGAAAAAGCGTAAAGCAGTGCTCCCAGAGAAGCCGCCTCCGGCGTCTTGGTAAACCGCCGCAGATAGAAATAAGCGGTGAAAGCTGACAGGCCAAATTTCAGGATTAGTAACGGTCCCATCAGATGGGGCACAAAGGAATTGGGAAAAGGCAGAGTCAGCCAGAAGAAAGGACTCCCCAACAGATAGAAGGTATAGGAGCCTACAAAGTTGGCCCCCAGATCGGTGTACCAGTTCCAGCCAATCTGGCCCGTCCGCACCATTTGATGGCACATCTGATAGAAGGGGATCTGCTGTACATTAAAATCTCCGTAAAACAGGAAATAGCCCTGGCTGGTAATGATGTAGGGAATAAAGAATAAAAAGGCAGTGGCCAGTGCCATCCACAGTGTCCGCCAATGCAGTTCTTTTCCCGGCCGCAGTGTTGGAGTTTTCGTCATAGGGTTACACATCCTCCTTAGGTTCCGGGGGCAGAAAGACAAATCAAACAAAGGTAGGAAATTTCCCCGGAAAAATTCTTGGGTCATTACTTGCTATTATACCAGAAACTGCTATAATAATAAAGAGATTTTTTTAAAATGATGGAGGTTGTATAATGTATCATTTTTATGCCGTCCTATCCAGAATGAAATATATTGCCCGCTGGGGGCTGATGCGAAATACCCGCACCGAAAATTTAAGCGAACATTCTCTGGAAACCGCCTTTCTGGCCCATGCCCTGGCCCTCATTGGCAACCGGAGGCTGGGCAAAAATTACAACGCCGATCATATTGCCCTGCTGGCCATGTATCACGATGCTACAGAGATTATCACCGGGGATCTCCCCACCCCCATCAAGTATTACAATCCACAAATCAAAGGCGCTTATCAGCAGATTGAGGCCGCAGCCGGGGAGCAGCTGATATCCATGTTGCCGGAAGATTTGCAGCCCGACTACCGGGCCATTTTTTCCGGCGCCGCCCCGGAAGAGAAAAAGCTGGTCAAGGCCGCAGACAAACTGTCAGCCTACATCAAATGCCTGGAGGAGGAACGCATGGGGAACCGGGAGTTCACGGTAGCCGCCCGCTCCACGGAAAAAATCATCCGGGAACTGGGCATCCCGGAAGCAGACATTTTCATGGAGGAATTCGCGGCTTCCTATGGCCTGACCCTGGATGAACAGGCATAACCCCCGTATAATTCCCTTGACAAACAGCGTAAAAACATAGATAATAAAGAAAACATACGGTGGCAGCCGCCGCCACAAGGAGGAATTTTTATGGCATTTTGCCCCACCTGCGGAAAGCAAAATATGGAAGGAGCCATTTTTTGCGAAGCCTGCGGTACTTTGATGACGGGATCCCCCGCCGCCCACGCTGTGCCGGCCGAGCCAGAGGCCATTTCCCGGCTTCGGTCCATCGGCAGCTCCAGCACTTTTCTGGCTCTGGCGATTTTGGAAACGGCCGCGGTTGCCTTAAGCCTGTTTTTCAACGGCAGCTTTGATCTGTTCGGCATTCTCACTCTGATCTCCCTCTGGCTTATATACGCCACCGCCAAAAAGCCAACAGGAAGTCTGGTCAATACCAGTGGCGTTTCCATTTTGCGAACTCTGGCGATTATTGAGATGGTCTGCGTCATCATTGGCCTCGTCTGCATCTGCCTTTGCCTGTTGGTATTCGGCATCCTGCAAACGAACCCGGAAGCACTGGGCGAAATTGATTCGGAGTTCCCCTTCTTCTCGTCTATGGTTCCCTTCTGTCTCATCCTGTTCTCCGCCTGCTTGGTGGTTTTGGTGCTGGCGCTCCTGCAAGCCATTTTTGCCAGCCGGTATTACGGCAGCCTGCGCGCCACCCTGCAAACCGGTTTTCCCTCCCTCCGCAGCGCAAAAGCCTTTGGGGTAATCACCCTGATTTCCGGCGTCTTCTCTTTTCTGGAAACCCTGCTGCAATTTATCTTCCAGGATACCATTCAGAACTGGGCGGCATCCTTCTTACAGATGCTCTCCCAATACGGCATTACCGATTTGGATATAGAGCTCCATGCAGGCGCTTCTGTCAGCCAGGCAGTTTCCCTGTTCGCCAGCTTGCTCAGCTTTGCTACCATTATCCTGGCCTTCCTTCTGGTGCTTCGCTCCAAGAAGGAGTTGGATTCCGTGGCCGCCCCCATTCCGGCTGCCCCGGTGTATGCCCAGCCGCCCCAAAACAACGGACAAATCTAACCTCAACCGATTTTCAAGCAAAAGAGCACTCGCCCAAGCGGCAAGTGCTCTTTTCTGTTGCAGCGGAATTATTCGGAATCCGACTTTGGATGAATATATTTTACCCGTATCGGTTTGTGAAATTCCTTTGCGTAAGCAATCATGGATTTTGTGCCCTTACTTTTACCGTCCCGAAAACAGATTACAAAATCTGCGGATTTTGCCATTTCTTTATTTCTAATGGGCCCAGCAAACTTCCCGTATTTTTCCCACTGGGGAATATGCCGCTCAATTTCAAATCCGTTTTCCATTGCATATCGTTCGCCCAGGCTATCAGCACCTTTGCAATTCCCTGAAACAAAAACAAGCGTAAATTCTTTTCGTATTTGACTGATACAAAAATCAATATATGCCTTAGCCTCCTGATAATCATAATAATCTCTGCAACCTGCAACCACAATCCTCTTCATTCTGAAACCACCGATTATATATATTTATATAAGTATATATTTATATAATAGAATTGTCAAGTAGCTCTACCTCTAATAAAATACAGGTAGAGGTGTAAACTATCATTATGATTCAATTAATCCTTCATCAAGCATTGGAACAACGTGGCATTACCCGTTATGAGCTGGCAAAACGCACGGGAATCCATTACCAAATCATTGATCACTATTACAAGAATAAAGTAAAAAGGTACGACAGTTTTATCTTAGATAGAATTTGTGCTGCTTTGGATTGTGAGATTTCTGATATTATTGCATACAAAAAGCAATAATTACCAATGGGTAGCCCGATATCCGGCTGGCTGATAACAACCATTAGATACTGCCTGATGTGCTTGCAGCTGCTCAGACTCCTCAAGATAGTATATCATTCAGCCATCCAGGGGAATTAGCAAGTCTAACGATCTTTTCTTTGTTGCGTTTATTTTAATCATGACTACCGGCAAAGCCGGTAGTTTGCTCTGCGGCTATAAGCCGCTGTTACTGGCGGGACTGAAAGTCCGCCGAATAATCTGCCAACCGCAAGCGGACTCTTAGCTACCGCTAAAGCGGTTGGTTATTTTTTGCTTGCCTTAACTGGCTCACCCGTAAACGGGTCAACCAATTCTTTTATACTCATTTGTTCGTACGCTAAATCTTCTTGTAATTGATTCCGTATATATTCTGCTATTTCCTTTTTGTTCTTTTCTATGGTATCTACATACTGAGAGTTGGCGTCAACACCAACTTTTTCGGAAAGAAAAGAACGGCAACAT
>CAYZTR010000019.1:0-38734 GCA_964481575.1 uncultured Eubacteriales bacterium
TGAAGGCGGCCGTACCATTGGTTCCGGTGTTGTTAGCGCCATCAACGAATAATTCTCGTTGTAAATTGCTGATATTGTAGATTCAATATTTTAGCAAAAGATATCGCCGCAAAGTTTCCTAACTTTGCGGCGATTATTATTTCAAAGCCCTGACACCTTAGGTGTACTGCCCCAAATTGCGCGGACAGCACAAAAGCCCCTATGGCAGATAGTATTAAATTTTAAGCGACATACGGACTTCGAAATTTCATCAGAGTCAGTTTTGTTTTTAGCTGAATACACTGATAATTGTAAAAGCGGATGTATTCACCTATGAGGAGGCGAGCCTCGTCATAGGTTTTGAGTTTGGTTCGGTAAATACACTCTGATTTTAAAATTGAAAAGAAATTTTGAGCTAAAGCATTGTCATATGGATTTCCGCGCCTTGACATTAAGGGCGTAATGCCGTATGATTGTGTCAGCTTAAAATACCCGTGTGATGTGTATTGAAAGCCTTGGTCACTGTGGAGTTGCAGCTCTGCGGTGACCTTCTCTTTTCTCTTAGCAGCACGAATTGTGCTAGGTACAAGATTAACCGTTTGCTCTGTGCCAGTCTTATAGGCGACAATACTGTTGTCAAATAAATCTCTGAAGACAGATAAATACAATGTTCCCTGTGCTGTCTTAATATATGAAATATCCGTAACCCCTGTTTGGTTGGATGTATCTGCATTAAAATCTCTGTTCAACAAATTTGGGTATTGGTGCTAATATTCTCCGTATCTACAGTACTTCTTTCTTCTGACAACCGACAACAGATTATATTTCTGCATTAATCGCAGAATTGTTTTAGGATTAAGGTGTATGTTCAAGCCCTATATGTACTCTACGGTGTCCGTAAGTTCTTCGGCACTTATCCTGACACTCCCTATTCTTTTATGTGTCTGTATCTCCTTGGCATAAAAATACCTCCTATGGTAGTTTCTTTTATTCTACCATAGGAGGTCTCTTTTTTTCTATTGTCCCTTTTTACTGGTTCTGTGCATAGTTGTCAGGGCTTTATTATGATTCTTCAGTCAGACGCAGATGTTTTTTGGGTTGGTTAAAATGATGATTTTAGCAGAAATGAATTGTATAATGTTATAATGTTCAAAAAAACTAGCAATAATAACTTGACAAATTTGACGAATTATTGGATAATATAAGAAAATCTGCGCTTCAAGGTTTTAAAGCAGTATATTATTGATTGCTATAAGATTGTTGTGCATGGAATGGGGATATGATATATGACTTGGGTAATTTTAATCGCGTATATTTGTTTAATGATTGTAATTGGCTTTTATTGTCGGCGGCAAACGGGCAATGTATCTGAGTATGTGTTGGCCGGCCGCTCCATTGGACCGTGGATGACCGCTTTTGCTTATGGTACCTCTTATTTCTCGGCGGTTATTTTTATAGGCTATGCAGGTCAATTTGGCTGGAGCTACGGTTTGTCAGCTACCTGGGTCGGTCTAGGCAATGCTTTTATTGGTTCTTTGATGGCCTGGCTTTTGATGGGAAATCGGGCACGGAAGATGACACGGCATATTGATGCTACTACGATGCCGGAATATTTCGAAAAGCGGTATCGCTCCAAGGGCCTTAAGTTGGCAGCTGCCTGGATTATTTTCCTTTTTCTGATTCCGTATACCGCCAGTGTGTATAACGGACTTTCTACTCTGTTTAATGTTGCATTTCCCGGTATTCCTTATAATGCCTGGATTTTAATTATGGGTGTATTCACAGCTATATATGTAATTTTGGGCGGCTACAAGGCCACAGCGGTCAACGATTTTATCCAGGGGATTATCATGCTCTTGGGAATTTCCGCAGTGGTGGTTCTGGCCGTAAAAGCCCAAGGCGGTCTTGGCCAGGTTGTTCAGAATTTGGCTGCTTTGGAGTTGAATAAGGATGACTCCGCTCTGGCCGGTAACTATGCCAGCATTCTTGGCCCGCAGCC
This sequence comes from uncultured Eubacteriales bacterium, assembly GCA_964481575.1. Taxonomy (GTDB): domain Bacteria; phylum Bacillota; class Clostridia; order Oscillospirales; family Acutalibacteraceae; genus UQRS01. The sequence continues at coordinate 1,979 of CAYZTR010000019.1, forward strand.
TTTGAATTTGCTGGGTGTTGTGATCTTGACTTCCCTCGGCACTTGGGGATTGCCGCAGATGGTGCAGAAATTTTATGCCATCAAAGATAAGCCTGCTGTGACTCGCGGTGCAGTGATTTCTACTCTGTTTGCTGTTGTAGTAGCTGGCGGCTCCTATTTCCTGGGTGGTTTGGGCCATCTGTTCTGTCAGTCTACCGATTCCGATGCTGCTGGATTTATTCAGACACTGTCTTCTGGTAAGCTGGATTATGATTCTATTGTCCCTAGCATCTTACAATCCAGTATTCCTGTGTTCCTGTTTGGTATCGTCGTGGTGTTAGTTCTGTCGGCTTCTATGTCTACTTTGGCCAGCTTGGTGCTTTCTTCTTCCTCTACCATGGCCATTGATATGATTCAGCCTTCTGTGAAAAAACGGGGCAAGACACTGGATGAGAAGAAAAAGGTTTTGATTATGCGGGTACTGATCGCCGTATTTATCATAATCTCTGTACTGATTGCGGCTTTTAAGACCCAGCTGAACAATTTGGGCATTAACATTCCAGCGTTAATGTCCATTTCCTGGGGAACTCTGTCTGGTGCATTCCTGGCTCCTTTCCTGTATGGTCTTTGGTCGAAAAAGGTGACCAAAGCTGCGGTTTGCACCAGTTTTGCTACGGGTGTTGGCATTACTGTGATCACTATGATTCTTTTTAATCTTGGTTATTTCCCGACATTGACTCAATGGGCGTCTGGTGTCAAAATTTGCGGGCTTTCCTTTAATTTAGCCTCTCCCATTAACTGGGGTGCCATTACCATGATTATTGGCTTGATTGAAGTACCTGTTATTTCCGCTTTCACCAAGGATAAGCATCCAGCCGATGTGGAAGAGATCTTTACTGCACTGCATGCTGCAGAATAAATTGATAATATTGGAAACAAAACTGGTATTTACTTATTGGTTATGTTATAATCGTTTTGAGGTTGTAACGATGACCGCACCAGAATTTTTTGGTGCGGTCTCTGCTTATTATACGCCTGAGAGGAGTGCTATTATGATTTTTCGGCCTGAAATTGAGACAATGCCTCGCGCGCAGATCGAGGCAATACAATTGGAGCGCCTGAAGTGGATGGTGAACTACTGTTACAATCATGTGGAGTTTTACCACAAACGGTTAACCGAAGCCGGAGTAGGGGACGGTAGTAAAATCAAAACCCTGCAGGATGTTCAGTATATTCCTTACACCACGAAGGATGATATGCGGGAAAATTACCCCTTTGGTTTTCGCGCGGTTCCCATGAAGGATATTGTCCGGCTTCATGCTTCCTCTGGTACCACTGGAAAGCCCACCATTACGGTATATACCAAGGAGGATATTGAGGATTGGGCGGAATGTGTGGCGCGTCTGGCCGCGGCCGGTGGCGTTACTTCGGAGGATGTGATCCAGATTTCCTTTGGATATGGCCTTTTCACCGGGGCTTTGGGGCTGCATTTTGGCTTGGAACGTATTGGAGCCACAGTGATTCCCATTTCTTCCGGCAATACCCCCAAGCAGTTTATGATGATGCGGGATTGCGGCGTTACCGGATTGGTCGCAACGCCCTCCTATGCGTTGTATTTGTCGGAAATGATGAAAGAGCAGGGATATCCTCTGTCTGATTATAGCCTGCGTTTGGGTATTCTGGGGTCTGAACCTTGCACGCCAGAAATGCGGGCACAAATCGAGTCCAATTTGCATATTCGTGTTTCTGATAATTACGGTATGACAGAGCTGGGAGGTCCCGGTGTTTCCGGCGATTGCGAGGCCCGGGATGGCATGCATTTTAATGAAGATTATTTTCTGCCTGAAATTATTGATCCGGATACCGGTACGGTTTTAGAGAATGGGCAAATGGGAGAGTTGGTAGTGACCACTTTGGCGCGTAAGGGTGCACCTGTACTGCGTTATCGCACCAAAGATATTACAAAAATCACCAAAGAGGCTTGCCTTTGCGGCCGTACCACCGCTCGGATGTCCAAAACCATGGGTCGGACGGATGATATGCTGATTATCAAAGGGGTCAATGTGTTCCCCACCCAGATAGAATCTGCTCTGGTGGGTATGGAACATATCGGACCGCATTATCAGATTATCGTTCGTCGGGAGAACTTTAAGGACAGCTTGGAAGTAAAGGTTGAACTGGTGGACGGTGCCTTACTACAGAATTATGCTGCGCTGGAGGCGCTGCAGCGAAAGATTCAGGAGAAACTGAAAAGCGCCCTGGGACTGACGGCAAAGGTCACCTTAGTAGAGCCGATGACGCTGGAGCGTTTTCAGGGAAAAGCCAAGAATGTGTTAGATCTGCGAAATCAGGTTGGGTAACCTCTTGTTGTTTCTCTGACTATTGGCTAATACATATTGATTGAGAATTCCCTCTGAAAGGATGAAACCCATGAAAAAATTGATGTTGGGCAATGAGGCTGTTGCCCGTGGTTTGTACGAGGCCGGTGTGAAAGTAGTATCCTCTTATCCTGGTACGCCTTCTACCGAAGTCACCGAAGAAGCTGCAAAATACGAAGAAATATATTGTGAATGGGCTCCAAATGAAAAAGTGGCTGCTGAAGTGGCATTGGGCGCCTCTATTGGCGGTGCCCGTTCCTTCTGTGGTATGAAGCATGTTGGATTAAATGTTGCCGCCGATCCTGTATTCACCGCTTCTTATACCGGCGTAAATGCCGGAATGGTACTTGGGGTGGCGGATGACCCGGGAATGCATTCTTCCCAGAATGAGCAGGATTCCCGGCACCATGCTATTGCATCTAAAACCTGCATGTTGGAGCCTTGCGATTCCCAGGAATGTAAAGATTTTACCAAGGTGGCCTATGCACTTTCTGAGGAATATGATACTCCAGTGATGCTGCGCTTGACTACCCGGGTGTCTCATGCTCGGAGTTTGGTGCAATTGGAGGAGCGGCAGGAGCCGTCGCTTAGGGATTATCCGAAAGATCCCGCAAAATACGTCATGGCGCCGGCCAATGCCATTCGTCGCCATGTAGTGGTAGAAGATCGGATGGCTGCGCTGCAGCGTTATGCTGAGACTACGCCATTGAACCGGGTGGAGGACCATGGTGCCGGACTGGGCATTATTTCCGCCGGCATCTGTTACCTGTATGCCAAAGAGGTGTTGGGGGATCAAGCTAACTACCTGAAACTGGGAGTGGTAAACCCGTTACCAGCGGATTTAATCCGGAATTTTGCTGCAAAATGCAACCGTGTGGTGATTCTGGAGGAATTGGATCCTGTTATTGAGACCCATGTTAAGGCTTTAGGCATTGCGTGTGAGGGAAAAAATCTTTTTGGCCTTCTGGGCGAATTTTCTCAGCGGACAGTGCGTGAAAAATTATTGGGTGAAAATCCGGAAACCCTATCGGTGGATTTGCCTATTCCGGGACGTCCGCCTGTACTGTGTGCAGGCTGTCCCCACCGTGGAATTTTCTATGTTTTGCATAAGCTGAAATGCAACGTTTCCGGTGATATCGGTTGTTACACTCTGGGGGCTATGCCCCCGCTGACTGCCATTGATTCCGTAATTTGTATGGGTGCCAGCATTTCTGCCCTTCATGGTATGAACAAGGCCAGGGGAGCCGAATTTGCAAAAAAAAGTGTGGCTGTCATTGGGGATTCCACTTTTATCCATTCCGGCATCACCGGTATGATTGACATTGCTTATAATCAGGGGACTTCCACCATTCTGGTGTTGGATAATTCTATCACGGGTATGACCGGACACCAGCAAAATCCTACCACCGGAAAAACCATAAAAGGAGATCCTACGGTTGCAGTGAATCTGGAAGCTTTGGCCAAGGCTTGTGGTTTCCGGAGGGTGCGTGTGGTGGATCCTTATGATTTGGCCCAATGTGAAGCGGCTGTTAAAGAGGAATTGGAGGCGGAAGAGCCTTCTATGATCATTTCCCGTCGGCCCTGTGCGTTACTGAAATATGTGAAGCACAATCCACCTCTGCAGGTTAAGCCTGAGATTTGCATCGGCTGCAAATCCTGCATGCGAATCGGTTGTCCTGCTGTTTCCATCCGGAACGGCAAGGCCGTCATCGATGAGACACAGTGTGTTGGATGCGGCGTTTGTACCCAGATGTGTCCCGTAGCGGCCATCGGCGAAAAGGAGGAATAAGCATGCAGTCTATGGATATTATGATTGTTGGTGTAGGTGGTCAGGGTACTTTGTTGGCCAGCCGAGTTATTGGTGCGGTAATGATTTCCGCCGGATACGATGTGAAGGTCAGCGAAGTGCATGGTATGTCCCAACGGGGCGGCTCGGTAGTGACCTATGTTCGGGCTGGTGAGCAGGTAGCTTCTCCCACTGTGGAAGTGGGGGAGGCAGATCTGATTTTGGCATTTGAGCAGTTGGAAGCTGCGCGCTGGTTGTCTTATCTTAAGCCCACCGGAAAGATTATCGTCAACACACAAAAGATGGATCCGATGTCTGTGATTACCGGTGCTGCAACCTATCCGGAGGGGATTTTGGAGGCGCTTTCTGCTGCCGGCGCGGATGTATCGGCTGTAGATGCTCTTTCTTTGGCGAAGCAGGCAGGTAATGCAAAGGCAACCAATATTGTGTTGATCGGTGTGATGGCAAAGCACAGTCCCATCCGGAAGGAAGCTTGGATTACAGCCATTCGGGAAACGGTGCCTCCGAAATTTTTAGAAATGAACCTGAAGGCATTTGAATTGGGATATTCTGCATAAAGTGCAGGTGTTCTCAGGAAAGGAGACTAGGTTATGACAGTCAAGCAGCTTTCGATTTTTATGGAAAATAAGAATGGGCGACTGGCGGATGTAACGGCTTGCCTGGCGGCGCAGGCGGTGGATATTCGCGGCCTTTTTGTTGCGGATACTACTGAATACGGTATTCTTCGCCTGATTGTCAGTGAACCGGAGAAGGCGGCGGTTTTGCTGAAAGAAAACGGATTTACTGTCTTTTTATCTGATGTGGTCAGTGCCACGGTTCCAAATACGCCCGGCGGGCTTGGTCAAACGGTCAATAAATTGGCCCGAGCCGGTGTCAATGTGGATTATATGTATGCCAGCCTGAATCCGGAACTTTCCACTGCCAGTGTGATTCTCTCCACCCCTAATAATGAGAAAGCCGAACGAATATTGGCAGAATAGGCTGACGATTTTTTCTCCAGTCTCTCTCATGCAGGTGACCGAAAGCATGTAGCGGTATAAAATGGGCACGGATGCTTGATACATCCGTGCCCATTGGCTTAAGTAAAATTATTCGTTTTCTTGTAAAATTTCGATTTCCTTGGAGGTTAAAATTTCTGTAAAAATAGTCTTTTTTACGGAAAATTTGCAAAGGGAGAGGCGTTGGTATCTGTTGTTTGGATTACTCTGTACCTTGCCGCACCACAAGAGGTTCGGCAGCGTTGCTGTATGCTGTGACAGTACCACGGCGTGTCAGCAGAATATTCGCGTTTTGTTTTGTCAGGGCAGCGATTACAGCGGTGTCCTCCGGCTCATGAACGGATGAAGTAATGATAGCGTATTCCGGCGACACAGCAGTCAAGAAAGCTTCAGATTCAGTATTTTCCCTGCCGTGGTGCGGCACTTTTAAGTATTGAAAATGTAGATCTGGCAGTTGGTTGTACAGCTCAGTCAGACGTTCTGCTTCCGCATCACCGGCCAGTAAAAACCGGTTTTCCCCCTGCTCCAGCGTAATGACAAGGGAAGAATTATTGGAGGTCTTTTCCTGATATTTTTTCTTCAAAGGAGGATAAACGGTGAGGATCAGGTCATCCAGCGTTTCAGTTAGCGTCTCTTTTACCGTTTCCGCTTTTACTCCTACTGCTTGCAACGCATCTTCATACGCCTTTTCCTCCTTGGAATCCTTCTGATAGCCGGTTTGCAGAATTCGGGCTGCCGGGTAGGCCTTTAACAGGGCTGCCGCGCCGCCAATATGATCTGCGTCCGGATGTGTAATAATCAGATAGTCCAGGGAAGTGATACCCGCTTCTTTCAAATAGGCCAGCAAAATCGTGGCTTTGGTATCTTCACCGGTATCAATGACCACTACATAATTGGGTGTTTCTACCACGGTGCAGTCTGCAGCGCCTACATTGAGACAGGTAACCTTTAAGGTGTAGCTGGTATCCGATGATACAGCAGTACAGGCGCCTCCGACTCCCACCAACGAACAAAACAACAGCAGCGAAGAAAGAAAACGTTTCATACGGATTCTCCTGAATTACTTCTCAAAATTAACAGAATTATACTATGAAAATGATTTGATGAGATTATACTATAAATTAAACTAGATTGCAAGCCATTCCGGAGTGGCGAATAGATTATTATGTGCTAAATCAACGTTTGTTATAAAAACCAATATGGGTGGTGTAAACATGAGAATTTTGCTTCAACATACTGTTACTGCACTGGATGTGAAGGACTATAAAACGGTAGGTGCTTTTCTGTCCGGTAAGCTAGGTTTATCCCGCCGGGAAATCAGTCGCGCCAAGTTTCGTCCAGATGGGATTCTCCTGGACGGCGTGCGGGTCACGGTGGCGGCTTTGCTGCGGCCGGGACAAAATCTGCAGGTTTGTCCGGAAACGGAACAGGGAAGTAGTATCCCAGAAACACCGGGAATTCCGGATATTTTGGCAGAAACAAAGGATTACCTAGTGGTCAACAAACCAGCTGGTTTGTTGACCCATCCGGTAGGCCGGCATTTACACGATACCGTCGCTGGACAAATTGCTGCTTATGATCGGCAAAAGGGTGTTTGTGTTCCTTTTCGTCCCATTGGGCGATTGGATCGGGAGACTTCTGGTTTGCTACTGGTGGCCAGAAATCAGCCGGCAGCGGCCCGATTGACCGCTGCCAGAAAAGCGGGGCGGCTATACCGGGTTTACTATGCAGTTGTTACAGGTAAAATGGAATGTTCTGCTGGGGAGATCGCGTTGGCACTGAGTCGGGATCCCCGGCGGCCATGCCGCATGTGCCCGGATCCCCACGGGAAGCCAGCGCTTACCGCTTGGCGGGTTCTTGCAGTGTCCCAGGGGTATTCATTGCTTCAGATTACCATCGCAACCGGACGCCAAAATCAGATTCGTGTACATATGTCTGCCATAAGGCATCCCTTATTAGGAGACACTCGATATGGTGGCAATACCGATTGTATTGACCGTACTGCTTTGCATGCCGGTGTCCTGATATTCCCAGCTCCTTTCACCGATCAGCAGATGATATATCAGCTTCCGTTGCCGGAGGATATTGCGGCATTATTTCCGGATTATAAGTATAGCAACGAAGTGTTGCTATAGAAGTGCCGGATAGACTGCAAAAAGGGAACGCTCAACTTGCTTGAAAGCAAGCTGAGCGTTCTTTTATTGGAACAGAAGACGCCGGTTTTCGGCATCTCCTGCGCCTGCGTTTGAGAAAACACACCTACAACAGGGTGCATTCTCATTTACAGGCGATTACGTGAATTGGTCAGAGGTTTAGCAACCGCAGTTATTGTTACAGCCGCAACCATTGTTACCACAGCCGCCACAGCAGAACAGAAGCAGAATGATGATCAGAATCCAGCAGCAGTTCCCGTTGCCGCAAAAACAGTTTCCCATATTTTTCCCTCCTTCCTTATGATACAGTCTATGGAATACTAGGCAGTTTGGTGACAATCAAAATTGAAAGGTCAGAAAAAGTCAAAAATTAGAAACGAAGAGAAATCAAGAGAAAATAAGAGAACTTAAAAGAAATAGGTTGGTAAAACTAAAAAATCGGAATTTGACTTTCCCTGACCAATGGGTATAATAAAATCAAAGGTCAGGAAAAGTCAAATAATAGAATCCCAGCTGGTTCAAGATCAGTTAGCGGATATTATATTAACAGGGAAGTGATACTATGAAAATGATTGATATTATTACCGCCCAAATTAAAGAAATGATTGAGCAATCGGAAGAGGATATTGCCGAGATACGGAGAAACGAAATGGCGGAGTATCTTGGATGTGTTCCCAGCCAGATCAACTATGTACTTTCTTCCCGTTTCACACCGGAGCGGGGATATATTGTGTAAAGCCGTCGGGGTGGCGGGGGATACATCCGTATTTCCAGGGTGCGTTTGGATCGAACCAGTGCATTGATGCATGTGATTAATACGATTGGAGAAGGCCTTAGTGATGCGGATGCTCGTGTCTTTTTGGACAACTGTATTAGTGCCGGACTGATAGATGAAAAGGCGGGACGGGCCATGGCCGGTGCGCTTTCTGCCGTGGTGATGCGTCAGGTACCTGCCAATTTGCGGGACGGGGTGCGCGCCACACTGCTGAAGCAAATGCTGGTAACGCAGATATAATGTGTTTTTTAACAATATAAACCATAGTATAACTGAAAAGTCTGAAAGGAGAGACTCTTATGATTTGTGAGAAATGCGGAAAGAACATTGCGACTACGCATATTGAAACCTATCGAAACGGAAAACTGACCAAGCGCGATCTGTGTTCTAAATGTGCTGCTGAAGAAAACGTCAGCGCTAATTTCCAAATGGGACTTGGCGGTTTGCTGGGATCCATTTTCGGAGACGGTATTTTGGAGCCAGCAGTTGCAGACGGAGCTGTTTGCCCAACCTGTGGCATGAAATTCGTAGAGATTGCACGAACTGGAAAGGTTGGCTGTGCGGATTGTTATCAAGCGTTTTATGACCGTTTGCTACCTACGATTCATAAGATTCACGGTAAAACTACCCATCAAGGGAAAAAGCCCGGTGTAGCCAGTCAGACAACGGTGGAAGCCGATGCCAAGGTAAAACAGCCGGATCGCACGGCAGAATTACGGCAACAGCTGAAGGAGGCTGTTGCAGCAGAGGAATTTGAAAAGGCTGCGTCTTTGCGGGATGCTATCAAGAAACTGGAAGGGGGAAAGGATCATGAATAAGTGGTATATGAACGCCGGCCCGCGGGATGATATTGTTGTCAGTTCTCGGGTTCGGTTGGCTCGAAATCTGAAAAAATATCCGTTCCCTGGTCGTATGTCTCTAGAACAGGCAAAGGAGGTCGCGCTCCAGGTCAAGGAAGCAGTTGAAAAAGGTGGATTTTCCGGTGGTCTGACCATGCGGTTTGTAGATATGGCCAGTTTGTCCGAGATGGAGGCCTGGTCCTTGGTAGAGCGGCATTGCATCTCTCCTGACTTCGCCAAAAACCGACAGGGACGATATTGTATAATCAGTGCGGACGAATCCGTTTCCATTATGCTGGGAGAAGAAGATCACATCCGCTTGCAGGTTATTTTGCCGGGCTTTGCCCTTGGCGAGGCTTACCAAACAGCTGATCGGCTGGATCGCCTTATTTGTGAATCTCTGGAGATTGCCTTTGATGAAAATTTAGGATATCTGACGGCTTGTCCTACCAATCTGGGAACCGGACTTCGGGCTTCTGTAATGCTGCATCTGCCCGCTTTATCCGGTGCCGGCGCTATTTCCCGACTGACCTCCAGCGTATCTAAAGTTGGACTGACGGTGCGTGGTATGTATGGGGAAGGCACAGATGCAAAGGCAAATTTCTATCAGCTTTCCAATCAGGTAACTTTGGGCATCTCGGAGCAGTCAGCCATTGAAAATCTAACATCCATTGCTACCCAGCTGATTACACAAGAAAAAGCGGCACGGGGGCAGGCTGACCGTCTGCGTCTGGAGGATAAGGCCTGGCGTGCTTTCGGATTGCTACAAACAGCACGTTTGCTTTCAGGTGAAGAGCTGTTTGCCTTGCTGTCTGCTTTGCGTTTGGGTGTTTCTATGGGGATTTTGACGGATATTGCACCAGCTACCCTTACCACTCTGATGTTCCAGGGCGGTGCCAATACCCTTCAGCTTACAGGAGAAAAGTCGCCAGCTGAACGGGATGAAGCACGGGCCAAAATGGCCAGAATGGCTCTTGGAGGATCTGCCTGACATTCAATTATTTCAAGTAAAAGATTGCGTTGTATGACAACTGCAGAAAGGAGAAGTTTCGTATATGAAACAGTATCATTTTAATGGATTTACACCTAAGGCCAGCCAGGCGCTGAACCTGGCGATTGCCACCGCAGAGGAACTGGGACATACCTATATCGGCAGTGAACATTTGCTGCTGGGCTTGCTGAAGGAAGGTTCCGGTCTGGCTGCCAATTTGTTGGAAAACCAAGGTGTTACGTCGGAGGAAATCACACAACAGCTAACCGATACCGTCGGACGGGGAATGCAGACTTCTCTGTCTCCCGCTAATATGACGCCCCGGGCCAAGGGAATCATTGAGCTGTCTATTGCTGCAGCACGGCAGAGTGGCAGTCAGTTGGTAGGCACAGAACATCTTCTGTTTGCGATCATTGGTTCCGGAGAAAATTATGCTACCAAATTTCTGGAGCAGTGCGGCGCCAATCTCGAGCAAATAAAGCGAGAATTGTCTGATCTGACACCGGAGCGGATGGAAGCAGAGGAAACCGCCGAAGATACTCCTGTTGGAAAATCCAGCAAGAAAGGAAAAACCGCTACGCCCACGTTGGATCAGTTTGGCCTGGATTTGACTGCTAAGGCAAAGGAGAAGAAACTGGATCCTGTCATTGGCAGGGGAGAGGAGATTACCCGCGTTCTGCAGATTTTGTCTCGGCGTACCAAAAATAATCCCTGCCTGATTGGGGAGCCCGGAGTTGGTAAAACCGCTGTTGTGGAAGGTCTGGCACAGAAAATTGTGGATGGCCAAGTACCGGAGCTATTGAAAAACAAGCGTGTGGTGACGCTGGATCTTACCGGTATGGTTGCTGGAACCAAGTACCGCGGTGATTTTGAGGAGAGAATTCAAAAGATTATCGAAGAGGTGAAAAAGGCCTCTGACGTGATTCTGTTCATCGATGAAGTGCACAACATTGTGGGAGCCGGTTCCGCAGAAGGATCGACCGATGCGGCCAATATTTTGAAGCCATCCCTGGCTCGTGGGGAATTGCAGGTCGTCGGTGCCACCACTTTGGAAGAATACAGAAAATATATTGAAAAGGATGCGGCTTTGGAACGCAGATTTCAGCCTGTAACTGTGGGAGAACCCACCAAAGAGGAAGCACTGCAGATTTTGACAGGATTGCGCCCGAAATATGAGGAGCACCACAAGGTGCAGATTCCGGATGAGACTTTGGCTGCTGCAGTGGATCTGTCGGCCCGGTATATCGCTGATCGGTATTTACCGGATAAGGCCATTGATCTGATGGATGAAGCGGCCTCTAAGGTACGGCTCTCCTTGTTTACAGCACCGCCGGATGTGAAGGATCTGGAAGGTCAGATCAAAGCGTTGGAGGAGAAAAAGACCGAAGCTGTGGATGCACAGGATTTTGAGAAAGCTGCTAACCTGCGGGATACCCAAAAGGAATTGGAGCAAAAGCTGGAGCGAGAAAAACGCCGCTGGCAGGAAGGTAATACAGCAGCTGGCCAGGTGACACCGCAGGATATTGCAACTGTGGTTTCCACCTGGACGGGTATTCCCGTCACACAATTGACCGAGGCTGAAAGCCAACGGCTGCTGAAGCTGGAGGATGTATTGCATAATCGTCTGGTGGGCCAAAATGAAGCTGTGACGGCTGTGGCTAAAGCCATTCGCCGTGGACGGGTTGGCCTAAAAGATGCCAAACGTCCCATTGGTTCCTTTTTGTTCTTGGGTCCTACCGGTGTCGGTAAAACCGAGCTTTGTAAAGCGTTGGCGGAAGCCATGTTTGGCGATGAATCTTCCATGATTCGGTTGGATATGTCCGAATATATGGAAAAGCACACGGTTTCCCGTCTGGTGGGATCGCCTCCCGGGTATGTGGGATATGATGAAGGCGGCCAGTTGACAGAAGCAGTTCGGCGGAAACCTTACTCTGTTGTGCTGTTTGATGAGATTGAAAAAGCTCATCCTGATGTCTTTAATATCTTGCTTCAGGTGTTGGAGGACGGTATTTTGACGGATTCTACCGGCCGCAAGGTGGATTTTAAAAACACCATTATCATTATGACTTCCAACGTAGGTGCCCGGAATATTACCGACAAAAAGGTCTCCTTTGGCTTTGGAGATACTACAGAAGATGCCGCCCGGGATGATGCCAAGATTCGGGAAGAGGTCATGGCCGAATTGAAGCGCACCTTCCGGCCAGAATTCTTGAATCGACTGGATGATATGATCGTATTTCATCGGTTGGAGCAGTCTGAGATCAATGAAATTGCCCGCCGGATGCTTCAGGGGCTGTCCAAGCGTGTGGAGGGCCTTGGCCTGCGGATTCACTTTACCGATGCTGCAGTGGAGGCAATTGGCAAGGCTGGATTTGATCCTGTGTACGGTGCCAGACCGCTTCGTCGTGCTGTGATGTCCCGTTTAGAGGATCCTCTTTCGGAGCATTTGCTTTCCGGTGATTTTGTCGGCGGAGATACCATCTGTTGCGATTTTGCAGAGGATAAGTTTATTTTCACCAAAGAGGATGCTGCCAAAGCATAATAATCCGCCCGGTGGCTTGACAGGTTTTGTCAAATCACCGGGCGGTCATTATTTATTCTTAATTTTTAATATATTAATTTTTCTTATAATAATTCCGGGGGAATCTTCCGGTCCCTATAATAAAAAGTGCGATCTTTCTCAGAAATTTCCCGAAGTACCCGGCAGGGATTTCCCACAGCTACCACATTTTCGGGGATGTCTTTCGTGACGATGCTTCCGGCTCCAATGACGGTATTATCTCCGACGGTAACACCGGGTAAAATTACAGCCCCTGCGCCAATCCAGACATTGTTTCCAATATGTACTGGAATGTTATATTGAGTGCCGGCAGGGCGAAGTGTTGGCAGAATGGGGTGCCCGGCGGTAGCGACTGTCACATTGGGTCCAAACATGGTGTCGTTCCCAACGTAAATATGAGTGTCATCTACCATGGTCAGGTGGAAATTGGCATAAACATTGTTGCCAAAATGAACATGTTTTCCGCCCCAGTTGGCATAGAATGGAGGTTCAATATAACATCCGTCTCCAATATCGGCAAACATTTCCCTCAGTAGTGCTTGACGCTTTTCCTGCTCGGAAGGACGGGTGAAATTGAAATCACACAGTCGTTCCAGACAACGATTTTGTTCCTCTATTAACTTCGGATCTGAAGGAATATAGAGGCCGCAGCTGTGCATTCCTTCCGGATATTGCATGGGTTATTTCCTCCTGTCGTTCAAATTATCAGCTGTTTCAGCATCCAATGCACGGATGCGTTCTTCCTGGAGCCGGATTCCTTCTTGATAGGAAGTTCGTAGCTTCAGCTTTTCCCGGTAGGGCCCATAAGCCTTGACTTCCAGGGAAAAGAGAATACAAGCGATGAGAATCAGAGCAATCAGAGCCAGAATAGGATAAAAGCAAAACCGAAAAATTTGCACAGGGAAATCATTACAGAGCATGACTACCACTAATATTAAAATGACAGCGATACAAGGAAGCAATACTGCCAAGAAGCGGCTTTTTGCTTTTCGGTAAACGGTATAAGGAGCATTGCAAACCCGATCAATTTCTCGGATTTCTTGCCGAAAATTATCAATGGCTCTTTTGGCTTTTACTAATTCTGCATCACGATCCATTTGTATTTCTGCCTTTCCATTTGGATTGAAGTCCTGTTACACAATATTTACGAAAACGGCGCAACGGCAGCCGCACATTGCAGTAGATGGCATATAGCGGCCCTGTCAGTGGTATTTGCTTCCCGCGTCGCACTAAGCCGGTCAAAGTGGCCAGGATTTGTTCCGGCTTGACGGTTTCCGGCCAGTATTGATTGTCGCCTGTGCAAATGAAATTCCCTTGTTCTATGCGGATGATGCGATGCAATACAAGGCTTCCGTCAGCCCGGCGATAAAAAATCACATCGTGGAGGGCTGGTGTTTTTCTCCCTGAGAGAGTGACCCGATCGGTATGTGGATGAATGAAGGGCAACATGCTGGTGCCGCCGGGTAATAGGGAAACAAATTCCCCCTCAGCCAGTAATTGCAACAAAACAGAAGAGGGAACAGATGTATCTTTTGACTGCCTCATATTCTATAATTCCTTGGAAGTCAGCCGGTGTACCGATTTGTGTTACTGGGTGGCCAATATGGTGTTGCGCAGCAGCACCACATCGGTAACCGTCAGCTTCCCGTCTTGATTTAAATCTCCGACAGAATTCCATTTTTCCGATAAAATCAATTGCCGCAGAATGATAACGTCAGAAACGGAAATTGCTCCGTCTACATTCAAATCACCGCTTCCGTTCAACAAAACGGTCAAAGCCTCTTCCGCTTTTACCAAGGTGTCATAATTGGAAACCAGAGATTTTTGTACAGCGGATAAGACCATATAGGCTGCGCGGGCAGCCTCAATGTCAGCTTTTTTGCTGAGAGTAACTGAACCGATGGCAGCAATGGTGGCTTCAACATCCGAAAATTGCTCAGTCTCAAAAGAGAACTGATGGCTTTCAGCATATTCTGCTGCAACGGAATCCGCCGGCGCAATCACCACAACGGATTTGACGCCTTTGAAAATGCTGAATTCAATGGTATCGCTGCTACCTCCAATGGAAGTGCAGCTGCTGGGGAAGACCACATATTTTAAAGCGGAACAGCCATCAAAGGCCTGAAAGCCGATGGTGGTTATTCCATCCGGCAGAAAGAGCCCAGTCAACCCAGTAGAATACGAAAAAGCGTTTTTGGAAATCGTAGTCAATCCAGCAGGCAATGTGATTTGCGTCAACTTGCGAGCAGTGGAAAAGGCGTTTGAACCGATTGAATCAGTACCGGCCGGCACCTGGTAACTGGTGCGCGAATTTCCAACCGGATAATATACCAGTTCCTTTTTGTCGGCGGAAAATAAAACGCCTTCTACGGATTGGTATGTGGTGGAACCGTCTTCCACATAAATATTAGAAAGGGAGGAGCATTCCATAAAAAGGGAGGTCCCCAAACTGGACAGGGAGGCCGGAAGGGTAATTTCTTCCAGAGCAAAACACTGATTGAATACCAGAGAGCCAATGCTGGTTAGAGTAGACGGCAGGTAAATTTCTGTCAGAGCTTCGCAGCCTTCAAAGGCATAATTCGCAATCGAAACCACGCCATCCGGCAGTGTAACACTAGTTAGGGAACGCTTGTCCTTGAAGCATTCTTTGCCAATGGCTGTGACGGGATACCCCCCTAAAGTAGAGGGAACCTCAACCTGGGTCTCGGAACCAACGTATTTTGTTACTGTTGCGGTTCCATTTGTTACAGTATAAGTGAAGTTGGTTTCATCTGAGACAGCAGTTACGAAAAGGGTGGGGCCGGCCACGGACAGCAGCATAGCTAGGGACAACAGCAAGGCGCAAATGCTTCGTTTCATGAGTCACACAGATCCTTTCTAAAAAATCCGCGTCTTCAGGCGCGGATTTTGTTTGTTTACATTATTTTTTTCCGTCCTTTAATGCACGTTCCAACCAAATGGAGCCAATATCCATTGCATTATACAAGCCAACCTTCTCAGACTTTTTCAAAATGCGCTCCTTGGGACGCA
Organism: uncultured Eubacteriales bacterium; assembly: GCA_964481575.1. Taxonomy (GTDB): domain Bacteria; phylum Bacillota; class Clostridia; order Oscillospirales; family Acutalibacteraceae; genus UQRS01. Next base: position 17,489 of record CAYZTR010000019.1, read on the forward strand.
GCGTTTCATCAGTGGATAGCAATTGTACCGAAACCTTATCGGCGATTTCCAAATCGCCCACCTTTTTCTTGGTCAAAATATTGAGCATGACCACACAGGAATCGGCGGTAGAACCGAAATAAATGGTGTCGCCGGAACGAACCAGCGGTTTATCTTTATACGTGAAAAAGGCGTTACTTTCAGCCATAATCAAAACTCCAATCGTAATTTAATGGGTCAGGTAATATTTTACCAGAATTTGTAGCAAGGTATCCCGATCCACGCGGCGAATCAAGTTCCGTGCATTGTTGTTGGTAGTGATGTAAGTAGGGTCCTCAGAGAGGATATATCCCACGATCTGATTGATGGGGTTGTACCCCTTTTCCTTCAGAGCATCATATACCGTAGAAAGAATCAGTTTGATCTCGTTCTCACGATCATTGCCAAGGGAAAATGTTAAAGTCTTATCATCCATGGGGTGAACCTCCTTTACCCAATGTATCTAGCGTATACAACAAATGGATACACAGATATTGTACTATATCCTGTCTGAGATTGCAAGTATATTTTTGCTGATTTTTCAATCTTTCCATTTCTGCAAAGAATGCAAACAAGCCTTGCTGGCGAGCAAGGCTTGTACCAAGAGATATCAGGAATTAGCTGCGGTTTCTTCAGCCGGGAGTCCGTACCGCAATCTGTATTTCTGATAGCGTTGCATAAAGTTTTCACTGTTTTGCTTCGCGTTGCTTTTGTAAGCATGCCGGTCAAAACTATCCTGCTGTACCTGGATAATTGCCACAGCAATATTGGCACAGTGGCCGGCAACTCTTTGCAAATCAGTTAAAAGGTCAGAAAGAGCAACACCTGTTTCTACAGAACAATCTCCTCGCTGCAGACGTTCCATGTGCCTGGATTTAATTTCGGTCACCAGTTCATCAATAACGCTTTTCAATGGCTGAACTGAGGCTGCAGCGCCAGAATCCATATTGGCAAAAGCAGATTCCGTCCGGTTGAGAATATCACCCAGGGCAGTTTCCAGAACATCCAGTTCTTCTTGTGCCTCCTGGGAAAAGGATAAACGCTTGTTCTGCATGGTGCGGGCAGTGAAGGTGATATTCACCGCATGATCAGCGATGCGCTCCAGATCGTTGATGGCATAGAGCAGGGTATTGACTGCATGGGAATCTGCCAGCGTCATATCTCGGCTGCTGAGTTTGACCAGGTAGGTTCCTAGCTGATCCTCATAATGATCAATCTTACTCTCCACGTCTATGATGTTTTGCGCCAAAGATTCTTCCCAATGGCGCATTAGACGAATGGCATCAGAAAGTGCAGTACGGCTGGCATTGGCCATAGTCAGGGCTAGGCTTTTGCTGCGCTCGACGGCAATGGCCGGAGTGGAAAGCAGACGCTCATCCAACGTTTCTACAGGGTCGGCAGATTCGGTTTCCGGAATGGTCAGGTACGCCATCTTTTCCAAAACTTTGTGGAAGGGTAGCAGGATGGCGGTAGTAATGAGATTGAAAATAGTATGAATGATGGCAATGCCGACTGCATCCAGCGTGTCACCCAAAAAAGTGAAAGAGAAAATGGCATTGCAGGCATAAAATATAATCATAAAAGCAACAGAGCCGATTACATTGAAATACAGATGAACCAGTGCTGCACGCCGGGCGTTTTTAGAAGAACCTACGCTAGACAGTAGGGCAGTCACACAAGTGCCGATATTTTGCCCCATAATAATTGGGATGGCATTGCCGTATGTCACGGCACCGGTGACAGCCAGCGCCTGGAGAATACCTATGCTGGCGGAGGAGGACTGAATCATCCCGGTCAGCAAAGCGCCGGCTAACAGACCAAGAATGGGATTTTGGAATAACAGGAACAGATTTTGAAAAGAGGGGATATCTGCCAGAGGTTCCACCGCTGCAGACATGGTTTGCATCCCGGTCATCAGTACGGAGAAACCCAGGAGGATCACACCGGTGTTTTTCTTTTTTTCACTTTTGGATGCCATGTACAGTATAATACCGATGAGGGCCAGGAAAGGAGAAAAACTGGAAGGTTTCAGCAGCCGGATCCAAATGGAGTTCCCTTGCAATCCTGAAAGACTTAAAATCCAGCTGGTGACAGTAGTTCCTACATTGGCTCCCATAATGATACCGATGGCCTGGGACAATTCCATAATACCACTGTTTACGAACCCAACTACCATAACGGTGGTGGCAGAGGAGGATTGTATCACAGCAGTGACAAGCAAGCCCAGTGCAAATCCTTTCAAAGGATTGCTGGTCAGGCGGCCCAACAGTTGTTTCAGTCCGCCGCCGGCTTGCTTTTTTAAAGCATCACCCATTATTTCCATGCCAAAGAGAAACAACGCAAGGCCGCCGAATAATGTCAAAATTCCGAAAATGTCCATAGCGTATTTACCTCCACAATACCCATTTTACTTTATCTTAACCTTACTTATGTAAAATTTACAATCTGCACTTTGTAAAATCCGTGTAAAATTATAAGGAGAAGATCTAGCTCCAACAGAAGTTTTAAATGAAGCAATGTAAAATTATGAACTTATTCTCAGGTAGGTTTCACTTGCTATTTTGACAGGACAGGTTAAATTTTCAAGAATAAGCGCCTCGCTGCCTTGCGAGGTGCTTATTAAAAAACCACTCACCTAGCGAGTGGTTCAAAGGAAGGTTTGTGCCGATGATGTAGAGAAAAGAACTCCCTTTGTTAAAAATAGAAGAGCGGTCTGCCAACTGCATAAAAAGGGGAGGTTATTCAAAATGAATGGCAACAATCGTTTAACACACAACATGGAATTGCAAATATCATAGCGTGATTGCACCGAAGTATTGTCAAAATTTGCACGATGAGGAAAAGAGGAAAGAGGAGAAATATTAAGGACATTATGCAATTGGAAAAGCTGAACATTGTTGAAGCAGAGGTTTGCTCTTCTAATCGGACCCCCGGCCATGCCGGGGGTCCGATTAGAAGAATCTTTAATTTTCCTCGGATTTGTTATGCTGAGATTTGATTAGAAGAACATCAGAATCCATGGTACCGTGAGAATTCCGGCAGCAAACAGAATACTTCTGCCGCTAAATAGCCCGGTAAGCAGTGTGCCCATTGCTGCACCGAAAATAAAAAACAAAATAATGCCGTAATATTGCAAACTCTTTTTCAATAAAGGACGGCTTTTTTTCTCTATGGCCTGGTACAGATAGTCGGTACCGCTACGCAAATTTCCGGTACACATGGTACTGGCGTATGCATTTCCGCGGATTTTGCGAAAGCTTTCCACCTGCAGGGCACAGACGAAAGAAACGCAAACATTCACCACAACATCCCAGCGGCCACAAGGGAGAAAAGCAGAAATACTTAAAAGCAGAATTTCAAGGGCAATTACCAATTGCCTCCAGTGAAGCCTGGTCTTTTCCTGACAGTGCTTTCGGATCCATTCAGCCAGAATAATTCCCAGGAAAAAGGCCAGAATTGGTACCGTATAATAAAGGGCACTGCCCCATTTTCTTTCGGCCAGATTCATACCAAGCAAAACGATGTTTCCGGTTTGCGCGTTGGCAAAAACTTTTCCGCGCACCTGATAGGTGTAGGCGTCCAGGAAACCGCCGGCAATGGCCAAGAACGCAGCCAGCAAAAAACTCTCCGAACGCTGCAGTGTACCTTCTGAATATTGATGCGACAAGGAGCTTCTCCTTTCTGAATTGCTTTGTTATTCCACCGACTTGAGAGATTCCACCATATCAATCTTTTGCAGCGAGTGATGCATGATCAGGCTGACCAAAGCCGAAAAGACCATTGTGATGGTAATGGCGATGAGATAGGAGCGCAAGAATATGTCTCGACCAAACATGACCAGATCAATTTCGGCCGTGCGGACAACAAACAAGGTAAGAAAATGGCCGAGAAGCAATCCCAGCAAGCCGCCCAGCACAGAAAGAAGAATAGTTTCCCGGAATATATAGCTGGTGACCTCTCTGTCCTGGAAACCCAGCACTTTCAGAGTGGAAATCTCCCGAATACGCTCCGTAATATTAATGCTATTCAGGTTGTATAGCACAATAAAAGCCAGTCCGCCGGCAGATAGAATCAGAATAATGACAATCAGATCCAGAACAGAAATAAGATTAACAAAATTTTCCCGATTGTTGCTGAGGAGAACAGTTTGCAGGACGCCGTCCTCTTGCAGCAGAGCAGAGGACAGATCTGCTTCCTCTACAGTATCTGGGTTGTACTGCAAATAGGCCATATTATAATCCGGTGTATCCCCGGTCAACGATTGGAACAAGGATTCTTCCATAAAAACATAGTGCGAGACGTAGTTTTCCATAACGCCTTCCACTGTTGCTGTGATGGGGCCAACGCCGTCGGCACCAAGGGTGATGGTGTCGCCGACCTGAAGATGCAGCAAAGTTGATAGCTTTTCTGTAATCAAAACACCGTCTGCCGAAAGGGAATAGGTTTCACCGCTGGTTCTGGATTGGAAAGAGATATATTCCGTGAGGGAATCTGGATCTTGAGGAATGACCAAGTAGGCATCCAGATTTGTGCCGGAAGAACCGGAAGCAGTATAGCTTTTTTGGAAGACAGTAATAGATTCAGCATCCGGTTGAAAAGTTTGAAGGGTTCGCACAATGTTATCATAGGCTGCATCGGTGGCATCTGAATAGGCAACCATGGCCTGGTAATGCCAAACGTTGTTGTATTGATTTTCTACAATGACGCCAATGGAATCCTTCAATCCAAAACCGGTTAGAGTCAGGGCGGTACAGCCTGCTATACCGATGAGAGTCATGTACATACGCTTTTTATACCGGAAGATATTTCGTGCGGTTACTTTGGCGAAAAAGCTCAACCGGTTCCAGAAAAACGGCAAACGCTCCAGTAAAACGCGCTTACCGGAGGTCGGAGATTTGGGTCGCATGAGCTTTGCCGGATTTTGCTGACACTCAGTATGACAGGTGATTATCACCGTTAAGGTAACAGCCAGGCTGGCGGCCAGTAAGGCGGCTGTGCCGATTCCGAATCGGAAAGGTGTCTTCAGCACCGGAATCTGATAAATAATGGAATAGGCTTTTACAATCACGGTGGGGAACACCTGGAATCCCACAAGCAATCCAAAAATAGAGCCGGATATAGTTGCAGACAGAGCATAAGAAAGATAGCGGAACAGAATGGTGTGATTGCTGTAGCCCAAGGCCTTTAGGGTTCCGATCTGGGTTCTCTCCTCGTCTACCATCCGGGTCATGGCAGTGAGACATACAAGCACTGCTACCAGCAGGAAGAAAGCCGGGAATATTTTGGCAATGTTTCCAATGCGGGTGGCATTGTCAGCGTAATCAGAATATCCCGGGTTGTCGTTCCGGTTATATATGTACCAGGTTGGGGCTTCTAATGTATCCAGGCTGGTTCTTGCGTCTTCCAAATTCTCCCGGGCCTTGGTTAGTTCAGCCTCCGCTTCGGGCTTTTGGGCTTGATACTCCGCCAACTTTGCCTGATAAGCCTTCAAGTTTGCCTGATACGAGGTTAGTCCGGCATTATATGTTTCCAACCCGGTGGCCAACTCCGCTTTTGCTGCAGCAAGCTGGGATTCTCCGGTGGTTTGTTGTTCATTTAGCTGGGAATAGCCTTGATCTATCTCGGCTTTTCCGGCGGCAAGTTGCGTCTCGGTGGTTTTCAGTGTAGCAGCAGCTTGTTCCAAAGCCTTTTTGCTTTCAGACAGCATGGCGACGTTTTGTTCATATTCTGCCTGAGCGGTCAGATAGGCTTCCTGTTCAGTGCCTAAGGCTTCTGCCAGAAGTTTCAGCTGCACCTCGGCCTCCTCCAAAGCGGCCACTCCTGCATTATACTCTGCCAGGTTTGCATTATAAACAGCCTGACCGGCCTCAAATTCCGCCAGTCCATTTTCATAGTTTTTCTGGGCGGCTTCCAGTTTAGCTCGGCCATCAGCCAGCGCTGTTTCCAGCAGAAGCTCCTGCTGGGCCAATTCTGCTTCTCCAGCAGTAATTTCAGCAAGTGCTTTGTCTAACGCTTTTTTTGCATCCGCCAGCTGAGCTTTGGCATCCTGCAGAGCGGAATCAGCATCATCCAGCGCCTTTTGGCCATCCTCTATTTGCTGTTGCGCTTCTTCGATTTGCTTCTGTGCCTGATCCTTGATCTCACGGAATCGTTCCACCGACCGGTTGTCCGCGATCTCTTCCAATTGAGTTTGTTCTTCCTCCTGTGCGGCGGTATACTCATCGGAATACCCGGAGTATGCACGAAGGCAGTCAAAGGTTAAAAACACCTGGGTGTAATATTCGCCGGAAAAATCGATGTCCGGCAGGTACAGAACCGTGTCAATGGAGCCGTCGCCAACGGTGGTACTTCCGTGACTGAAGGCGTCAATATAGAGCGGACTGTAAAAGGTTCCCACTACAGTGTAGGTTTGTTTGGCCACTTGTGCGCCAAGACTGTCATTATCCAATAAGGTAAAGGTGTCACCAACCGAAAGGCCATCTTTCATGGACTCATAGGCAGCCAGACATTCCTTGTCATTTTCCGGCATGCGGCCATCCTTTAACACTAACTGGTTGATTTGGTCGGTGGCAGATAAGGGCATTAGTCTGACCAAGGTGTCTCCCTGGCCGGTTTGGATTGTACAATCTGTATAATAGCTGGGATAGACATGAATCCCATCCGCAGCTTTCAAAGCTTCCAGATCCGCTTCATCGAATCCGTAAGTGGAGATTAAGCGGAAGTCAGACAGATTCTGTGCTTGAAAATAGGTCTCGGCGGAAAGCAGCATGTCGGGCTTGCTGGCCTGCAAACCGGCAAAGAAACCGACTCCAAGCGCAATAATCCCGAAAATGGAAAGGAACCGGTTGAGACTGGAGCGAATATGCCGAATGGCAGATTTGGATACTACTTTCATTACTCACTCACCACTCGATCTGTTCCACCGGAGTGGGGGTTTCGTTAACGGTAATTCTGGAAACTTTTCCGCTTTTCAGATGAATCACTTTATCTGCCATGGGACAAATAGCCCCGTTATGAGTTACCAAAATTACCGTCATATTTTCTTTGCGGCAGGTATCCTGCAGCAATTTTAAAACCATTTTACCGGTGTTGTAGTCCAGCGCACCGGTAGGTTCGTCACAAAGCAGCAGCTTAGGTCGCTTTGCCAGGGCCCGGGCGATGGCCACACGTTGCTGTTCGCCGCCGGAAAGCTGGGCGGGGAAATTGTGAATTCGTTGTCCAAGCCCGACGCTTTCCAGAATCTGTGCTGCCGGAATGGCATCCTTGGTAATCTGGGTGGCCAATTCCACGTTTTCAGCAGCCGTCAGATTCGGGATCAGGTTGTAGAACTGAAATACAAAGCCAATATCAAAACGCCGGTAGCCAATCAGTGCCTTGCGGGAAAAATCAGATATGGTTTTATCTGCCACGGTGATCTGGCCGGTAGTAGGTGAGTCCATGCCGCCCAGCAGATTCAGGACAGTGGTCTTTCCGGAGCCGGAAGGACCGACGATTATGGCAAATTCCCCCTGTTCAATGTCAAAGGAGATCCCGTCAGCGGCGGCGATCTCCACTTCTCCCATGTGATAAATTTTTTTGACATCCTTCAACGTAACAAAGCACATGATTCGGGTCTCCTTTCATTGCGTGTTTCAGTCGATTCGTTAGCTTATGACTTCTTTGGCGATATCGGCAGACATCTTTGCATCCTTGGAATAATAATCGGCGCCGATTTCAGCAGCATATTCCGGCGTCAGTACAGCGCCGCCTACCATGATTTTGCAGGGTACATGGTTGGTATGCAGCAGGTCGATGGTATCCTTCATACCTTTCAGGGTAGTGGTCATCAGGGCGGACAGCCCTACCAAAGGTGCCTTGTACTGCAATGCGGCATCTACAACAGCTTGCGGCTCAACATCTTTGCCCAAATCAATGACAGTATAACCATAATTTTCCAGAATGACTTTTACGATATTTTTTCCGATATCGTGAATATCACCCTTTACGGTGCAAATCACAATGGTGCCTTTGCTGACAGAGGCCGCGCCGGACGCTGACAGGTGCGCCTTGATTTCTTCAAATGCAGCTTCCGCCACCCCTGCCGATGAAATCAGCTGCGGTAAGTAGATTTTGTTTTTTTCAAAATCATCTCCCACCTTATCCAGGGCAGGGATGAGGATCTCATTGACAATTTCCAGAGCGTCCTTGGATTGCAACAATTCTCTTGTGATCCGTGCTGCCTCATCTTTGAGCCCATGCTCCACGGCGTATAGCAGGGTGATATGCTGCTCGCCGGCAGTCGATGATACAGGGGCGGCGGTTTCACCGCTGTAAGCAGCGATGAATTCTACCGAATCCTTGTCATGGTTTCCCAGCAGACGGAAAGCCCGGACGGCGCCGATCATAGTTGCTGTATTGGGATTAAGAATCGGCAAGTCCAGCCCGTAAGACAACGCCATGGTCAAAAATGTGGCGTTGATCTGGGGGCGGTTCGGCAACCCAAAGGAGATATTGGAAACCCCCAGAACGGTTTTGCAGCCCAGCTCAGTTTTAACCCGCTGCAACGCCTTCAGGGTTTCCATGACACAGGCCTGTTCGGCCGAGGCGGTCAAGGTCAGACAATCTATAAAAATATCTCGCCGGGGAATCCCATAGGACTCTGCGGTTTCCACGATCTTTTTGGCAATGGCGAACCGTTCTTCCGCCGTTTTCGGTACGCCGCCCTGATCCAGTGTAAGGCCCACCACGCAGGCACCGTACTTTTTCACCAGAGGGAGAACCGTGTGCAAAGAAGCCTCTTCACCGTTGACTGAGTTGACGATGGCTTTGCCGCAATAGATCCGCAGGGCCGCTTCTATGGCGGCTGGATCGGAGGAATCAATCTGCAAGGGCAAATCGGTAACACTTTGGAGCGCTTTGACTGTTCGTACCATCATATCCGGTTCCTGAATTCCAGGGAGTCCCACATTTACATCCAGTATATCCGCGCCGGCTTCCTGCTGCTCCATGGCCTGTCCTAAAATGTACGGAATATCGCCAGAAAGCAAGGCCTCTTTAAAGCGTTTCTTTCCGGTAGGATTGATGCGTTCCCCGATGATACGGGGCATGTCAATTTTTACCAGGTTTGTTGCAGTGCAGATAGCAGGAATCGTATGGCCTGCGCCTTTGCCGTGTTTTACTTGTTCCGTTATTTGCTGCAATGCAAGGATAAAATCCGGGGTAGTGCCGCAGCAGCCGCCGCAAAAGCGAATACCAAGGGGTAACAACTCCGCAAATACCTGGGCAAATTCTGCCGGGGAAACATCATAACCGCCGGTAACCGGATCAGGCAAGCCGGCGTTGGGTTTTAAAACAATGGGGGTGTCGGTCCAGCGGGCCAGTTCCTCCACCATGGGTTTCATCTGTGCGGGGCCTACCGAGCAGTTAAAGCCCATTGCATCAACGCCAAGTCCGTCCAACACCAGGGCCATGGCTGCAACAGAGCACCCTGTAAAGGTGCGTCCGCTTTCTTCAAAGGACATGGTGCAAAGGATTGGTTTATCGCTGTTTTCTTTTGCTGCCAATACTGCCGCACGTACTTCCTGCAAATCAGTCATGGTTTCGATGACGATGCAATCAGCTTCCGACGCGGCTAAGATCTGTTCCCGAAATACATCATATGCCGTATCAAAAGGCAGGTTGCCGGTTGGCTCCAACAATTGACCGATAGGGCCGATATCCAGAGCCACCAAAGCTTTTCCTTCGGCTGCTTTTTTTGCAATCGAAATACCGGATTGAATCACCTGCTGGACGGTATAATTGGTTTTTTGCAGTTTGAAGCGGTTGGCGCCAAAGGTATTGGCGTAGAGAATTTTGCTGCCGGCTTGTTGATAGGAGCGGTGAATAGCGGCAACCAGCTCTGGGCGCTCTATATTCAAAGTTTCCGGAATGACGCCTGGTTCCATACCGGCTTTTTGCAGCTCGGTACCCATGGCGCCGTCCAGTAATATAAATTCATTTTCCTTCAGAAGATCATGGATTTGCACAGGTTTTGCCTTCCTTTCTGAATTGGCAAGTAGAAGCCAAAGAACAGTGAGCGCATCCGCCCGGGGAATACAGAATGGGATGATCCGCACATCCGATAACGGCGGTCACCGTTTTCAAAGGGGTTAGTAAAAAGTCAGAGGACAGTGTAACGCCGATTTTCCGTTCCGCATCCACAGCGGACAGAAACTCCAGCTGAATATTCAGAGGCAGATCCCCATAGCCGGGAGAAAATCGGGCTGTGTATCCCTGAAAATTCAGGGAGGCTTTGATTTCTTCTTCTGCGGCGTCGCACACCTGCTCAATGAGGGCGTTGCAAAGACTGTCCGTTACAATGGCTTTGGCCATGTCGCTGATTTCCAACCGGCGGGTCAAGGCATCTGCTTCAGCGCCAAGGGTGGCACAAAGGAGGATCACATTGCTGCATTCCGCCAGATGGGTGGAGATATCCTGGCCAGTCAGCCGCAGGGCGGTTCCGATGGGAATCCAGGCCTCAGTGTCCCGCTGCAGAGGAAGTACCCGGTGAATGAATTTGGGTTTTACCGAGTCCAGCAGAATTTTTTCACAACTCTGCATCATGGCGTCGGTAAAATCATCACGCTTTGCACCGTGAAAACCCAGGTAACGTGCTGCTTCTTCCCGGTCGATTTGTGTAATAGGTTTCAATGAATCACGCCCTAATAATATTTACAACTGCTTCGTAAATCCGTTTGGCTACGGCAGGATTATTCATGGTGTAGAGATGAATTCCGTCAACGCCTTGAGACACAAGGTCAATAATCTGATCCACAGCATAGGCAATTCCTGCGTCCCGCAGCGCCTCCGGACTGTTTTCGTACCGTGCCATCATTTTAGAGAATTTTGCCGGCAGGGAAGCGCCACACATGGTAACCATACGCTCGATCTGCTTTTTATTGGTAACGGGCATAATTCCGGCTTCAATGGGTACGTTAATCCCGGCAACTGCTGTCATTTCCTGGAATCGATAAAACGCATCATTCTGGAAAAAGAGCTGGGAGATCAAATGGGAGGCTCCTGCGTCAACTTTTTGCTTTAGGTGCTGGATGTCCGTCACCAGATTGGGAGCATCCAGATGGCACTCCGGATAACAGGCCGCGGCAATGTCAAAGCCGCCGTGTTCCGTGATCATAGTGATTAATTCATTGGCGTGCTGAAAATCGTTACAGGGAGGACGATCAGGCGATTCATCGCCGCGCAAAGCCAGGATATTTTCGACACCCCGACGCTTCAGCTCATCCAGCATAGCGGAAACATCCTCCCGTGTGGTGGTGAGACAGGTTAAATGCGCCATAGGCTCGATGTGATAGGTATCTTTAATAATTGAGGCGATTTTTACCGTGTCAGAGTTGACGCCGGTTCCGCCGGCTCCATAGGTGACGGAGATAAAGTCGGGGGACAGTTCCTTCAGCCCGTCCAGTGTTTTATAAATGGTATCCACCGGGCTGGCTTTCTTCGGTGGAAAGATTTCAAAGGTGAAAAGTGGCTTTCCTTTTCCGAACATATCCTTGATTTTCATGCAAGATCCTTCCTTATCAAATTATTATTTCTTATTATACAATTAAAACAGAAGTTCGTCAATGAATATTCTGTGAAAATTCTTGGGATAACGCTGGTGAAGGCTTTTCCCATGTTTTTGAGAGATAAATCTGTTGTTGTAGGGAAAAATTGAAGTACCGGACTTGACAAAAACACTAGATATAGTGTATTCTAAAACATATATGTGCAAAGATGCTGGCGCAGTCTGCACGTGCAGAAAGGATTGTTTGGGATGGCAAAATCCAATCGGTATGACAACGAAAGTATCAAAAGTCTGAAGGGGGCGGAACGGGTGCGTGAGCGCCCGGCCGTTATTTTTGGTTCAGACGGAATTGAGGGTTGTCAGCATTCTGTATTTGAGATTATTTCCAACTCCATTGATGAAGCCAGAGAGGGCCATGGCAAAAAGATCGTGGTAACCCGGTTTGCTGACGGTAGCATTGAGGTGCAGGATTTTGGGCGCGGCGCTCCTGTGGATTGGAACGAGAATGAAGGAAAATACAACTGGGAACTGCTGTTTTGCGAAATGTACGCCGGTGGTAAATACAATACCAATAACGGTGAGAATTATGAGTTCTCTCTGGGGTTGAATGGCTTGGGTCTTTGTGCTACCCAATATGCTTCTGAGTATATGGACTGTGAAATCAAGCGGGACGGATTCCGCTATACCTTGCATTTTGAAAAGGGAGAAAACATCGGTGGTCTGCAAAAGGAACCATATAGTGGAAAGGATACCGGTACTAAAACCCGGTGGAAGCCAGACCTGGATGTTTTTACCGACATCAATATTCCACTGGAATACTATTTGGATGTGTTGAAGCGGCAGGCGGTAGTGAATGACGGTTTATTATTTGTTCTGAAGAACCAGGTGAGCGGTCATTTTGAAACCTATGAATTCAAATATGAAAACGGTATTCGTGATTATCTGGAGGAAGCGGCCAACGAGGAATCCCTGACGCCGGTTCAGTGCTGGTCGACGGAGCGGAAAGGCCGAGACCGTGCGGACAAGCCGGAATACAAGGTGAAAATGACGGCGGCTCTTTGCTTCTCCAACAAAAACACCCTAAAGGAATATTATCATAATTCCAGTTGGCTAGAGCATGGCGGCAGTCCTGAAAAAGCGGTACGTTCCGCTTTTGTGGCGCAGATCGATGCTTATTTGAGAGCAAATAATAAGTACCAGAAAAATGAGTCGAAGATCTCCTTTGCCGATGTGGAGGAATGCCTGATGCTGGTGATTTCCTCCTTCTCTACCCAGACCTCTTATGAAAACCAGACCAAAAAGGCCATTACCAATAAATTTATCCAGGAGGCTATGACCGACTTTTTCCGGCATCAACTGGAAATTTACTTTATCGAAAATAAAAATGATGCGGAGAAGATCGCCGAGCAGGTGCTGATCAATAAGCGCTCCAGGGAACGGTCAGAGAAAGAACGGCTGAACTTGAAAAAGACGTTACAATCCAGTAACGATATGACCAATCGGGTGCAGAAGTTTGTGGATTGCCGCAGTCGGGATACTTTAGTACGGGAAGTTTTCATTGTGGAGGGAGATTCCGCTCTTGGCTCCTGCAAGCTGGCTCGGGATTCTGAATTCCAGGCGATTATTCCCGTGCGTGGTAAGATCCTGAATTGCCTGAAGTCAGAGTACAATAAGATTTTTAAAAATGAGATCATTACGGATTTGATTAAGGTTTTGGGTTGCGGTGTTGAGGTCAAGTCCAAAGCCAGTAAGGATCTCTCCACCTTTAATCTGGATAATCTGCGGTGGAATAAGGTGATTATATGTACCGATGCCGATGTGGATGGTTTCCAGATCCGGACTTTGATCTTGACGATGCTGTATCGGCTGACACCCACTTTAATTGAAAAGGGATATGTCTATATTGCAGAGACTCCCTTGTTCGAAATAACTACCAAGGATATGACCTATTTTGCCTATGATGAGCCGGAGGAGCAGGAAATTCTCAAGAAGATCCAAGGCCAGAAGTATACGATCCAGCGGTCTAAAGGACTTGGTGAAAACCAGCCGGATATGATGAATCTGACAACCATGAATCCGGCAACCCGCCGTCTGGTTCGGGTGATGCCGGAAGATGCGCAGCGAACCAGCGAGGTTTTTGATTTGCTGCTGGGCGATAACCTGCAGGGACGGAAGGAGCATATTGCCGAGTTTGGCTATATGTATCTGGAAGATGCGGATTTAAGCTAAGGAAGGAGAATCTTCAGAATGGCACCCAGAAAGAAAAAACAGTCCGGCGGCAGCGCGCCGGAGCCGGAGATAAATGCATATATTGCCGGTGCCGGTACTGTGGTGGAACAGCCTATTACCAAAACGCTGGAAACCAATTATATGCCCTACGCCATGAGTGTCATCGTTTCCCGGGCTATTCCGGAAATCGATGGCTTTAAACCCTCTCATCGAAAGCTCCTTTACACCATGCACTTGATGAATTTAAAAGGCAGTCGTATTAAATCTGCCAATATTGTTGGGCGTACCATGCAGCTGAATCCTCACGGTGACGCCGCCATTTATGATACAATGGTTCGTTTGTCCCGTGGCTATGAAGCTTTGCTGCATCCCTATGTGGATTCTAAGGGTAATTTCGGAAAGGCCTATTCCCGGGATATGGCCTGTGCAGCTAGTCGGTATACCGAGGCGGGATTGGATCCCATTGCAGCTGAGCTGTTCCGGGATATTGATAAGGATACTGTAGACTTTGTGGATAATTACGATGCCACCATGAAGGAGCCTACTTTGTTTCCGGTGACCTTTCCCAGTATTTTGGTCAATGCGAATACCGGTATTGCCGTGGGAATGGCCAGCAATATTTGTCCCTTTAATCTGGAGGAAGTTTGCAAAACCACCATTGCTTTGATTCGGGATCCGGAGGCTGTGATCTCCGATACACTGTTGGCGCCAGATTTCCCAATTGGCGGTCAATTGCTGTATAACCGGGATGAAATGGAAAAAATTTATGCCACCGGCCGGGGCAGTTTCAAAGTCCGTGGCGTGTGGAGTTATGATAAATCTGCAAACTGTATTGACATTACCCAGATTCCGCCTACCACGACCGTGGAATCTATTATTGAAAAGGTCATTGACCTAGTAAAACAGAAAAAGATCACTGAAATCAACGATATCCGGGATGAAACGGATAAGCGTGGTTTAAAAATCACCATGGATCTGAAGCGGACGGCGGATCCGGAGAAGCTGATGCAAAAGCTATTCCGGTCCACCACCATGCAGGATTCCTTTGCCTGTAACTTCAATGTGTTAATTGCCGGATCGCCCAGGGTTATGGGTGTGCGGGAAATTCTACAGGAGTGGATCGCTTTCCGGTCGGAATGCGTCCGCCGGCGGGTCTATTATACCTTGCAGAAAGATAAAGACAGGTTGCATTTGCTGCTGGGTTTACAGAAGATTTTACTGGACATTGACAAGGCAATTCACATTGTTCGGGAGACCAGGGAAGAAAAAGAAGTGGTTCCCAACCTGATGATCGGTTTCGGCATTGATGAAATTCAGGCAGAATATGTAGCCGAGATCAAACTGCGGCATCTGAACCGAGAGTATATCATGAACCGGTTGCAGGATGTGGATGATCTAAAAGCAGAAATTGCTGATTTGGAAGCAATTCTTGGTTCCAAGCGCCGGATTCACTCCATTATTGTCAAGGAACTGGAAGAAGTAATCCGGAAATATGCACAGCCGAGACGGACGGTTTTGATTGAGGCTGCGCAGGAAGAGGTTTCTGATGCTGTAGAAGAGGAAACACCGGATTATCCTGTCCACTTGTTCTTTTCCAAAGAAGGGTACTTTAAAAAGATTACTCCCCAGTCTCTGCGCATGAGTGGTGAGCAAAAACTGAAGGAAAATGACGAAATCCTTATTGAAACCGAATCTTCTAACAAGGCGGAGCTTCTATTCTTTACGGATCATGGCCAGGTCTATAAAGCACATGTCTCCGATTTCGATGACACTAAGGCCAGCGTTCTGGGGGATTATGTGGCATCCAAGCTGGGCTTCGATGCGGGAGAAAACGCTATTTATATGATTTCCACCTTGGATTATGCCGGATATGTTCTGTTCTTTTTCCAGAACGGTCGTGTGGCCAAAGTGTCCTTGCAATCTTATGCTACCAAGACCAAGCGGAAAAAGCTGGTGAATGCTTATTGCAGTAAGTTCCCATTATCTGCAATTCGTTTGATTCCGGAAGATACAGAGCTGCTGCTGAAATCCAGTAACGGTCGGATGTTATTGTTGCATACCGGCGCTTTACAGCCGAAGTCTACCCGGGATACCCAGGGTGTTGCCGTTATGACGCAGCGAAAGGGGCATTTCCTGGTTAGTGTCATTGCCTACCAGGAAGGTATGCTTTCCAAGCCTCACCGCTATCGTGCTAAGAATTTGCCGGCAGCCGGTGCTTTCCCACTGCAGGAAGATGAAGGGGAACAGCTAAGTCTATCCTGAAGTACTTTTCGGTAAAAAACAAACCGTCCGGGTGATTTTGTAAGCCCGGACGGTCATCGGTCGTAACAAACGCAAACGGTATTTGTTTTCTTTTCTTCGACCGACAATTGTATTTTCTCCGGAAGGTTTTGAAAAATCACCGGAAATTCCCGGCAAAAGATTTGACAAATTCCGGTTTGTCGTTTATTATAAAAACATTACGGAAATTTACCTTTTTCCTTTTAGGAGGATGTACCATGAGAAAGCAGTTGGAAAAGGTGTATGAGCCCTCGCAGGTGGAGGATCGCACCTATGATTTTTGGCTGAAGGGTGACTTTTTTCACGCCAAACGGCAGATGGATAAGGAAACCTATACAATAGTCATTCCACCGCCTAACATTACCGGGCAGTTGCATATGGGCCATGCTCTGGATAATACGCTGCAGGATATCCTAATCCGTTGGCGCCGAATGCAGGGGTATGATACTTTGTGGGTTCCTGGCACCGACCACGCTTCTATTGCTACTGAGGCTAAGATCGTTGCCGCCATGAAGGAAGAGGGTTTGACTAAGGAGCAGATCGGCCGGGAAAAGTTTCTGGAGCGCGCCTGGGACTGGAAGGAAAAGTACGGCGGCCGGATCATTTCGCAGCTGAAGAAAATGGGTTCTTCCTGTGACTGGGCCAGAGAGCGTTTTACTTTGGACGAAGGATGCTCTCAGGCGGTAAAAGAAGTGTTTGTCCGCCTGTATAATAAGGGGCTGATTTATCGCGGGGAGCGGATTATCAATTGGTGTCCTCACTGTCTGACCTCTATTTCGGATGCGGAGGTAGAGTATGAGGATCAGGCCGGGCATTTCTGGCATCTGCGCTATCCTTTTACAGACGGTTCCGGTTATCTGGAGCTGGCAACGACCCGTCCTGAGACCCTGCTGGGGGATACGGCTGTTGCTGTTAACCCCAATGACGAGCGGTATCAGGGTATGGTTGGTAAGATGTTGGATCTTCCTCTGGTGCACCGGCAGATTCCCGTGGTGGCTGACGATTATGTTGAGATGGATTTTGGAACCGGCGTAGTAAAGATTACACCGGCTCATGACCCCAATGACTTTGAGGTTGGTCTACGACATAATCTTGAGGTGGTCAATGTCCTGACCGAGGATGCCAAAATTGTGGAAGATTACCCTAAGTACGCCGGTATGGATCGCTATACGGCCAGAAAGGCCATTGTGGCCGATCTGGAGGCGGAGGGCGCTTTGGTGCGTGTGGAGGATTACAGCCACAATGTTGGTACCTGCTACCGTTGCAGAACCACAGTGGAACCCCGTGTATCTAAGCAGTGGTTTGTGAAAATGAAACCTTTGGCCGGCCCCGCCATTGAAGCCGTGAAAAAAGGGGAGACCAAATTTGTCCCCGAACGGTTTGAGAAGATTTATTTTCATTGGTTGGAAAATATTCGGGATTGGTGTATTTCCCGTCAGCTGTGGTGGGGGCATCGGATTCCGGCCTGGTACTGTGATGACTGTGGGGGAATCACTGTTTCCAAGGAACCGCCTGCTGTTTGCTGCAAATGCGGCAGTGCCCATATAACCCAGGATCCCGATACCTTGGACACCTGGTTCAGTTCGGCCCTGTGGCCTTTTTCCACTTTGGGCTGGCCGGAGGAAACCGAAGATTTCAAACATTATTATCCCACCAACACCCTGGTAACAGGATATGATATTATTCCTTTCTGGGTTATGCGGATGATGTTCTCCGGCCTGGAACAGACCGGACAGGTGCCCTTCAATACGGTGCTGATTCACGGAATTGTCCGGGATGCCCAGGGCAGAAAGATGTCTAAATCTCTGGGAAATGGTATCGACCCTCTGGAGGAAATCGAAAAATACGGTGCAGATGCCTTGCGGTTTGCTCTAGCAACCAACAACAGCCCCGGAAATGATATGCGGTATATTCCGGAGCGTGTAGAGTCCAGCCGGAACTTTGCCAACAAGCTGTGGAATGCTGCCCGCTTTGTGCTGATGAATCTGACTGAAACAGATGCACCTGCCCATCTGCCGGATACGCTGGCCTTGGAGGATAAGTGGATTCTTTCCAAGTTCAATCGGCTGGTGGCTGATGTGACTGCTAATCTGGAAAACTTTGAGCTGGGTCTTGCGGTAGCCAAGCTGTATGAGTTTATTTGGGATGTGTTCTGCGACTGGTATATTGAGATTGCCAAGGTGGGGCTTAATTCACAGAATGCGGAAAAGGCCGCTGCCACCCGTGGGGTTTTGGTGTATGTTCTGGACGGCACCTTGAAGTTGCTCCATCCCTTTATGCCCTTTATTACTGAAGAAATCTGGCAGGCATTGCCTCATGATGGAGAATCCATCATGGTTTCTGCCTGGCCGGTGGAGCAGGAAACACTGCGCTTTGGGGCAGAGGAAAAGGAATTTGAGCGGATTATGGCCCTGATCCGCGGTATCCGGAATCGCCGGGCCGAAATGAATGTACCCCCGTCCAGAAAGGCGGAAATTTTCATCGCCACCGAACATGATGTTACTTTCCGGACCGGTGCAGTATTTATGGAACGGTTGGCATCTGCTTCTTCCATTCAGGTGGCGGAGTCCTTTGATGTTCCCGGTGCTGTGACTATTGTTACCGCCGATGCCAAAGCCTACATCCCCATGAATGAATTAGTGGATCTGGAGGCCGAACGCAAACGGCTTCAGAAGCAGCTGGAAGCTGCACAAAAGGAACTGTGCATTGTTCGTGGCAAACTTTCCAACGAGAATTTCGTTAATAAAGCGCCGGCCAATGTGGTGGAAGTGCAGCGTCAGCAGGAAGTAAAAATCCTGGAAAAAATCAAGCTAATTGAGGACAGTATTGCAGCATTGCAATAAATCAAATTTGCAAAGGGCGGGAAACCGCCCTTTGTTTGTGTGTAAGGAAGTATGCTTATGACTTGTGAAGAAGCCATTGCTTATATTCATTCGTTATTGAAATTCGGAATGAAACCCGGCATGGAGCGCATGGAAGCTTTGCTCCATGCAATCGGTCACCCGGAACGGAAAATAAAGGTGATTCATGTAGCCGGTACCAATGGCAAGGGGTCAACCGCTACCATGATTGCCGGTGCACTGACCCACGCTGGGTACAAGGTGGGGCTCTTTACCTCTCCCTATGTGATGGACTTTCGGGAGCGGATCCAGATTGACGGTTGCATGATTCCGCCGGATACGTTGGCCGGTTTGACCCAGCATCTGCAGCCTGTTGCGGAGGCCAAACGCAAACAAGGAAACGGCCCTACTGAATTTGAATTTATCACCGGCTTGGCTCTGCAGTATTTTGCAGCGGAAGATTGTGACTATGTGGTCCTGGAGGTGGGTCTAGGCGGTTTGCTGGATTCTACCAATGTGATAGCGCGTCCCTTGTGTGCAGTGATTTGTAATGTTGCTTTGGATCATACTGATATTCTGGGGGAAACTGTTCAGAAAATCGCTGCGCAGAAGGCGGGAATTATTAAGGCCGGCTGCCCTGTCGTCATCGGCCCCCAGACCTTTCCGGAAGCTTTGGAAATTTTGGTGCAGGCAGCGGAGGCGAAAAATGCTCCCTATTGCATTTGCAAAGCTTCGGATGCGACAATTTTGGAGGAAAATGCAGCCGGAGTGGTGTTTTCTTACACCGGGAACCGGTATCAGACCGGAATGCCCGGTTTGCATCAGGTGCGAAATGCCATTACGGCTCTGGAAGCATTGGCCGCTGTCCGGCCGGATCTGCCGGAAGCTTCTGCAGCAGCTGGAATTGCCAGTGCCAGGTTGGCAGCCCGGCAGGAGTGGCTGGCGCCGGATTGTCTGTTGGACGGTGGCCATAATCCGGATGGGGCTGCTGCGCTGGCGAAAACCTTGGCGGCTCATGGCAATAAATTTCACGCATTACTGGGTATGATGGCGGACAAAGATGTACCGGGATATCTGGAACAGATTGCCCCTTATCTTCAGGATGCTGTCACTGTGACAGTGGGGACGAACCCTCGAAGTTTGACTGGTGCGGCTTTGGCTGGTTTTCTTTGGGCTTACAACGATTATGTTTCGGTGGCGGTGGATTATGATTCTGCCTTGAAAATGCTGTTCTCCAAAGAGGATGGATTGCCCTATCTGATATGCGGCAGTTTTTATCTGGCGGGTGATATTCGACAGCAGGTACTGGAAATCCTGAAAAATAGAACCGATTGATCTTCTGTTTTCGGCAAAATATGCAATGGAAATCCTTTATCCTTATGGATAAGGGATTTTTATTTTTGTGAAAAAATTTGAAGGATGTGATACAAATGGCGGTAACGCTGGAACAAAAGGATAAAGTTTTATTTGCCTATTTGGAAGGAGAACTGGATCATCACACCGCGGCCAAAATCCGGGAGGATATCGATGCAGCGGTAGATGCTGGCCAGCCGGATGTGCTGATGCTGGATTTTCGGGACATTACCTTTATGGATTCCTCCGGTATCGGATTGGTTATGGGTCGATACAAAAAACTCAAGGAAATTCCCGGTGCCGAGCTTCATATTGTGAATACTTCACCCGGTATTGGGAAGGTAATGCGGTTGGCTGGAATGGAACGACTGGCCATTATGGATAAAAACAGATGAAGGAGAGAGAACGATGACCTTAAATGAAGTGAAAATCACCCTGGAATCTCGATCACTGAACGAGAGCTTTGCCAGAGTTACAGTGGCCGCCTTTGCGTCACAGCTGGATCCTACCGTAGAGGAAATCTGCGATCTGAAAACCGCCGTTTCTGAAGCAGTGACCAATTGCATTGTACATGGTTACCGGGATGAAATCGGAAAGATTTACATAACAGTTAAAATTCTGGATTCTCATCAGGTGAAGGTAATTATCAAGGATAAGGGTTGCGGCATTCCAGACGTAGAAAAAGCCATGGAGCCTTTGTTTACTACTGCCGGAGAAGAACGGGCAGGTTTGGGCTTTGCGGTGATGCAGAGCTTCACTGATAAAATGACCGTTCGTTCCAAGGTTGGAAAGGGGACAACCGTGACTTTGGTTAAGTCCATGGGGTGTAGGTATGCCGCCCATGGATGAGAAGGCGGATGCCAACTATGAAGCCTATATTATGCCCAACTTAGGGTTGGTACATGCGCTTTGTCATCGCTTTACCGGTCGTGGAATCGAATATGAAGATTTGTTTGGAACGGGCTGTATCGGATTGGTAAAAGC
>CAYZTR010000020.1:0-38651 GCA_964481575.1 uncultured Eubacteriales bacterium
TATGCTGGCTCCCAAGTACCGGGATGTGGATATCGGTCGCGTAGAGGTGCGCCAGGCCCTGAAAATCTCCAGTGTTGGTACCATCGCCGGCAGCTATGTGCTGGACGGCAAAATCACCCGGGCCGCCAAGATCCGGGTGGTGCGGGACGGCATCGTGGTAGCTGAGGATATGATTTCCTCCCTCCGGCGGTTCAAGGACGACGTCAAGGAAGTCAACGCCGGCTATGAGTGCGGCATTGGCCTGGAGAAGTTTAACGATATTAAGGAAGGCGACATTCTGGAAGCCTTCATTACCGAGGAGTATCGGGATTAAAAGGCACCGGCTCCCGATGATAAGGCTGCTTTTCCATCGGGACCGTCGTTTTTGGCAGGGGGACAAAGGGATTATCACCCCTGTACAAAATCAAGGAAACTCAAAAAGGAGGATACCCATGGCAGGATACAAACAAGGCCGGGTCACCGGCGATATTCACCGGGAACTTTCGGCCATTCTGCGGGAGGTCAAGGATCCCCGGGTCAGCCCGTTGCTGAGTATCGTCAAGGTAGATGTGTCCGGCGATCTGTCTTATGCGAAGGTTTACGTCAGCGCCATGGAAGGCGCAGAAAAAACCGAAGAATCGGTCAAGGGGCTGAAAAGCGCCGCCGGTTATATCCGCCGGGAACTGGGACATCGGCTTCAGCTGCGGAAGGTGCCGGAGCTGCGCTTTGTTGCCGATGATTCCATCGCCCACAGCGCCCACATTTCCCAGATTATTGATTCCTTCGGGGAATAGAGAAGGGCGGCATATTTCATGAGAAGGGTGGTTTCTCCGCCCGGCCTGTGCCCAATCGCACGCCTCCGGGCGTGCGACCTTTTCTTTTTCTCACTACGTTCCGCCATAAGCGGTCATTTGGAGGTTTTGATTATGACCATCACGCAGCAGGCGGCCTGCGACTTTTTGCAGGCCCACAATTCCTACTATATTCTTTGCCACGCCTATCCGGACGGGGATACCCTGGGATCGGCTGCTGCCCTTTGCCTGGGGCTGCAACAACTGGGGAAGCAGGCCCGCATGGCCTGCGCCGATCCGATTCCCGAAAAATTCCGTTTTTTCACCGACGGTCTGATGGCGGATGCCTGTCCCGCCGGGGCCACCCTGGTGGCTGTGGATGTGGCGGACGATAAGCTGCTGGGGGATTTTCAGGAAGTCTACGGCCCGCACATCGCGCTGTGCATCGACCATCATCCCTCCAATATCGGCTATGCTGCCCAAACCTTCCTGGACAGCAGCGGCGCAGCCAATTGCGAAAATATTTACCGGATCCTGCTGGAACTGGGGGTGGAGATCACCCCGGCCATTGCGGCGCCCCTCTACGTGGGCATTTCCACCGATTCCGGCTGTTTCAAATATGCCAACACTACTGCCGAAACCCATCGTATCGCCGCCTCTCTTATGGAAACCGGCATTGACATCGGGGAGATCAATCGGGTTCTATTCGATACTAAGACCAAAGCCAGATACGATTTGGAGCGGATGGTGCTGGAAGGGCTTCGTTATGCCGCCAATGACCGCTGCGCCATGATTACCGTAACCCGGGCCATGCAGACCGAAACCGGGTGCGACGATTTGGACATGGATGGCATTTCCTCTCTGCCCCGAACCATTGCCGGGGTACAGATCGGCATCACCGTCCGGGAAAAGGCACCCGGCCGATACAAGATATCCCTGCGCACCCACGCGCCTGTTGACGCCGCCGTCATTTGCAAGCAGTTTGGCGGCGGCGGTCATGCCAGAGCCGCCGGCTGTGAGCTTCGCGGCAGTCTGGAATCCGTCCAGCAGCAACTGCTGGACGCCGCAGAGGAGGTACTATGCAGGGACTGATTTTGCTGGACAAGCCGGAGGGCATCACCTCCTTTGGCGCAGCTGCCCGAATCCGCCGGCTGGCGGGAGAAAAACGAGTGGGGCATACCGGTACCCTGGATCCCATGGCCACCGGCGTACTGCCCATGCTGTTGGGGCGGGCCACCCGCCTGTCGGAGCTGTTGCTCACGGCGCAGAAGGAATACGAGGCCACCCTGCAGCTGGGGCTAACCACCGACACCCAGGATTGCACCGGCAAAGTGCTGTCCCAAACGACGGTGGAGGTAACCCCGGCCCAGTTTGTCGAAGCCTGCCGACAGTTTACCGGGGAGCTGGAGCAGGTACCACCCATGTTTTCCGCCCTGAAGCAGGAAGGTGTCCGGCTGTATGACCTGGCCAGGCAGGGAATTCAGGTGGAACGGGCACCCCGGAAGATTACCGTTTATGCGTTGGAAATTCTGGGGCAGCCGGGGGAGCATCAATGGAAGCTTCGGGTTCGCTGCTCCAAAGGAACATATATCCGCACCCTGATCCATGATTTGGGTGCCGTTCTGGGCTGCGGCGCCGTCATGACGGCCCTGCGGCGCACGGAAACCGCCGGGTTTCCCCTGTCCCAATGCGTTACTTTAGCCCAGCTGGAGGCCGATGGCGTAGAAGCCCATCTTCTGCCGGCTGACCGGGCAGTGGTCCATTACCCCGCCCTCCGGGTTTCCGGCCCCCAAGCCAACCGGTTTTCCCATGGCGGGCAGCTGGATCTAAACCGACTGACCCTTTGGGACGCCCAAGCCGCCCACGGCGATTTATGCCGGGTCTACGGCGGAGAAACCTTCCTGGGACTGGGCCGGGTCAACCGGGACACCGGTTCCCTGGATATTCACTGCATCATAGGAGGTGTGTAACCCATGTTTGTGGGCGACGCTCCCCAATTGAATCAACCGCTGGCGCTGGCGCTGGGCAGTTTTGACGGGCTTCACCTGGGGCACCGGGCGGTGCTGGCTGCCGTGACAGCCCATACCCCGGAACTGATGCCGGCGGTCATTTCCTTTTCTCCCCACCCCCGGGCTCTGCTGACCGGGCAGGCGCCGGGAGCTCTGTTGACCCCGGCCCAAAAGCAGCAAACGCTGGCGGCTCTGGGGATTCCACTGGAAATCCCGTTGGATTTTTCAGTGATCCGGGATATGGAGCCGGAGGACTTTTTGGAGGCACTGGCAAAGGCTCTGCCACTGGGCATGCTGGCCTGTGGATATAATTTCCGCTTCGGCCGTGGCGGCCGGGGGAATACCGCCTTACTTCAGCAGTTTTGCCGGCAGCGGGAGATCCGCTGTTATGTGGCTCAGCCAGTACTGATGGGAGGGCAGGCCGTTTCCTCCACCCGGATTCGCCAACTGTTGTCGGAAGGGCAGGTAGCAGAAGCCGCCACCCTGCTGGGCCAGCCCATCACCTACACCGCTGCTGTGGAGGCCGGCGACCGCCGGGGCCGCACCATCGGTTTCCCCACCATCAATCAGCAGTTCCCCACCGGTATTCAGCCGCCCCGCTTCGGGGTCTATGCCGCTCTGGTCCAGCTGGACGGCCAGCCTCACCCCGCCGTCACCAATGTGGGCATGCGCCCCACCTACCGGGTGGAATCTCCTATGCTGGAAACCTATATCCTGCATTATAGCGGGGATCTGTATGGAAAGACCTTGCCGGTGACCCTCTGCAAATTCCTGCGCCCGGAACTGAAATTTCATTCTTTAGCAGAATTGCAGGCTGCCATTGTCCAAAACAAAGAACAAACGGAAAACTTTTTTGCCGCCGACAAATCTTCCTTGTGATTTGCCGGCGGTTATGCTATACTGAATGCAGAAGCAACTTGAAATTGGATTCGCCGTGGGAATGCGGCAGATCCGGATGGGAGGATCGTTTTATGTCTGATAAAAAAGTCATTATTACTTGCGACAGTACCTGTGACCTTTCCCCGGCCCTTACTGAACAATATGGAATTCCGGTGAATCCCCTGTTTATCGTCATGGGGGATGGTACGCCCAAACGGGACGGCATCGAAGCTACCCCCGCCGACATCTACGATTACGCCGAAGCCACCGGCCGTTTGGCCAAAACCACCGCCCCCAACATGGATGATTATCTGGCCTTTTTCCTCCGGTACACCCGGGAGGGATACGCCATTGTGCATTTTACCATCAGCGCCTCCATGTCCGCCGCCTTTAACAATGCCCGGCTGGCGGCCGCCGAGCTGGAGGATGTATACATTGTGGATTCCAGAAACCTTTCCACGGGTTCCGGTTTGCTGGTGCTGAAGGCGGCAGAACTGGCCCGGAAAGGCTGGAATGCTTCGGCCATTGCCGCCGAAGCCGCCCGCCTGACCGAATATGTGGACACCTCCTTTGTCATTGACACCTTAAAATATCTGCATAAGGGCGGACGTTGTTCCGCTGTGGCGGCTCTGGGGGCCAATCTGCTGCGGCTGAAGCCCTGCATCGAGGTGAAAAACGGCGCCATGGGCGTAGGCAAAAAGTATCGGGGCAACTTGGCCGACTGCTTTGTAGCCTATTGCAAGGATCGGCTGGCCCACATGGAAACTGTGGATTTGCACCGGATTTTCATTACGCATTCCGGCTGCGAGGAATCGGTCATCCAGCGGGTGAAGCAAACGGTGGAAGCCTGCGGCACTTTTGAGGAAATTCTGATTACCCGGGCGGGCTGCACCGTTTCCAGCCACTGCGGCCCCGGTACGTTAGGCGTACTGTTTCTGCGGAAAACGCCGGTGGCCTAAGCCCCCCTTCCATTTAAAAGAAAGCACCTGCCGAAAGGAATCTTTTCGGTGGGTGCTTTTTTCTGAGTCGTACCTGTTTTTCCAAGTTGTCCCAACCTTTTTTGAGTCGCGCCTGCTTTGTTCACAAATCGTTCACAATCCAAACACGGCGGCCGCAAATTTCACGGTTAAAATTAGTGAAAAGAAAAGTAAAATATCTCTGAAAGGAGTGTTTTGCGCGATGTCAAGGAAACAAACTCCCGTATTGGCAGCCGAAACGAATGCTGCGGCGGCCCATCCAATCTGGAAAGGTTGGCTGGCCCTGCTACTGGCAGGACTGTTGATCACCGGCGGTTTTCTGCTGCCCGGGGGTGGGCTTGCAGTTGCAGCCGAAACGGCGGAGATTACGGCTGCCATCAACTTCGGCGCCGATGCCGTCACGGTGTCGGGGAGTGATTCAGTGACAGTAGTGGAAACGGCAGTAACCATTTCTGCACCGGGAACCTATGTCCTGTCCGGCACATGCCCTGACGGACAGGTGACAGTGGCCAAAAATTCCGGCCAGGTACAGCTGGTGCTGCAAGGACTGGAGTTGACCTGCACCACCTATTGTCCCCTGGAGACCAAAGGCGGTGACACTGTGGTAACTATAACCACCGCCGCCGGTACTGTCAACACGTTGTCAGATACCGACCGGGGAGAGGAAAAACCCAAGTCGGCCATTAACGCTTCCAAAGCCATTACCCTGACCGGGGAAGGAACCCTGATCGTCAACGGCAATAATAAAAACGGAATCAAGTCCGACACCGATGTGACGGTGGCCGGCGGAACCCTACAGGTCAACGCCAAGGACAACGGCATTTCTGCCGATAATCTTCTTACCGTCACTGGCGGGATTATCACCGTCCGTTCCCAGGGTGGTGACGCCCTTTGCGCCAAGCCGGATGCCCTGACGGAGGAAACAGCCGGCCGGATTGTGATTTCCGGCGGGACCTTGGATTTGCAGGCCGATCAGGATGGCATCCAGGCGGAAAATGAAATGACCATCAGCGGCGGGAAGCTGACTATCCGCACCGGGGAGGGCTATACCGACACCGGCTTCGATTCCAACACCGAGTCGGCCAAAGGTCTGAAGGTAAGCCATGAGGCCCTGGAGACCGATACCGTGGAAGCTGCCAACAGTCTGGTAATCACCGGCGGCACCTTCAATCTGGACTGTGCCGATGACGCCCTGCACACCGACGGCTACATCACCATCACCGGTGGCAAATTCACCATTTATACCGGCGATGACGGCGCACACGCCGACACTTCCCTGATTATTGGGGAGGAGGGCGCTGACGACACCTCCCTGTTTTTGGAGGTCTGTGCCAGCTATGAAGGGTTAGAAGCCGGCACCGTCTACCTGTACGCCGGCACCGTCAAAGTGACCGCTTCGGATGACGGCATCAATTCTGCCGGCGGCAGCGATACCGGAGAAGCCATGGGCGGCTTCAATCCCGGCGGCGGACGTCCCGGCCGGCCGGGGCAAAGCGCCGGCACCAGTGCCAGCAGTTCTGATTATCAGATTTTGATTTACGGCGGATATATTTATGTGAATGCCAATGGGGACGGTTTGGATTCCAATGGAAATCTGACCATTTCCGGCGGCACCTGCGTAGTCTTCGGCCAGGCCGCCAACGGAGAGAACCCTCCCTTCGACTGCGACGGTACCTTTACGATCACCGGCGGCACTGTTTTTGGGGCCGGATCCCGGGGAATGGCCAGCAATCCTTCCTCCGGCAGCCAGTCCTATGTCACCTCATCCAGCAACATTACCTCGGGGAAGACCATCCATATACTGGATGCTTCCGGCAACCAGGTATTCAGTTGGAAGGCCATCAAAAATGTAAATTATGTGTTGTATTCCCCGGCTGTCTCCGGATATCAGATTACCTTTGATGACGCTGCCTGGACCCAGCCTGCAATCTTGGACGCACCGGCAGACCCGGAGGACGGCGGCGATTCCGCTCAGCCCACAGATCCCACCGATCCGGACGGCGGCGATGCCAGCCAACCGACAGATCCTACTGACCCGGACAGCAGCGATGCCAGCCAACCGACAGATCCTACTGACCCGGACAGCAGCGATTCCTCCCCGTCCACAGAGCCTACCGCACCGGACGGCACGGATCCTGATCCTACCCAGCCCACAAATCCCACTGATCCGGATGGTGGCAATCCTGCGGATCCCCAATCGCCCTTATTAGGAGATATGAATGAGGACGGCAACCTGTCGGTGACGGATGTAGTATTGCTGCGGAAAGCCATTCTCCATGGGAATCAAGATCCCAGCGACCTGGCCAAGGGAGATATGAACCGCGACAGTCAGCTGTCGGTGACGGATGTGGTGCTGTTGCGAAAGGCCATCCTGCAAGGGTAATCTCCTGTTCTGGAAAAACGCGCGGCCCATCCATGCCCAACCGTTTTCAAAGAAAAAGAGCGGCCCTTCCCGCCAACAGCTATTCCAACAAATTCAACCAAACGTCAAGCGCCCTGCTTTCTGCCAAATGCAGCAGAAAACAGGGCGCTTTTTTAATACCGGTGGCGCTGTTTTTCCACAAGAGCCGCCTCTTGTGCCAATGCCTGGGGCAGCATTGACGGGGCTTGCATGGTTTTCAACCAGCTCTGCAGGGGTGCTTTCTCCCACTGAAACCACAGTTTTTCCAAAACGAAGCCCACAACAGGGAAGAGTAATCCGCAAAGAAAATAAACCAGGTTCCAATGCAGCAATCCCCGCACCAGCAGAAAAACGCCCAGCAGCACAAAAAAATCAGTAAAGTGGGGGCAAAACAGCAGCAACCGGGATTTTTTGCGGGTTCCCACCAGCAGTCCCAGCTGCCGGACATGACCCACACCCGGGAGCCCCTCAACACCGGTGCGAATCTCCTGAGTCGACATGGCGAAATAGGCCAGGCTGGTAACTACCAACGGTCCCAGAAACCAGACCGACACTCCTTCGATTCTGCGCAGCAACCCGCTGCGATCCTTTCCCGCATCATTGTTACCGCCATTCCGCAGACGGATCCGGCATAGGCCGGGGGACACGTCTGCGGAAACGGTCATAAGCCGCATAAAATATTCCCTCCTTGGGGTTGGTTACCCCTCTTGTACCTCCGCAATCTCAGCCTCAGGCTGTTGCTCTACTTCCTTGCCCAGGTAGGCAGGCATTTGGATGCCGGCCATTTTCAAAGTCTCATTCAGAGGCGGCACCGCTTTCATAATCCCGGAAAGGAAATCCGCTGTAGTGGAGGACTTGCCGTCCCCGCCCATGGAATCCCAAACAGTGATCTTGTCAATCTGCAGATTCTTGATGGCTTCCACCTGAATCTTCACCAGATCCTCAATCTTATCCACCAGCATCAGCTGAACGGCAGCAGCAGCATCTCCACCGGCAGCCTCCACCACCTTGGCGAAACCTTCCGCCTGCTTGGAGAGGATCTCCTGCATACCCCGGGCCTGCGCCTCCATGGTGGCATAGATGGCATCCGCTTCACCCTTGGCCTTGCGGCGCTGCTGCTCGGCTTCTGCCTCGGCAGCCAGAACTTTACATTCCTTATCAATCTGGGCGGCGGTGACCACATCGGCCTCTTTGGTGGCCAGTTCCCGCTGTGCCCGGGCCTTTTCAGCGGCCAATTCCGCGGCATAGGCTTCTTCCAGGGCTTTTGCGGCCGAAATCTTCTCGGCAGCGGTGGCGCGGCGCAGGGCCTCCGCCTCCTGCTCCCGGCGGGCCGCATCGGACATGGCGATTTCCGCTTTGGACTTGTTCTCACCGGCGATGGCGTCGGCATTGGACTCGGCTACGCTGATCCGCTGATCCTTTACGGCTACGGCCTCACCGATGGAGCCGTCCCGGTTCTGCTGGGCCACCGACCGCTTGGCGTCGTTGATGGCCTTGGCGGCGGCTTCTTTTCCCAGAGCCTCAATATAACCGGACTCGTCGGTAATATCGGTAACGTTCACGTTAATGAGCCGTAGACCGATCTTCTTCAATTCAGTCTCCACATTATGGGAAACGGCCTCCAGGAACTTATCCCGGTCGGTGTTGATTTCCTCAATGTCCATCGTGGCAATGACCAGACGCAGCTGCCCGAAGATGATATCCTTGGCCAGCTCCTGAATCTCGGTCAGCTTCAGCCCCAGCAACCGCTCGGCGGCGTTTTGCATGACGCCGGGCTCCACCGAGATACCCACCGTAAACCGGGAAGGTACATCCACCCGGATATTCTGATGGGACAGAGCATTGGTCAGATCCACATTGATGGACATGGGTGTCAAATCCAGGTAATCATAAGACTGGATCACCGGCCAGATAAAGGCCGCGCCGCCGTGGATACACTTGGCTGAGCGGGTGGTGCCGTCCCGGTTGGTCCCCACTTTACCGTAGATAACCAGTACCTTGTCAGACGGACATCTGCGATACCGGGCCAGAACCACCAGAATCATGGAAAACACCAGCACCGCAATGACAATCAGGGTAATGATAACGCTAGTTGGCATAATTTGTTTCCTCCTCAACTGTTTCTTTTGTTTTTATACCAGGCGCCAATGGCTCTGCCAGAGGACGCACCACCAGGGTATCCGTCCCCGCCAGGGAAACCACCTGCACCAGTGTACCGGTTGGAATGGGAGCATCACTGTCCGTGACGGCATCCATCTCAACATATCGCTCCTGTAACGTCAAATTCACCTTCCCCGTGCCGGAGCGGGCCGGGGGAATGGACAAATAAACACTGGCGGTTTTAGCAATGGCCAGGGTCGGCTGTAGATTTCCGCTTTCCTGCAGCCGCAGGAACAGGGCCAGCACCCAGGCCACCAGCAGCAAGGCGAACAGTCCGCCGACAAAGGCAATAAGCCAGGTGCCGACCGCCGGCACTCCCAGATCCACCATGGCAATACCCAGCCAGCCGCCTACGGCGAAGAAGGCCACCAGCCCCCGCACCGTCAGGATCCGGACTCCGGACGCATGGTGGGCACCGTCATGCTGCGGCGGCCCGGCGTTGGGGTCATGCGCGTCGTGGCCATGATCCCAATCATGACCGTGACCGAAATCATGACCGTCATCCAAATCATGGTCATGGTCGAAACTGTGGCCAAAATCATGATCCTGATCAAAATCACCGTGGTCGGCGGCGTGACCGCCTACACCGAAAAGCAACAGCAGCGTCTGTAATAACAGCACCGCCGTAGCCGGCAGTGCCGCACAGGCAAATCCCTGCTGCAGTAAAGACAACCCCTCCCACCAGGTTGCAAACCAAGTCATGTTCCTTTCACCTCTTCCCGGAAATTACTGCCGCATACAGCAGATCCGTCTGGTTTTTCATTTCCCCTGTCAGATAACCATATACCATCACCTGCAGCACCCGGGCCAGAACAGCAGCAAAGTCTGCCGCCGGGCCGGTATAATCACTGGACGGGCCGGTATAGTCGGCAATGGCCTGCGCCACCACCCGGTCTACCTGGTCGGCGGAAATGCCCTGGATCGGATCCAGCATCCGGATCGCACGGCAAAGATAATCGTACAGCCGGCTTTCTTCCACTGTGTCGTCCAGGCGGCTTTCCACCTGTCCATTCACCAGGGTCAACAGCGCTACAATCTGATCCAGCTGCAGGCTGCCGTGCAGCGCATTCAGAATCAGAATCCGGGCCAGCTGCCGCTTATGATACTTTTTCTGCACCGGGCGGGCCACCCATCCCCGCTTCACCCAGTTCTGCACCGTGGAACCTTCCAGCCCGGTGATGGCGCAAACCTGTGACAGGGACATCCCACCGGCGGCCTGAAGCATGGGTTCCAACAAAGCAAAGGCATCCCCTTCCCAACTGGCATATGGTACGGTGGTGCCCGGAAGATTTCGCTGCGGCACGGTTCCCACCTCCCTATCTTGTGTTGTTATGATTATATCACATGGTCACGTGACTGTCAATAGATTTTTGCATTTTTTATTCTGCCGAAAAAACATATGGGAATTTTGTACGTTTCTCGGAAAATTCCATTTTTCTGCCGGTGGGGCCACGGCGCAGCCTGCAAAAAACCGGACAGCCTAAGGGCTGTCCGGTTCAAGATTCCAGTATTCCATATTCCGCAGCGTGGGAGAAACAAGATAGCGCAGCCGGCATGCCGATGCTGGAGGCTGGTTCCTACACATCAGGTACGGAAACACTTATGCACATCCCGATAAGTACCCAGAACCAGCATGGTCTGGTCCGCCAGGAGACAGGTTTCGTGGGTAATATTCATATGCAGAACTCCATTTTTCTTCAGGGCCAGGATGGTAACATTCTGCCTTTTGCGAATGTCCAGCTGGCCGATGGTTTTCCCCACCCAGTGATCCGGTATGGACACCTCGAAAATAGAGTATTCATCCCCCAGATCAATGTAGTTAAAAATGTGGTCGGAGCTGTATCGGATGGCCGTCCAATTGGCCAGTTGCTTTTCCGGGAAGACCACCTCGTCGGCTCCGTTTTTTAGTAAAAATTTTGCGTGAAAATCGGTGGAAGCCCGGGCAACCACCTTCTGTGCCCCTAACTCCCGGAGCAGGCTGGTGGTTTCCAAAGAGCTTTGAAAATCATCCCCGATGGTGACCAGGCAGATGTCATAATTGTCCACCCCAAGGCTCCGCAAAAACTCCTCCTTGGTGGAATCTCCAATTTGTGCATTGGTGACGTAGGGCAAAGCCTCATTGACTCGCTCCTCGTTCTGATCCACCGCCATCACCTCATGGCGCAGCTCATTGAGCTTTACAGCCACTTGGCGGCCGAACCGCCCCAGGCCAATCAGCAAAATGGATTTCATAAACGCAACTCCTTTAACCAACAGTGATTTTTTCTTCCGGCAGCTTGGATAAACTGGAACGGCCGTCCAGCAAAGCGGCAAAGATCAACGTAAGTCCGCCGACCCGCCCCAGGAACATTAACAAAATCAGGATCAGCCGGGAGATAACGCCAAGACCGCCGGTAATACCCAGACTCAGGCCCACGGTACCGATGGCGGAAGCCGATTCAAACAGGCAGGTCATGGTAGGCAGGCCCTCCAGCAGGCTGATGGCAACGCCGCCCGTCAAAAACAAAGATAAATACAAAAACAAAATGGCGGCAGCGTTCGTGACTGTTCCAACGGAGATGCGCCGGCCAAAGCAGGCGGCAAAAGATCTTCCGCGGAACACCGACACTGCCGAAAAAAGCAGCACCGCCAGGGTAGTGGTTTTAAAACCGCCGGCCGTAGAGCCGGGGGAACCACCCACAAGCATCAGCAAAATGGTAACGACCTTACCGTTGCCGCTAAGCTGATTCAGATCGGTGGTATTAAAACCGGCGGTGCGGGTAGTAACCGACTGAAAGGCGGCATGAAGCAACTGCTGGCCGCCGGTGGCATCCGGCTCCCCCCGAAATTCAAAGAAGAAAAAGTACAAAGTGGGCAGTAGAAGCAGCAAAACGGTGGTGCTGAGAATCACTTTGCTCTGCATCCGGTAGCGTTTCAGGTGAAATTTATGGGTCTTGATATCCTCCCAGGTCAGGAAACCCAGACCGCCGCAAATAATAAGAAGCATAATCACCAGATTCACCGGCAGATTGTCAGCATACCCGGTCAGAGAGGAAAAGGGACTTTTCACCCCCATCAGATCAAAGCCGGCGTTGCAAAAAGCAGAAACTGAATGAAACAGAGCATACCAAATGCCCCGCCAAAAACCAAATTCCCGGCAAAAGCTGGGGGCCAGCAGCACACAACCAACCAGCTCAAACAACAGGGTGACCCGCAGAATAAAACCGGTAAGCCGGACAATACCGCCCACCTGGGGCGCTGAGATGGCGTCCTGCATAATGCGGCGCTGCCGCAGCCCAATTTTCTTGCCGGAAAGCAAAGAAAAGGCAGCGGCCATGGTCACGATACCCAAGCCTCCTACCTGGATCAGCAGGAGCAGCACCGCCTGGCCAAACCCAGACCAGTAGGTGGCAGTATCCTGCACGGACAAGCCGGTGACACAGGCAGCGGAAGTGGCGGTAAACAGGGCATCCAAAAAGGAGGCACCTCCCGCCGGCCGGCTGGAACAGGGCAGCATCAGCAACAGCGTACCGGTCAGAATCAGGATGGCGAACCCCAGACTGATCACCTGAAAGGACGACAGGGATTTCACAGGGGAATTAGAACCAGATTTCGTCATACATGGCCTCCTACTACCGCATGCTGTGACGGGGCAGAAGGGCTGCGGCAGCCGTCCTCCTTATGCCCGGCAGTTTTGGACATGTTCAGCTGAGCCAGTACCAGGCCGTAGTATATGCCCTTTTGCATCAGCAATTCATTGTGGGTGCCAGACTCGGCAATGTGCTGTTTATCAATGACAAACAGCCGGTCCGCCCCTCGCAGGGTGGACAGCCGGTGGGCAATGGCAAAGGTAGTACGTCCGGCCGTCAGCCGCTCCAGCGCCTGCTGAATGAGAAATTCGCTCTCGGTATCCAGATTGGAGGTGGCCTCATCCAGAATCAAGATCCTGGGGTCTCCCAGGATGGCCCGGGCAATGGCGATGCGCTGCCGCTCGCCCCCGGACAGATTATATCCGTGTTCCCCTACATAGGTATTATACCCATCCGGGGCTTTCATAATAAAATCATGGGCATTGGCCATTTTCGCCGCCCGCACCACTTCTTCATAGGTGGCGTCCGGCTTGGCATACTGAATATTCTGAAACACTGTGCCGGAAAACAGGAAGGTCTCCTGCAGCACCACGCCGATCTGGCTATGGAGAGAAGCCTTAGTAATTTGCTCCATGTCTACGCCATCAATCCGGATGGTACCGCTGTCCGGCTGATACAGATGCATCACCAGGTTAATCAGGGTGGATTTCCCCGTACCGGAAGCGCCCACCAGCCCGATCATTTCCCCTTTCTTGACCCGGAAGCTGATATGGGACAACACCGGCTGATAGGATTTGTAGCCGAAGGTCACGTCCTCAAACTCCACGTCTCCCTGAATCTGATGGGGTTTGGCCTGGTCGCTGTCCACAATGGTGGGGTCCTCATCCAATACATCATAAATTCGATCCATGGAAGTGGTCAGCCGGACGATGCGCCGGGGCATTTGGGTCAGCCAGCCCAGCGGGCCGTACAGAATTCCTGCGTAAGAAATAAACTGGGTCAGCTGGCCGGTGGTCATGGCGCCGTTCAGAACGCTGCGTCCGCCAAAATAGGTGATGACATAACTGCCCAGCCCCATAATCAGGGTCAGGCAGGGGAAAAAGACAGCCCAGAAGGTCTCATTGCGCTTCTGCACCCGGGCCAGTTCATCTGCCGCCCGGTAAAACCGAGTGGCTTCTTTTTTCTCTTTTCCGAAGGATTTCACCACACGCATACCGGCAATGACATCCTGAAGAGAGCTGTTGAGCTTGTCAGATTTATGGTTTTGGTTCCGGAACATCCGGTGCATCCGCTTATGGAAAATCCGGTTGGCTGCCAAGGCCAGAGGCAGAAACACCACCGACATCAGGGTCAGTTTCCAGTTAAGAATCAACAGATAAATCCCGGCGCCCACCATGGTAAAGACGTAATTCAGCATATTACCAAATACGTCCTCCATAAAGGTGCGCACCTGGTTCACGTCCCCTGACACCCGGTTCATCAATTCTCCGGGCTTCCGGTCATCCAGAAAGGACAGGGACAGTCTCTGAATTTGTTCATACAGTCTGGCACGCAGATCCATACCGAGCCTGGCGCCCAGAGAGGTACACCACCAGTTCTTCAGCACTGTCACCAGGATGGAGGCCAAAGCAATCCCCAGCATAACAAAAACAAACAGCAAAATATCTGCCAGTGTTCCCTGCCTGGTAGACAGGTGGGCATCAATAAATTCCCGCTGAACCTTGGGACCGGCCAGATTCAGCAAAGATCCCAACACCATAAAGGCCGAAATGGCCAACAGCTTCAGCAGATAGGGCTTGCAGATTACATAGGTCTTGCGCAGCATAGCCCGTCGGCCGTGACAGTGGGGGCAGGAGGAGCTAACCAAAATCCGACCGCAGGTAGGGCAAAACCGCTCGGTCTCCCGGCTGATAACCTCAGTAGATTCCCCCCGCATCAAGGCTTTTGCCCCTTGGGCAATATAAGAGAAACGGGCCAGATGTTTCATGGAAAAGCGGGCGATAAGCCGCTCCTGCCCATGGACTGTCACCAACAGCATTCCGCAGCCCACCAGCGGCTCGCAGGTCACTGCCTGAAGCTGCTGCAAACAGAATTGCTGCTGCAGCACTCCGTCGGACAGCACAAACAGCCGGCGGTCAGTCACTGCCACAAATCCCTGGGCATAAGCGTCTCCGGCCTGATCCAGATCAAAAGGGGAGCAATAACGGATGCGTTCCCCCTCCTCCAGAGAAAGCAGTGCCCGGTAATTGGCAGGCAGAGATACATTCAATTGCATGGGGGTCGCCTCCTTAAAAATTCCGTCATCACCGCGGAATATCATTAAATATACAAATCCAGCTTTTTCAGTTCTCCCGGCGTAAGCCTGCCGGTATCCGGCACCTCGAAGCGGTTGCCGTCCAGATCGGTAAGAATCAGCCGGGTCTCGCTTAAATTGATAACCGAACCGCCGCCATTGCGAATGGTAAATTTACAGGGGCCTTTATCGGTGATGACATCAAAATAAGCAAAACCGTATTGCCCCTTAATATCCAGAATTTTGGTAATAATAGGAGTGAAATACCGCAGCGCCAACTGGCCCCGCAACAGTTCTGCCGTTTCCGGATCCAGCTCCCGCAGATCGGGGATAATACCGATTTCCCGGGCCTTTTCTCCCGGTTCCCGGATGGAAATATACCGCTCCGGATCGGAGAAGGGGAAAGCACGGTAAGCCCCAATCCGGGGATACTCCACTCCATCGTAAGTCAGGGAAACAAATCCGCCTTCTGTAGCGCGAAAACTGGCGTTTTCCCGGTTTAAAAAGCGAAGCCGGAGCATATCTTCCGTCTCCCTGGCCAGTGCTTCCAGATCCAGTTCCATCGGCTCCGGCGGATGCCCATGGCCGGGCCCCGGCCCCCCCGGATGCGGTCCCTTTGGCGGCATAGAAATTCCTTCTTTCCTATGTAAATTCAACATATAATTTAATTATAGCATGCTGGGGTATGTTTCGCAAGGGATTACTTGGGTTTTTTCCAATGCGTCAGGATCTGCTCCGCCATCTGCCGTCCGTGTTCCACAGCGCTGGCCGGAGAAAGCAACTGCACACCGTCTCCCAGGCTGAATAGCCAGCCGAAAAAGGTTGGACTTACCGAAACCTCGGTGGTCACCAGAAAATGTGTGTCATCATCCGGCGACAGAAACACATCCGTTCCGAACCGGTCAATGATAACACCGGTCAGGGTGTTTTTCACCCGAAGCTTCACCGTTTGGGTCTCCCCACCGAACATATCAAAGACCCGCCGGGTATACAGGGCGGTATCCAACCGATCCAGTTCCGGGCGTTCCTCCCGGGGCGTCCCAGTGATCTGGATCTGTTCCATTTTATCCACCCGGTAGTGCTTTGGCGTGTCACTACCCGGCTCCTGTCCCACCAAATAGTAGTTCTCATTGGCCCAGATCAGCGCATAGGGACTGACCTGGTACCGCCGCCCCTCCCGCCGGTAACTTTTTTTGACCCGTTGGCTGCCCTGGAAAGTGATTTCCCAGCGGAAATACAAAAAGGTAATCTGCCGGTTTTGGAAAATGGCATTGTGAATGCAGTCCACATTATAATAGATGCTTTCATTCATGGACTTGCCCCGGTTGTTGATGTACACCTGCCGCTGCAACTGCCCGGCCTCATGCCGGCTGGCAAACTTTTCCAGCTTTCCAATGAGCTGTTCCGATTTTTTCGTCGTAATAAATTTAGAAGACTGGATAGCATCTACCAGCAGCTTTAATTCAGCCAGCTGAAATTCCCGCTCCGCCAGATAGTAACCGCAATGGCGGCTGCCGGTTTTGAGAATGGGCAAATCAAATTCCCCCCGCAGAATGTCCAGATCATCGTAAACACTCTTGCGCTCGGCCGTCACGCCTCGCCGGGCCAGCTTTTCCAGCAGATCCGCCATGGTCAAGGGATGATTTTCATCAGATTCTTCCCGCAAAATCTGATATAGATACAGCAGCTTTGCTTTTTGATTCCGGCCCTTGGGCATATAAACCACTCCTTTGTACAGAATATGGGACTTTAATCTTTGCTTACCATAGCAGATTTCCCATCAAAAAGCAAGCCCCACCGGCAGCAAAAGGAAAAATAGAAATTTTTTTGAGAAGGGGGTTGATTTTTAATGGGAGTTGTGGTAATATACTATGGCAACCAAATTGCACGCGCCAGTAGCTCAGCTGGATAGAGTGTTTGACTACGAATCAAAAGGTCGGGGGTTCGAGTCCCTTCTGGCGCACCAAGTAAAAGCACCGATTTTCCTTGTTCTTATCAGGAAAATCGGTGCTTTTTGTTTACTTCTATAATTTCAACCCGTAACAAAACCGTAACAATATTAAAATGATTAAAACTATAATTGTCTATTATGCAGCACTTGTGTATTGTGCTTTTTCGTTCTGTATTACCTCCGGCTACATCCAGAACTGCTATGACAACGTCCCCGCAATATCAAAGTTAACTTGCCATAATCAAATTCTTCATTGCCAGAAGATCTGCGGTATTGATTATTTTATTCCCATCAATATCAGCAGACAAGCTTTCTAATGAGTTCCAAGAATAAGATACACCTTGCATGATGAGATTTTTCAGCATGGTTTGGTCACTGACTGTAACTCTGCCATCTCCATTTAAATCGCCAATTACTGACAATATAAATGTACTTTGTTTTGACGTTTGCATATATCCACTAAAGCCAGAACAAACGATCACCGTATCAGGCACATAATTTCCTGCTCCATTTCGAACATCTGTCAATTCATAAGTAAAATAATCTGTTGCATGTGTTGCCATTTCAGCCTTTACCTCAGCGAGGGTGGTTCCTGCGTTAATACGATAAATAAAACCATAATAAATGTCATATTCAATACCGTCTGTATTTGCTGCATTTGCCGTTATACCTAAGGCACTTACCGAACACAGCATAATAATGGCTAATAATCCTACTAATACTTTTTTCATTTTCTACACTCCTTAATATTTGTTTTGCAAGAAAATGCTTCCTGAGTACAATTAAACTTGCAAATATATTATATTCATTTTACAAGTTAAAATCAATTAGAATATTAAACAAAGATTCGCTTTCTTTTTCATCATTCGTACAAAAGGGGAAACCATCCCCTGTAATTACAGCCCCAGCAGCTGCTTCCAGGTGTTTTGCCCCACGATGCCGTCCACAGCCAGACCCTTGGCGGTCTGGAAGGCTTTGGCGGCGGCCACGGTCTTTGCACCAAAAATGCCATCGGCAGCGCCGCAGGAAAATCCCAAGGTATTCAAACGGTTCTGCAAAGCCTTGACCGAATCCTCCTTGCTACCGCTGCGCAGGGTGGGGCAAACGGATGCGTCTTAACCGGGAAAATACCCGGCGCGCCGGTGAAAAAATGCCAAACGGTTTGCCCTGCTGCAAAGAGCACAAGGGCACAGCCCTCCTGCAAGCCAAAAAATAAGCCGCAGGTTTAGACAGGTTGTGGAATTCAACTATCCGCTGCCGGTTGTGACCTATTTGTTAGGCAACAAATCACAGTGACATTTGCACTTGCGTCGCTGCGCCTCCCCGGCTATAATGAAAACATACTATCGCTGGTAGGGCAAAACAGGAGGGATTCCATGATCTGGAAAGTCGCCATATTGCAAATGCGTTCGGCCGGCCGGGACACGGCACAAAATACAAATATCATCCTTTCAAATATGGAAACAGCCGCCAGGCAGCAGGCGGATATCCTACTGCTTCCGGAATGTTTTCTGAACGGATATCTCCTGCCGACAGACAACAGTCAGGCTCTGGACGATGACGACAACTGTCTGCGAACCATCTGTCAGGCGGCAAAAACCCTGCACATCGGTGTTGTGGCAACCGCCCTGACAAAAGGAAAACAAAAGCCCCAAAACTCTGCTTTTGTCATCAATCGGGACGGCGCCATTCTCATGAAATATTCCAAAGTACATACCTGCGACTTTGCAGACGAAGCCTGTCTGGAAAGTGGCGATGGTTTTCAGGTTTGTGATTTTCATGGTGTCAAACTGGGCATCATGATCTGCTATGACAGGGAATACCCCGAAAGCGCAAGAATTCTCATGCTCAAAGGGGCAGAAATAATTCTCGTCCCCAATGACTGCGGCAGCATGCAGCCACGTCTCCAGGCCCTATCGACCCGGGCTTATGAAAACATGGTTGGGATTGCCATGGCCAATCCCAACGGCCAAAATGCCGGCTGCTCCTGTGCCTACAGTCCCATCTGCTGGGATGAAGCAGGGCAGTGTGTCGATAACACGCTGCTTTTGGCCAACGATCTGGAGCAGGGACTGTTTTATGCCACCTTTGATCTGGACAGGCTCCGCCGTTACCGGCAAGAAGAAATGATGGGAAATACCTACCGGAAGGTCAAAGCCTATGGGGCGTTACTGTCCGGGGAGATTCAGCCACCTTTTCTCCGGGAGAACCAGGAAGAACCGCTTCCCCCGCACTTTAAAGGCCAATCAAGCCCGGGAATTGGATCTTTGGACGGAAACCACCAATGAAACCGACCGCCTTGTTTGAACGCAATGCATGATTCCTTTTATCAGGTATAAAAATCCAATCATAACAAAACAACCGACCCCTACGCATGGCAGCGTTGGGATCGGTTGTTTTTATGCGTAAAAGACCTATAACAGCGGTTTATTACTTAATCAGACTTTCGCCGGTCATTTCAGCAGGCTGGGGCAGCCCCAGAACCTTCAAAATCGTGGGAGAAATGTCACAGAGCTTGCCGCCCATGCGGAGCTCACAGGGATACCCCACCACGCAGAAGGGCACCGGATTGGTGGTATGTGCGGTGAAGGGCTCCACGCCATCCTCCGCCAACATCCGATCCGCATTGCCGTGGTCGGCAGTAATGAAAACACAGCCGCCCATTTTCAGGGTAGACTCCACCACGCGGCCTACGCAGGCATCCACCGTTTCCACTGCCTTGACGGCCGCGTCAAAGACGCCGGTATGGCCCACCATATCACAGTTGGCAAAGTTCAGGATGATCACATCATACTTGCCGCTTTCAATGGCTTCACAAACCTTGTCACAAACAGGGATGGCGCTCATTTCCGGCATAAGATCGAAGGTGGAAATCTTGGGGGAATCCACCAGGATCCGATCTTCCCCTTCATACTCCACCTCGTTGCCGCCGTTAAAGAAGAAGGTCACATGGGCATACTTCTGGGTCTCGGCAATCCGCAGCTGCTTCTTACCGTTCTTGGAAAGGTACTCGCCCAGGGTATTTACCAAACTTTCTGGCTTGAAGGCCACGTCCACACAGGGAATGGTCTCATCATACTGGGTCATGCAGACAAAATAAATGTCCTTCTTGCCGCCCTTCCGGTCAAAACCTTTGAAATCCGGATCGGCAAAGGCCCGGGTAATTTGCCGAGCCCGGTCGGGCCGGAAATTATAGAACACCACGGCATCCCCATCGGAGACGGGGGCGGCCCCAGCCAGAACGGTGGGCAGCACGAATTCATCGGTCAGATGCTTGCCGTCCTCATCCACGGTATCATAGGAAGCCTTCAGGGCAGCCACAGGATCCACAGCCTGGATGCCTTCGCCGCAAACCATGGCGTTGTAAGCCAGCTCCACCCGAGACCAGATGTTGTCCCGGTCCATACCGTAGAAACGGCCCATGAGGGTGGCAATCTGCCCTACGCCGATTTGAGCCAGCTTGGCCTGAAGCTCCTCTACATACTCCACAGCGGAGGCGGGGGGAACATCCCGGCCATCCAGCAGGCAGTGAACATAGACTTTGGTCAGCCCGGCCTTTTTGGCCAGCTCCAGCAGGGCGTACAGGTGGGTATTATGGCTATGGACGCCGCCGTCAGACAGCAGACCCATAAGATGCAGGGAAGAACCATTGGCCTTCACCTGATTCACCGCAGCGGTCAGGGCAGGGTTCTGGAAAAAGTCCCCATCAGAAATGGATTTGGTAATCCGGGTCAGCTCCTGATATACCACCCGGCCGGCCCCCATATTGGTATGGCCCACCTCGGAGTTACCCATCTGACCGTCAGGCAGACCCACATCCATACCGGAAGCGCCGATATTAGTGGTGGGATAACGGAGAAAGAATTCATCCAGGTTAGGAGTCTTGGCGGTGATGACGGCATTGCCCTTCTTACAGGGGTTAATGCCAAAGCCGTCCATAATGGTCAAAACAACAGGCTTTTTCATAGGTGACCTCCTTACTTGGAAGCAGAGGCAACCAAAGCAGCAAAGTCGGAAGCCACCAGGGAAGCACCGCCGATCAGGCCGCCGTCCACATCGGGCTGGGCCAGAAGCTCGTCCGCATTGGCCGGCTTCATGGAACCGCCGTACTGAACGGTAGTAGCGTCGGCTACGGCCTGGCCATACAGGGAAGCCAGGGTGGCGCGGATCAGGGCGCAAACCTCATTGGCCTGGGCAGCGGTGGCAGTCTTACCGGTGCCGATGGCCCAAACCGGCTCATAAGCGATAATCACGTTGGCCATCTGTTCCTCAGTGACACCCTGGAGGGCGATTTTGGTCTGCATAGCAACCAATTCAGCGGTAATGCCCTGCTCCCGATCTTCCAGCATTTCGCCCACGCAGAGGATCACCTTCAGGCCGTTGTTCAGGGCAGCCAGAGTCCGCTTATTCACAGTAACGTCGGTCTCCCCGAAATACTGACGGCGCTCAGAGTGGCCGATGATCACATACTCCACACCCATTTCCTTCAACATAGGGGCGGAAACCTCCCCGGTATAGGCGCCGGAGGCTTCAAAATGGCAATTCTCAGCGCCCACGCCGATGTTGGAACCCTTGGTTGCTTCCAGGGCGTTTTGCAGATCCACAAAGGGAACGCAGACCACAACGCCGCAGTCGGCATCCTTGACCAGGGGCTTGATCTCATTGATCAACGCGGTGGTCTCAGCAGGGGTTTTATTCATTTTCCAGTTACCAGCGATGATGGCTTTACGCAGATTCTTATTCATAGTAACATCCTCCAAAATAAAACAATATTGCATTATAAGGGGCGGGCGTTTCCACACCCGCCCCTTTTTGGCTAAACAATCAATCTTTGTCATTGAGGGCGGCGATGCCGGGCAGCACCTTACCCTCCAGGAATTCCAGGGAAGCGCCGCCACCGGTGGAGATGTGGGTCATCTTATCGGCAAAACCCAGCTTTTCAACAGCCGCAGCAGAGTCGCCGCCGCCGATGATGGAGATAGCGCCGGAAGCAGCCACCGCCTTGGCCACGGCAATGGTACCGCCGGCATACTTGGGGAATTCGGTAACGCCCATGGGGCCGTTCCAGACAACAGTGCCGGCGTCCTGTAGCGCCTCGGTGAACAGCGCCTCGGTCTTAGGACCGATATCCAGACCCATCCAACCGTCGGGAATCTCGTCAGAGGAGCACTCATTATAAGCACAGTTGGGATCGTACTTGTCTCCGATGCGGTTATCCACGGGGATCAGGAACTTAACGCCCTTTTCCTTGGCGTCAGCCATGATCTGGCCGGCCAGCTCGATCTTATCCTCCTCCAGAAGGGAATCGCCGATGCTGTGGCCCAGAGACTTCATGAAGGTATAGGCCATGCCGCCGCCAACAATGAGGGTATCCACCTTATTCAGCAGGTTGGTGAT
Source organism: uncultured Eubacteriales bacterium (assembly GCA_964481575.1). GTDB lineage: Bacteria > Bacillota > Clostridia > Oscillospirales > Acutalibacteraceae > UQRS01. The sequence goes on from CAYZTR010000020.1 coordinate 22,407, forward strand.
GACGCCGATCTTATCGGAAACCTTGGCGCCGCCCAGAATGGCAACAAAGGGACGCTTGGGATCCGCCAAAGCGCCGCCCATGATGGAGATTTCCTTCTGGATCAGGTAGCCGCTGACAGCAGGCAGATAATCGGCCAGGTCGGCGGTGGAAGCCTGGGCACGGTGGGCCGTACCGAAGGCGTCATTGACATAGATTTCAGCCAGAGAAGCCATTTCCTTGGCAAAAGGAGCCCGAACCGCCTTATCTTTTGCGGTTTCCTCGGCGTGGAACCGGACATTCTCCAGCAGCATGATCTCGCCGGGCTGGAGCGCAGCAGCCATGGACTTAGCACTTTCGCCAACCACATCAGCAGCCAGCTTCACTTCCTTGCCCAACAGCTCAGACAGCCGCTTGGCAACCGGGGCCAGGGAATAGGTCATGTTGAACTCGCCCTTAGGGCGGCCCATATGGGAGCAAAGGATCACCGCGGCGTTATGCTCGTTGAGATACTGAATGGTTTTCAGGGCTTCGCGAATCCGCTTATCGTCGGTGATTTCCCCGTCGGCCATAGGCACGTTGAAGTCGCAGCGGACAAGCACCTTCTTGCCGGAGACTTCAATGTCTTCGATGGTTTTCTTGTTCATGGCAGTCATGCATGATACATCCTTTCTACTCTCCAATTTTTGAAACAACGCTTGTTAAATTACAGACAAGTCTACAGGGTATTTTACCCTATTTTTCCCCGCTTTGCAAGGGATTCGCTGGATTTTTTGAATTTTTTTCCTGATTTTAGCGGAACATCAGAAAATCCTGGAAGCATTTCGGGATTTTTTGTGCATCTGCATGGAAGCAGCCGAGCTGCTGGGGAGGTGGTTGCAAAAGGATTGGAGACAACAGCGAATCCATGACGACATTCCCTTGACAACAATCCATTGTGAAGGCGGCAGCTTGCGCCATCCGGCCCAACAAAGGCGCCCTGCAGAGAACTTTTGGGTTCCCGGCAGAGCGCCTTTCCCTGTAAATTCAAATTGCTCAGCTCTGCTGCAAAATGGCTTTCCGCAACAGAACAACATCGGTGACACTCAGGGCGCCGTCGCCGTTGAAATCGCCGGCAGGAACCTCTGCGGCCGCAGACCCTGCCAGAATGGCCTTCCGCAGCAGCACCACATCGGTGACGGTCAGCTTGCCATCCTCATTCAAATCCCCCAGCAAAATTTCTTCCCGGGGCGTCATATCATACAGTTCCAGCTCGCTGATCTGCAGCCGGTAGCTGTTGCCATCCGAGGGCTTGGGCCGCAGCCGGGTAGCCAGCAGCCGCACATACCGCCCGGTGACCGGGTCAAAATCAAACGTCAAAGGCCCATATTCCGGCAGGGGATAATCGGTTGCGGCATAGACCGTCTCCCAGTTCTCCCCATCCGAAGAAATCTGAATCTGGAAATCCAAGGGGATACCGTAACCCAGCCGCTGGTCTCCCACCTGGGTACTGGCCGGATAAATCACCGCACGGGTCACCTGCAGTTCTGCCTGCAGATCCACCACGACCCACTCCTGATGATCCTGATCCGGTGTCAGATTGCTGCAATAGCCGGTATATTCCCCTTCCTGACGGCTTTCGTGCTGCAACACACCGTCATTCAAATAGGACAGATCCCAGCCCCAATAGCTATCATTATTGGTGGAACTGGCAGTCACCGGTTTGTGCAGCGCCAGATTTTCCGGCGGTGTCAGGCTAGCCTGGGCCGCTTCCAGGGCAGCCACCAAGGTCAGTCTGGCTTCGTTGACAGCCGTCTGCCCCAGGGTCTCGCTGGTTTCCGCCGTCCGGGCAGCCTCCAGAGCCAGGGACAGCTTTTCCTGCAGCCGCTGGGACAACGCCTCCGCATCCAGGGCTTCTGCTTCTTCAATAGCCTGGGTCAGGCGCAGCTTATACACCGGCAGATCGGCCTGCACCTGGAAGGTATAAGCGCCCGACCCCACCATTACCGCCAGACGGTCATCCTCCAGATCGGTGGAGCGGACACCGTCCAAGGCAGTGGTCAGCCGCTGGCCGTCCAGGGTCACCTTATGCCGACTGTTGGTGGGCAGTACCACCTTGGCAGTCGCGCCAAAAGGAACGGTGACGGTGACCGTAACAGAGCCGTCCTCCTGCCGGGCCCACCCGGAGGTCAGAAGGCCCCGCACAGTATCCAGGGTGCAGTCCACCTGCGTCAAATCCCCAAGAATTTCCGGCTTCACTGTAAAGGTTTCGTATCCGTTTTCCACATTGGTAACTCCGGCCAGGTAGCGGTAAAACCACTCCTCGTAGGTTCCAAGGAAATAGTGGTCATAGGAGCGAGTGGTGGCCTCCCACATCTCCCAGGTGGAGGTGGCGCCGTTTTCCACCCAATAGCCCCAGCTGGGGTAGGTGTCCTGGGTCAGAATCCGGAAAGCAACCTCTCCATAGCCGTACTCGCACAGCATAGGCAGGAGATATTTGGTACCCACACATCCGGTATCCAGGTGATAGTCCTTTTCCTGAATATCCTCCACCAAATGCGCTGCAACGGCAGGTGCTAGCCGTTCCGGCACCAGGCCAAAGGCCAGCGCCACCAGATTGTCGGTCTGCCGATAGCGGGTTCGGGTGCCGATCTGGGTCCAGGTGTTGGTTTCATAATACCCCTTATCGGCCTTGTAGAACTTGGTCTGAAAAGCGTCGTATACATTGGACATGGCCGCCCGGTACTCAGCGGCGTCCTCCGGCTTCTCCAGCTTATCGGCTAGATCTGCCATGTAGGACAACACGCCATAGGCAAAGGCCGTACCGGTGATACCGGAGCCTTCCGAAATATTCTCATTGTACTGCACATTGGGGTCACTGCCGCCGATGGGAGCTACCCAGTCACCCAGCTGGCTATCCATCCAAACCCAGCCATTGTTTTGCAGCTGGCTGATCTGCATCAGGGTATACCGACGCAGGGTATCATACTGGGCGGCTTCATATTCCTCCATACCGAACTGGGCCGTCAGCGCCTGCACCCCGTACACATACAAAGAATTCCAGACAATGGAATTATCAATCCACCAATCGGCGGTGGGGGCCATCACCGGCACGGTGTCATACTGGTCAAAGCAGTCCCCCAGAATTTGCAGCCAGCCGGGCAGACAGCCGGACATATCGAAATTGTACATCAGAGAGCCCAGGGATACATTGGCATCCCCCGTCCAGCCGTTCTTTTCCAGCACCGGATCACAGTGTTCGCCCTGGAAATTGTTGGCCATGGCCGTCCGCATCATCTGATGCAGCTGGTTCAACAGGGCATCAGAAGTTTCCAGATCAGACCGGATATCCACGCCGTTGGAAACCCGGTAGATAACCACATCCTCCGCTGTCAGCGGACCGGTCAAACCGTCAATCTGAATATACAGATGCCCCTTAAAGCTGAACTTGGGCTCATAGGATTCGTCTCCGCTACCCTTGCAAATATAATGATCCTGCTGAATATAAGCATGGGGCCACCAGTTGGCGGTTACCCCGTCAGTGCCACCGTATTTGACCACGGTGCCATCAGCATCCAGCCGCTGGCCGTAGGTAATGGTAATTTCCTGTCCCGCCGCCTCATGGATGTGCGACAGCTTCATCCAGCCCGCCACCATCTCCGGGGCCGTCAGTACATAGGAACCGTTTTCCAACCGGGTAATATCGGCCGGTGCATATTGCGCCACCCGCTTAACAGGCGTCTTGGTTTGGGCCGTAATCTGCCCCTCCGGGGCCTCCATCGCCACTGCATTCTTCCAAGCAGCAGCGTCAAAGCCGGTTTCATTGAAGCCGGTCTGTTCTTTCCGGGCGTCGTAGGTTTCCCCATAATACATGCTATTGGAGGTAATGGGTCCATCGGTGGTCACCTTCCAGCTCAGGTCGGAAACCACAGTCTGCGTGGTACCGTCAGTATAATGAATTTCCAGCTGGAACAGCAGCTTGGGATTATCCCGCCAGGAGGCGGTGGGCCAGTTCCAGACCCCACCGATTTCATTGTAATAGCTGTTCCCCAGTTCCACACCCACTGCGTTGCCGCCCTGCTGCAACAGCTGGGTTACGTCAAAAGTCCGGTACAGCACCCGCATATTGTACTGGGTGGTGAAAGGGTTCAGCAAACTGTTATCCGGCAGCTGACCGTTAACCGTCAGCTCAAAAAAGCCCAGCCCACAGATATACGCATAAGCCTCTGCCACCTCTCCCGAAAGGTCAAACTCCTTCCGGAGCAGAACAGCTGCCCGGCTGCCATACAGCTCCAGGGATACACCGGTGCCCCAGGGGCTTTCCCCGTAGGCCACCTGCTGATCCGGCTTGGCCCAGCTGCTGTCATCAAATCCAGTCTGGTTCCAACCCTCCTGCAGGGTAGCCGCTACCGCCCAACTACCGTCAGACACGATGGTCTCCACGGAACCATCGGTGTATTCCAAGCGGATTTTTACCAAAAGTCCGGCATATCCCACCGTGCCGTTAGTGGCAGCAATGGCCACGGTATTTTCTCCGTCCAACAGCGCATCGGTGGCGTCAAAAAGGCCGCCGGTGGTCCAGGCCGAAGTACTGCCCTGCGCCACGCCGTTGAAATAGAACACCGCCTGATCGTCAGCAGCATAGCCAATCTGCACCCGGTTTACCGTCTTATCTGCCGCCGGAGTAAAAGCGTAGCGGAAATACTGGGTCCCGGCCCGGACACCGGCAAAGTCGTCCCCCTGCCGGAGCCAAATCCAGTTGGCCCCTGTCAGCTCCAGCGGTTCCTGCTTCTGGGTGGCACCGATCCACTGGCCCTGCCATTCCTCCTGGTTGATACCGGTGGAAAACCACTGCACCTGACTGCGGACGCTGCTGCCATCCGCCAGGAAGCTCTCCGCCGTCCAGTAATAGGCGGTACGGGTGGCCAGGGGGGATCCGCCGTAAGCAATATCTAGGGTGTCCGGACTTTCCACCCGGCCGGAATCCCACACATCCGCTTCACCGGCCTCCGCCAGTGCCGCCGTGGAAGAGACTCGCAGCCGATAGGCCGCCTGGCTCTCATCCCGGCCTTGACCGGTTAAGACCCAACTGAACGCCGGATTCAGATCCAGCCCCAGGGGCTGCTCCAATCCGCAAACCGTTAAATCTGTCATAGTAACCGTCCCTTCTGCTTGTGCTACCGCGCCGGTAACCATTGTACTGCACAACAGCGCCGCCGTCAGCAAAACTCCAAGGATCTGCCGGATTCGTTGCTTTTTCATGGGAATTCCTCCTTATCTCTTTCGGATACAGGCCGCATGCAAACCCTTTGCTGTCATCAGTATAGCGCATATTCGGAATCCGCATGTGGGGCGGTTCACAGAATTTTAGGGGGTAATTCAACGATGTAGCCGTCGATATTCCCCGGGCGTCATTTCCTTTTCTTTCTCAAAAATCTGATAAAAGTATTTTACATCGCTGTAGCCCACCTGATCTGCAATTTCAGCCACCGAAAACCGGGTGGTTTCCAATAGCTGACAGGCCATCCGAATCCGGATATGCTGCAACATCTGAATCACCGTCATGCCGGTGATATCCCGGAAAATTTTGCGAAAATGATTCACACTCAAATAAGCCTGCTTTGCCAGCCATTCACAGCGAATATCCTCGGCATAGTGCTCCTGGAGCCGGACCACGGCATTCCGGACAATCAGTCGGTGATACATGGACAAATCCTGCTGCCGTCCCGCCATCCGCCGATACAACCGGAAAATCTGGATCAGCAGCCGCATCAAATCAGCCTTCAGCACCTGCATATACCCGCTTTCCTCCCGGGTAAATTCCCAATCCATTTCGTAGAGAATCTGTTCGGTTTCGCTGAACTTCAGGTCGCTGAGCTTGATATAATCTCTGGGGCCGTAATCACTGCGCATCGTTTGGAACAAATATTGGTAAGCTACATCCACAAAATCACTGCACTCCTGGAAGGTGTTGCTAACCGACAGAGGCTGAAACAGGCAGTTATAGACCAGCAGCGGCGTTCCTTCCGCCGCCTCAAAAGAATGAATAATATTGTGGGCGTTAAACAGGAACAAATCTCCCGCCTGGATGCGTTCCCGCTTGCCGTTAACCGTCTGAAATCCTTTGCCGGCGTCAATATACGCGATTTCTATAAAGTCATGGGAATGGGGCGACCGCTGATGATCCACCCTGGCCTTCATCATACGGATTTCATTGTCCCCGTGAATGTATTCCCGGAATTGCAGGGTTTCCGTTGCCATCCGGCATCCCTCCTTATCGTTTCCCTTGATTTGCTTTCAGTATAATCGAAATCCCCCCATAAAACAACCCTTTTTAGGGGGGAATTCAATGGTGTTTCCTCCTTGCAAAAAGAATCGGGCAGCCCATGTCGGACTACCCGATTCTTTTCTATGCCCGGCACGGGCAATTGCTTTTTTACGGGGACAGCATACATCTCTTGTATTCGCTTCCGGGAAGTATAGCGGTTTTTACAGAGTCTCCACAGTAATAGACTGAATCTTTACATCGGTGACCGGCTTATCATTGGGGCCAACAGGGACACCGGCAATGGCATCCACTACATCCATACCGGCCTGCACCATGCCGAAAACGGTATGGCGGTAATCCAGCCAGGCAGTGCCGCCCAAAGCAGCATAATCCTCCTGAGTTTCCGACGGGAAGGCATCGGGGATTTCCTTCATCTGCTCCAGCAGGCCGGGATCGCATTGGCCCAGCTGGACAATAAAGAACTGGCTGCCGTTGGTGCCGGGGCCGGCATTGGCCATGGACAACGCACCCCGGAGGTTGTGCAGCTTGGGGGAGAATTCATCCTCGAAAGGACGGCCCCAGATAGATTCGCCGCCGGTACCGGTACCGTTGGGGTCGCCGCCCTGAATCATAAAATCCTTGATGACCCGATGGAAAATCAGCCCGTCATAGTAGCCCTCTTTGGCATGGGTGGTAAAATTCTCCACCGCCTTGGGCGCCTCCTGGGGAAACAGTTTAATCACAATGTCGCCCATGGTGGTTTTCATGGTCGCCACAGTATCGCCAGCTTTGGCAGGCGCGGTTTGATAAGACATAGCAAAACCTCTTTCTTTACAAATTATATTGGCTATTGTACCCCGTACGGAATCAAATTGCAAGGGGTGGCACCATTCTTCCCAAATACGGGGAAACTTATTCCTGCGGGGGCAGAGGCGACCCCTTATCTTTGGCGGGGGAAACGCCGAATCTCTTTTTGTAGCTGCGGTAAAAAGCGGAATAATCCTTAAATCCACAGTTCTGGCAGGCTTCGGCAGCGTGAATACCGGACTGGATCTGTTGCCGGGCCAGTGTCAGCCGTTTAATCAGGATATACTCCCAGATGCTGGAACCAATGGCTTGCCGGAACAGTCGATTCAAGTGGGCCTTACTGATAAAGAAGCGACTGCTAATCTGCTCCAGAGACAGTGGCTCACACAAATGGACATTGATATAGCTGATAATACTGGAGATGGTGTCAGTGCGGCGAATGCGGGGAGTCACCTGTCGCTTCATAAAAGCATAGCCCAGTTCCCCCAAAATTGGGTACAGGCTGCACTGCAGCATCAAAGCCCGGCCGCCGGTATCAGCCATATCCTCCAGGGATCGGAAGCATTCCTCAATAAAATGGCTGCGGCACTGATCCGGGGCATAGTAATTGTCCTGACCCAGAGGACGATCCAGGAAAGGACGCATCAGCAACCCGTCAGCATCCACCTGACGGATTAGACTCTCATTGAACTGCAGGGTCATCCGCTCATAAGGGGCGGTGGTATCCACCAGAATTCGGTGGGTCTCTCCGGGGCGCATCAGCATCACGGAACGGGGCTCCAGAGGATACTCGTTTCCTTCTACTACAAACTGCCCATTGCCGCTGATCAGATAATAAATTTCGCTGGTGGGGTGGGCATGCATCTGGAATTCCTGCTGATCCGGCGTTTCATCCCGGCTGTGCAAAAATAAAAAGGCAGGATCTGCAATCTCACAAATGCGGCTCATAATATCACCCTCCGATCTATTCGGTTTGTTTAATATATTGTATTATAGCGCAGTTTGTTCCCATTTGCAATCTTTTTTCGATTCTTTCAACAATTGCATCAAAAAATGGCCTTTGCTATAATAAAATCACACAAAAGGAAAGCGTATATTCCGGCTTTTTTTGCCGGATATTTGCAAGCTTTCCGGAACGGAGGAACTTTATGCACATCTGGAACCAATCCCAAAAGCTGCTGGCGTTGTTTTTGGCATTGGCCCTGGGGCTGTCCTGTTTCGGGCTGCTGCCGGCCTCTGCCGATGAAAGTGATGCACCAATGGTCAACAGTACCGACGCTGTGATCACCGCAGACAACAACCAGTGGACCCTGGACAACAGCATTCTGACCGCAAAGGTCGTTTTTGCTGACGGAAGTCTTTCCCTGACCTCGCTCTACAATAAGGCGGCCCAACGGGAATACATCACGGAGGACACCAACAACTACCTGTTCTCCTACACTGTCGGCACCTACAACATAGGCGCCGCTGCCACCGACCTGCTGACGGCGGCTTCCAATGATGGAAGCTGGCGGTTGATCGACCAAGCCACGGTGGAAGACATCACCATGAATGAGTCTGACACGGTAACCACCCTGGTGGGCCAGGCTCTGGAGATCACCATCTCCAGCCAAACAGCGCAGCTGACCGTTACCGCCCGGTTCGAAATCTACAACGATGATTCCGGTCTCCGGTATCAGACTACCATTCAAAATGATGACGCCGTCAAGCGGGTTATCACCGAATCGGATGTCTGGAGTCTGTCCCTGCCCAACGAGTCCCATGTGCTGCATTATGTGGAGGCCGGTTCCAGCACCACCAATTCCAACACCGCGCTGGATGCCATCTGGAAATCCACCACCGGGATTCTGAATAAAAACACCGGCCGGAACGCCCTGTGTGTCTACGACTCCGGGGACGGCTGGTGGATGATGCCTGAAACCAACTGGCGAACCCAGATTGGCCCCTCCACCATGGGCGCCAAGCCTTCTGACACCAACGCTACCTACGAATTCGCCACCACCACCTGCTGGAGCGGCAGCGACGCTGTCAAGGTTTCTACCTGTCCCGGCTCCCTGCAGCTGACCCTGAAGGGCGGCGAAAGCTTCCAGTACATCGGCGTCAACTTCACCGTCTTTACCGGCGACGTGGTGGACGGCAAGATGGCGGCGGATCTTCACTTCTACCGGCGGTTCCGGTTCCACGATCTGACCACCATTGAAAATTCCAACGACTGGGATTATCACTGGGGCTGGTCCAGTCAGCCCGGCACCTATGGCTATGATTATTATGAAAACACCATTATCCCCGCTGCCCAGCAGGCCAAAATCGACATGGTCATGATGGATGACCTGTGGAATGTGAGTCGAGATTCCCTGGTGGCTGTGCCGACCCTGAAAAGCCTGGAGGATATCAGCAGTCTCATTAAAGGGAACGGATTTATGTTTGGCCTGTGGTACTCCATGTCCGGCGACGACCACAACAACGGTGTGGACCTGGCCGATCCCGCCGCTTTGGCGGAGCGGATCGCCAGCGTAGAAACCCTGATTACTCAGTACGGTCTGAATCACCAGATGATCGACTTGACCGAATTCTGGCAGAATCCCACCGAGACCAGCTATTCCTCCCCCTGCGACAACGTCTACCGGAAGAACGTCCTGTTGAACCAGGAGCTGAATAAGCTGGTGGAAAAATATCCCCAGTATCTGGTGAAATACACCAATGAAATGGACGTCTATCCCACCCAGGGCAACCGGGCACTCGGCCTGTTAGGACTCATTAACAACGGTTGGATGGTGCATGCCGGCGGCGCCGGAAATGCTGCCCCTGCCAACGCCTTTGGCTACCTGCCGCTGGCCACCTACTATGCCAGCGGCTCGGTGAACGGCGATCTGTCTAAATATTACTTCTGGATGTATGCCCGGAACGTAAAACTCAACGAAGATCCCGGCACCCTGTGGACCGAAGAAGGCAAGAATCTTCTTGGTACCTTCAACACCTGGCGGCACGGAGAACGGATCGAAGCACTGACCGACGGCATCAAATATCCCTGCTATCTGGGCGAGGGTTGGGATGCCGACAACAATGAGGAATCCTGGATCCGCGGCACCGCCGCCACCGGCCCCTATGCCTTTATGTTCAAGAGCGAGGACGATGCCTCCGCTTTGATGATTGCCACCAAATATTACGGCACGGCGCAAGAATTTACCGCTGATACCCGCTGGCTGGATGCCGACAAGACCTATCTGGTAGCCGATGTGAGTATGACCCAGTCCGGCAGCTTTGTCAATGCTTATCGGGGTGTTTACAGCGGCCAGGAGCTGGTGGACAACGGATTTGTCGTGGATCTGACCGAATCCTCCGCCGGTGTCAAGGCCTACTGGTTCCAGGCCGTGGAGGAAGACGCACCGCTGCAGGTAGTCTATGCTGACGAAAATGTCATAAACTATGATGCACAAGTAAATGGCAGCACCTTACAACTGACAGTGGAAGGCACTCCCGATACCGTGGCCAATGTGGTTGTGGCCAGTGCAGCCAATAATACCGGCCGTACGCTGTCCCTCATGATCCCCGACAGCGGCAGCCTGACCGTTTCTGTACCGCAGGTCAAGCTGTACGCTCCCTCCGAGATCACCTCTGTAGACTTTGTCCAGCGCATTGAGGTGGAAAATGCCTACAAGGACGGCAGTCTGATGCAGGTAGGTGCCACCTGCGCTTCTGCCCCCAATGACGACAGTGCCAGTGCCGGCGCAAGCGGCGGGGATTACCGCAATGTCAGCTTCACCAGTGCTGGTTCCTATATCAGCGTTCCCTTCACAGTGAACACCGCCGGGAAATACCTGGTTCGTGTGGCCATGAAGGGCCATCCTAACAATGCCCTGTCGGCCATTGGCCTAGATGGCGTTGCCCTGAGCAACACCGAGAACTTCTCCGATACCGGCAGCGGCGGCAAGTACACTGAAGGTAAAATCACCACCCAGGAATACACCCTGGAGCTAGTAGAGGGCGTGAACAACATCAGCCTGATCTGCATGGGCCGAGGCAACAATTCAGCCACCTTGTCCCTGCGGGTGGATTATTTTGAAATCGAACCTCTTTTCTCCGACGGAAGCAATCCGACAGCCCTGTCTTTTGAAACCGCTTCCACATTTCTTGCAGCTGGCAGTTCCCTGAATCTGATGGAGAAGCTGGCGCTGGAAAACTACGGAGCCAATTATGCCGGACCTGACAGCATTCTATGGAGCGTGGTCAGCGAAACCAACTTTGAAGTGGCTGAAATTTCGGCGGACGGTATTGTGACCGGCATACGTCCCGGCACAGCTGTTCTGCAAGCCACCCACAAGTACACGGCTGATTCCGACACCTTCATCCTGACTGTCACCTCGGCCGGTCCCGCAGATTACACTTCTGTGGAAAGCGCATTGGCCCAGGCAAAAGCCATTGACCGGAGTCAGTTCTCCCAGACTTCCCTGGATCTGTTGGACGCCGCAGTTGCCAATGTAGTCTATGGCTTACCGGTTGAAAGCCAGAATACAGTGAATGCCTTTGCTCAGGCTATTCTGGATGCCATTGCCGGGCTGGAAAATAATGCGCTGCTAGGCGATTTAAGCAAAGATGGCAAACTGTCGGTCACCGATGTGGTGCTGCTGCGGAAGGCAATTCTGAATGGAAGCACTGCTGATCAGGAGCCGCTGGGCGATCTGAACAGCGACAGCAACTTGTCGGTAACCGATGTGGTACTGCTGCGGAAAGCAATTTTAAATCAGGCGTAAAGAAGCACAATCCCGGAACGCTGGAAACAGCGCTCCGGGATTTTTACGTTATGGAGAACAATGAGGAGAACAATGAACATTCCGACCTTCTAACCCCATGTGAGGAGCGTCATCCTCACACTTGAAAAAAGAAAAAATACTGCGTAGACTATCCTCCTGATATAAAACACCCTGTTAGAACTCTTACAGTTTCAACAGGGTGTTTTCTGCACAGGTGTATTTCTACACGGGTGTATTTTTTTCTAGTCCCTCTTATCACATATACCCGGTCTTGTCGCCAAATCAACCAGACAACCCTGCGGTGAGATTGGGATCTGCCGCCGCACCGCATAGGTGGTTTCGCCTTGTATGGGGATTCAATACTTCCTCCGCTGTGAAAAGGAAAGCAGGCACAAAGCCGCAGGGGAGTCTCGACCCCGCCAATATTGCAGCAACGAGCAGCGATATCAGGCGCTCTTAAAGGGGAGGTACTGGCAGTGAAGGGCAACTGAGCGGCACACTCCTGCCATTTTTTAAACTCCCATATATATCAGACTTCTTTTGAAAGCAGCTTGCATTGTCCGATGACTGCAACGCATGGATTCCTCAAGTGTTACTGGAATTCTCTGCGACATCAAGTTTCCCTTTGGGGGAAAACGATCCACCGAAGGTGACGGATGCGGGGAAAAAGCAATCGGAAGTGACGCTTATCACTATCCTCTCATTCACACCTGCTGTGGTTGCCTTTCTATGCAACTGCGCTCTATATAACAAAAGGTCTATGGCGGCAAAGCTGCGAAAAAGTTCCAGATTTCAGAGGGGACTTTGTGCGGCGGCTTAAAAGGGAAAAACACTGAAAAAATCCCCGGATGCAGAAATGCATCCGGGGATCTTCATTTCATTATTTGTTCTTGCAAACCAAAAGGATTGACAAGTGAATTAGTCACCAGCCAGGATGGCCTTCCGGAGCAGAACAACGTCGGTCACAGACAGAGAACCGTCTTTGTTCATATCACCGCGGGACAGGGTAGTGGAATCAGGATCACCAGCCAGGATAGCCTTCCGGAGCAGAACAACGTCAGTCACAGACAGAGAATCGTCATTGTTCATATCGCCGAGCTTCACAGAAATATTCTGAACCCACTCTTCATAGTTTTCGCTGTCCAGCAGAAGTGCAAAGGTAACCAGCGTATTATAGCTGTCATCATCCACGTACTTCTGAGCGCCGGCGGGCAGAGCCTGATAAGCATCGTCTGCTTCCTGTGCAGCAGCCTTAACAGCGTCAAAGTTATCTGCGGTAATGGCTTCCTGAGAATATTCGGGAAGAGCCTCAATCTTGGCAACAACCTCTGCGGCCGCTTTCTTCCAAATGGCAATCTGCAGCTGACCTTCCGTGTAGGTCAGGGTATCATAGTTGGTAACCTGAACCTTCAGGGCATCTTCCAGAGCATCGTAAGCCGCACGGGCAGCCTCAATCTGCTCCTGATCATCTGCAGCAACAGGATAGGGAAGAGCATTGATAAGCGCAATCACATCGTTTACAGCTTCCTTGTCAGCCACATACTTCTCCAAAGCAGCCTTGGCAGCAGCGATGGATTCAGCATAGCCATCCACAACCTGCTCTTTGGCGGCATCAGACAAAGTGGCATAAGCAGCTTCAATCTTTTCTACCAGAGCAGCCTGAGCATCATAGCTATCATCGGTGATCCCGGCATCCAGAGACTCCGCCAGGGTCTCCATGTAGTTGTTCACCAGCATATAGCTGTTATCCGCATCGTAAGGAATGAATTCGCCTTCGTTCACATAGCCGTTCTGGAACAGCTGCACCACGCCATCCACCTCATCAGAGATGGGAGCGCCGGCGATTTCGATGGCAGCGGCAAAATCAGCATTCAGGGCCTCGATAGCCTCCAACGTAGTGCCGGTGATCACATGAGCAATCGCGGCGGGTGCGTTAGCATTGGCAGCAGCAATATCATCGGCAGCAGCCGCGATATAAGCAGCGCCGGAGGGGCCAACAAAGGGCTGATAAATTACGGTTTCGCCCTTGACAGCATTGGCCTCGGGAATACCCAAAACCTTGTAGTTTTCACGGTTGGCCTGGGCGTAAGCCGCATAGGCCAGACGGAAGGTGTTCTTGGTAATATCGGAAGAACCGCTATAACCGGGATAAGAGGTTACAAACGAAGTCATGGTGGTGCCAACGTTTTTGTCGCCAATGGTAGCATTATCATAATAGGCATAGCCATTGGTAAATTGCTGATAGGTGCGGCCACTATACTGGAACGCATCACTAATGGGAGAAGCACCCTCATCATAGCGGGTAGAGAAATAACCAGTGGTGACAAAGGCAATGCCTACATAAGGAACAGCCACATAACCCCATCTACGACCTGCTTGATCCCAAGGATTGTAGACGTTATCGCCGCCTTCCAACTGGCTGATCATAGCAGCACCCCATTCGGCGGTCAGGTTGGCAGAAGTCCCATCGGTCACCTTCATACCGCCAAATTTGTAGGTGTATTCCACAGCGGCAGCAGCAGCAGCCTGAGAAGCCAACTGGTCCTCATCAGTTGCATTGTTAATCCAGGCAGAAGCGTTGGAAGCGCTGCCCCATCCACCAACTGTAAAGACATAACTGCTGGTCAATTCATTCAGAGCTTCCGCAACGATTTCCAGCCGTTCCATGTCACCAGCAACGGACAACTGGTTGGCCGCGGACATACCATTGAACAGAATCAAGGCAGCAGTCACATCAGCAGCCAGATGATAATCCAAACCATCCTCACTGCTAATCTGCTCTGAATATTTATCAAACAATTCATTAGCCATGGCAGAGAACTCGGCAGGGGCACTGGCAGCAGCAATGATCTTCTCCCAGTTAGTCACCACAGAATAGTTGGTAACAAAAGCCTGGGCAGCATCATCCAAGGCATCATAAGCAGCCTTAGCTTCAGCAACAGCGTTGATTAAATCCTCATCCACAGCTGCATCGGTGCTGGGCAGCGCATTGATCTGATCCATTACAATAGCAGCAGCAGCCTTGGACTGGGTATCAGCATCGTTCTCATCGGCCAGCACGCCGGTGTAGATGTCAAGATCAGCCACCTGGTAGATGGTCAGGGCGCCCTGCGTGGCAGTAACAACCAAGCGATAAGAAGCATAAGCAGTGGTATTATCGGTGATTTGATAATACTTCTTCACGCTGTCCTGTGCAAAAGCCTGATTAGAACGGGAATCCAGAACGACCCATTCTTCATTCTCGTCCAACCCCTCAAAGGTCCAAGACTTAAAGTCACGCTGGGGATACTTGCCGGAGTCGCCGCCAGCCGTGATGGCATAAGTGTTGATAACGGGGTATTCGCCATTCTCATCAACATTCAGCGAGAAGGTAATTTCCAGAGGAGCATCCTCAGAAATCACAGAGTTGGAATTGGCACAGTACTTTGTGCTGGGGTCGCCGTCAAACAGATTGGCGACACCTTCACCGGAAAATCCAGCAATAGTAGCGTCCCCCTGGACACCGGTTACAGTAGAGGTGTCAACCAGATTGGTAACATTACCTTCAGCCAGTTCCGGCTCAGTTACGGGCTCCTCTTCACCATCATCGGGGGTGACATCACTAACATCATCGTTGATATCACCGTCATCAGCGCTGGCAAAAATGGTAGCGGGAATTGACATTGTGAAAACCATGAGAACGGCCAACAACAATGCCAATTTTTGTTTCATTTTTTCCATGAAAACAATCTCCTTTTCTTTATTTTAGCAAGCAGAAGGAATCCACCTGCTAT
The DNA here is from genome assembly GCA_964481575.1 of uncultured Eubacteriales bacterium. Lineage (GTDB taxonomy): Bacteria > Bacillota > Clostridia > Oscillospirales > Acutalibacteraceae > UQRS01. The sequence goes on from CAYZTR010000020.1 coordinate 37,962, forward strand.
TCGTGAGTGATTATAGCACAAAAAAAAGAATTTGTACAGTGTAAATCGCATATTTTCTGAAAAAATTTACAATTAAAATTTGGATATATTACCATTATTCGATATATTGTGGTGGTATAAGATGGTAGACCACAAGTTTTACAGCCGCTTCACAAAAATCAGCGGTTACTCGCAAGCGCCGCCGCGAAAAAACAATGTTGCACTGCAAAAGATTGCTCCCATTCAGATGGATATGCCGGACTGCCTCCTTGGGCCTCGGCCAGTGCATAGAAACCGTCTAAGCGGCAAAGCCGTGAAAAAAGAACCTGATATTTTCTGGGAGGTGTGTTCTGCGAACGAAAGAAATGCTTTAGGGATAGATACATAAAAATGTAAAATTTCCAATAACATACTTCTTGTCAAGAGGAAATGCGAAAAAATTACAAAAAATTCAAAAATAATTTTTTAGACGATCGCGGATAGTTCCTTTTTGAACATTTCGTCGGCGCTGTGATAATCGAAAATTCCGCGCGGGTATCCGTTTATCCATTCTTCAAGGTGCTTTATTGCCGCTTGCGATACCTTTGCAAACGTCTTTCCTTTTGGGTATATTCTGCGTATCATTCGGTTTAGATTTTCGTTTGTCCCTCTCTCGAAATAACTGTACGGGTGACAATAATATACCTTTGTTCTGCTGCCCTCTCCGAATAT
>CAYZTR010000021.1:0-37906 GCA_964481575.1 uncultured Eubacteriales bacterium
TCGGCACGCGGTTTTGGAGACCGCTGCTCTACCAACTGAGCTATACCCCTAAATCTTGGTGGGCCATCAGGGACTCGAACCCCGGACCAACCGGTTATGAGCCGGTAGCTCTAACCAACTAAGCTAATGGCCCACGCTTAAAACTACTTTGCTACCAAAACCGGTGCAACATAAGTATTATATCATAAAACTTTCACTTGTCAAGTATAAAAATACAAATTCGATAAAATGTGCAACACAAAATGCGGACAGAAGCTTGCCATCTTCCCTTTTCATCAATCCTCCTGCATCAAAACAGAAACGGTTTTCTCCACCACCTTGCGTTTATCAAAATGCGCCGCAACATAATCATGAGAAGCTAAAGCCATTTTCTGTTTTTCCGGGTATGGCAACACCACAAATTGCTTCAGTTTATCATATAAATCCCCCGGATCTCGCACACAACAAAGATATCCGGTTTTACCATCCTGCACCGCTTCCAGGCAGCCGTGAATGTTGCTGGTAATCAGCGGCCGCCCCATAGCGCCGCATTCCAAAAGTGTATTGGCCATTCCCTCATGATAACTAGGCAATACAAAACAATGTGCCTGCCGAATAAAGGGGCGCACATCTTGCTGAAACCCATGATAGCGGACAGCACCCGTCCGCTGCGCCATCTGCATCCGAGCTGCATAATCCTCCTCATAAGGACCAACCACATCCAACACTACCCGTGAATCCTGCCCATGGAGCCGACAAACCGCTTCCAACAGTTCTCCGATCCCCTTTTCTGCCATAACCCGACCAACAAAGAGTAAACGAATTTCCTCAGTATCTTCAGGGTACTGGGCCATGGGATACTCTTCCAGATTCACCCCAGCGCCAGGCAGCAGGCAGGCCTGCCCGGAGGAAACAATTCCGGTCTCCAACAACACCTGCCGGTTTTCTGCGTTTTCAAAAAACACAACGTTCGCCTTTTTTAGAGCAAGCCGATACAGCAACACCAAAAATCGTTTCAGAAAACCTTGCTTCTGAAAAGCGGTACCCAAACCGGTAATATTGGAAAAATAGGGAATACCTGCCATCCGGGCGACCAGCCCTCCATAAATATTGGGCTTTACCGTATAAGTGATAACCTGATCCGGTCGAACCGTATGAAACATCTTCCGATACCGCCGCAACAATTGCAAATCGCGAAACGGATTGACCCCACGGCGATCCACAGGTGTCTCCAAAAAGGTACATCCTAACTCTTCCAGGAGCGGAACCCTGTCTCCCATGGGCAAAGAAATATACACCTGATGACCTTGCTTCAGCAGCGTTTCCAACAGTTCCTTACGAAAATTATACAGACCCACATCAAAATTCGCCAGTATTAACAGCTTCATGGCAATACCCTTCTGGCCGGCACTCCAACATAAATGCCAGATTCCTGTATGTTCTTTACCGCAACGGTGCCAGCCCCCAGAATGCAATCCGCCCCAACTGCACAGTTGTTTTTTACAACAGCACCCGCGCCAATCCAGGATGCCTCCCCCACCTGCACAGTGCCGCACAGGGTCGCATGGGGTGAAATATGTACGTAATCAGCCAGTCGGCTGTCATGCTCCACCACACTACCAGAATTCAAAATGCAGTGTGTACCAATTTTGGTATCCGCATTGACAACGGCGCCCGCCATCACGCAGGTACCTGCACCGATTGTCACATCCGCACCGATGACAGCATCAGGATGAATTGCTGTATAATAATGAAGATCCGGATACTGCCTGGCGATGTTCCGCCGGACCTGATTATCACCTATGGCAATAAAGAACCAGCGGTCCCGATACTGATCCACCAAAGCTACTCTACCCAGCACCGGGTACTGCTTCAGAATCTTCTTATCGGCATCATCATCCAAAAAGCCCAAAACATGATCGCCGGACCGTTCCACCAGATCAGCAATCACTTTACCGTGGCCACTGGCGCCAATGATAATCACCTCTTTAGACATATCTCTGCCCCCTTTTCTCACTGAAACATCGCACCGGTATCGTCATACAGCATGGTGCGGGTAATCGCGTGGGCAGGAATGGTCAATCCAGCCTCCTTGGCTGCCTGCAAATACAGGGTGGGATTGATATTATCCCCGCCGCCGGCCGGCAGAGTAAATTCCAGCTGTGCACCGCCGTCACAAAGGGAAACCGCTGCATCCCGAAACCGACCAGCCAGTTCCACTGTAGAAACCTTTTTTTTCTTTCCAACCTTCTCCACCAAAATGGAAGGCTGCTGCAAAAATGTTTTCAGCGCCGAAACAAAGGCCGCATCGGCCCCTTCAAAATAGATACGAAAAGAAGCGGCGGCAATTTTTCCAGGTTTTTTCACCGGCTCCGCCACCCGGAAAGCCACCAATTCCGGCGGCAATACCTTCTGGAAGGCGGCAAGACAAGCCTCTGCAGAAAAGTTGTCATCCTCCAGACGAAAATCCATAGCCTCATATTCGCTTTCAAATCCCAGGGACAGGGGCAGTACAAACGTAATATACGGGTGGGGGTTAAACCCTTCAGTATACCAGAAGGGAATCCCGGACATCCGCATAGCCCGGAGCATATACCGGTTTAAATCCAGGTGGGAACAAAACTTGGCACGGCCCACTTTTTTGAAAAAAAGACGCATGGTTTTCATTGCTTGTCCCCTCCCTTCGTGGTGGGGCAAAGTCCGGCCCCAAAACAGGAGGCCCCGCATCCGATACACTGTTCCCGACAATTGGGGGAAGTTTTGGCTTCATGGGCCAGCTTGTTTTGATAGATCAAAAACTGCTTGGAAACACCATAATCCAGATGATCCCAAGGCATCACCTCATCATAGTCCCGGCGGCGGTTGGCATAAAAAGCCGGATCAATTCCCAAATCGGTAAAGACCTGCATCCATCGCGCCAAGGAAAAACATTCGCTCCAACTATCCATCTTGCAGCCGCGACGCCAGGCTTCCTCCAAAACAGCACACAGTTTCCGGTCTCCCCGGGCAAAAACCGCTTCCAAGAAGCTGGTATCTGCCCCGTGCCAGGACAGGGAGATCTTTCTAGAATGCACAGACTCCACCAAATGCTGCTGTTTGGCTTGCAGCATGGGAATGGTATCCTGAGGTTCAAACTGGAAAGGAGTAAACGGTTTAGGCACAAAAGCCGCCACCGACAGAGAAACCATACACCCTTTCCCCTTGGGTTTACTCGGGTTTTGGTAGAACAGATCCACCACCTTTTGCCCCAGATCAGCAATGCCTTCCATATCCTCCAGCGTCTCAGTGGGCAGACCGAGCATAAAATACAACTTTACAGCGGTATAGCCGCCGGCAAAAGCCATGGAACAGGTTCGCATAATCTCCTCTTCCGTAACATTCTTATTGATCACATCCCGCAGCCGCTGAGTACCGGCTTCGGCCGCGAAGGTCAGGCCACTTTTGCGCACCTGCTTCACCTTCTCCAACAGGCTTTCCGAAAAATTATCCACCCGCAAAGAAGGTAGAGACAAGCTCACCTTTTCCTCCTTGGTCCAGGAAAGCAGAAGTTCCAGCAATTCTTCCAGCTGGCTGTAATCGCTGGTAGAGAGAGAGGACAAAGACACCTCACTGTCACCGGTAGCATGTACCAACTGGCGAATTTGCCGGTTAATAGTTTCAGGGGACTTTTCCCGAATGGGACGGTAAAGGAATCCTGCCTGGCAGAAACGACATCCACGGGAGCAACCACGGCAGATTTCCTCCATCACCCGATCAAAAACCACTTCCGTATAAGGGATGATCAAATCGTCAGGATAAAAACAATCGTCCATATCCGCCATAATGCGCTTTTTCACCGTGGGTGGAACACCTTCCTGCGGTAAAACAGCGGCAACGGTGCCATCAGCATGATAGGTCACGTCATAGAGAGAAGGCACATAGACACCTTCGATGTTAGCGGCTTCCCGCAAGAAGGCGGCCCTGTTCCAGTGGCCCGACCGCTTATGCTGCCGGTACAGCCGGATTACCTCCAGATCCACTTCTTCCCCATCGCCCAGAAAGAACATATCAAAGAAGTCAGCCAACGGCTCGGGGTTGCAGGCGCAAGGACCACCGGCCACCACAATAGGGTCGTTTTCAGCCCGATCGGCAGACCGCAACGGCACTCCAGCCAGATCCAGCATATTTAAAATATTGGTGTAGGACAACTCGTACTGCAATGTAAATCCGATAAAGTCAAAATCCCGAATAGGGTCGCCGCTCTCCAAGGCGTACAAAGGAATCTGATGCTTCCGCATCAAAGCCTCCATATCAATCCAGGGCGCATAAACCCGCTCGCACCAGATTCCCTCCTGCTTGTTAAACAGGGCATAGAGGATTTTAATGCCCAAATGGGACATACCAATATCATAAGTATCAGGAAAGCAAAAGGCGAAGCGAACATCCACCTTAGACTTATCCTTCATCACACTGCCAGGCTCACCGCCGGTATACCGGCCGGGCTTCTGCACCGTCAGCAATAAATTCTCTCGTTCCAGTTGGGTCATAGGAGCATACCACACATTTCCAAATATAGTTTTATTTATCTCCTATTATATCGCCTGTGAACCAAGATTGCAACTGGAAATTCCCTGCCAGACCAGCAGTGCACAGCTACTCGAACCAATCCTGAATGGAAAAAGAAAAGGCATCTTTTTCTGGATATTCGTCGGGGGAGAAGTAGTCGTAATCATCCAAATAAGGGGAATAGGTTTGTACATACATCATTTTTTGATCCTCCCGAACGGTCAGCAGACGCATATACCCGTTACCGCCGTTTGGCGTTTCCTGATAGTCCGCCAGGAGCTGGTATACAACACGGTCGGTTATGCCGTCCTGATTATCATCCATTTCGCTGATGTTTTTAGCCGCATCGTGATTATGACCGCACAACACCATATGCACATTGGAATGCTTCTCCACCAACGCCTGAAACAACCTTTCTCCGGTTTCGCTTCTGGTTCCGTCTGTATTCAGATAATCATGGGTAGTCAAAATGGCAGGAAGCGCAGCATAATCTGACAACACCTGATCCGCCCATTCCACCATTTCCTGGGAGGGAGAAAAACCCAGCGCTAACACAAGGAGCTGCCGGGTACCTGTATCCAGAATCTGCCCGCGGGCCTGGCCGTTTTCAAACCAGAGAAGGTCTGTTGCATCAGAAAATCGCTGAGAACCAAAGTAGGACAAAAAAGAGGTATAATCCATGGCGGCTCCGGAAAGATCATGATTCCCAGCCAGCACGCTATAAGGCACACAGCCATCCAGCGTGTGCATAGCGGCATCTGCCTTTTTCCATTGAACCGGCACATTTTGATTCACCAGATCCCCGGTATGAAAGACGAATCGGATATTCTGGCTTTCGGCATGATCCACAATCCAACGGGTCATAGCGGCATAGATTTCCGGATAGGATTCACTGTACACTTGGGTATCTGTCATCCACACAAAGGTGTAATCATTAGAAGCCGCCGCATCTTCTGTCACTGCGCCCGCCAGTTCCTGCTCCAAACCGTGATCCGCCGGTGTGGCGCTACATCCTACCATAACCAGCAACAATGCTATGAGAAACATCAACAAGCACAGTTGTTTATTACTTAATATCCTCATATCGACCTTCCTCCACCCTCAACTTTATTAAAATAATTCTATCAAAAGCTCCCCTCTATTGCAAGCCCTTCTATTGTTGCACAATATTATTTTAAAATTCCAAACATCAGCAAGAAAAGAATGAGAAAGTATACAATCCCCAAAAGTGGTTCCCAACCGCCGCTTCCATAAAAATACAGAAAAATCGCTGCGGCCAGTATTCCGCTGCCCGTAAGCCCATAGGCCAAAATCAGCAGCCAACGACGGCCGCCGGCCAACAATTCCAGCAAAGTACCGCCATCCAGTCCCGGAACAGGCAACAAATTGGAAACACCCAGGCAAAAGGAAATCCCGGCGGCGTTGGGGGAACAGAATAAAAGAAGTCCCCCGACCACAAAATTGGTCAGGGGCCCGGCCAAGGAAATAGCACATTCTTTTGCAAGAGAAAGCATAGTTTTGGGGCGTACCAACTCTACCGCCCCCACCCGCAGACGCAAAGCCTTAGGGTGTTGCCCACAAGCCAAAAGCGCAAAAACATGGCCCATCTCATGCAATGCCACCAACAGCAGTGTTATTGGCATTTGACCGGTTCGGTCACAATACAGTAAAAGGCAGAGAATTGCCAAAAAAGGCACACTGATCTGCACCGTACAGCCTCCAATAGAAAATCTCATGTGGACAACGCATCCGATAGTAAATATTGTGGATTCAGAGGAGTATCGTTATGCCGGATTTCAAAATGGAGATGGGGACCAGTGCTTCGACCTGTAGAACCCACCAGACCAATGGTATCTCCTTTCCCCACCGTTTGTCCCACAGAAACGCTGTAGCTGTCCAAATGCCCGTAACGGGTACTTAATCCGGAACCGTGACTAAGGATCACATAATACCCCAGAGTGGTGCTGTAATCGGCGCTTTCCACCGTGCCATCCAGCGCTGCCATGACAGGCGTTCCGGTTTCAGCAGCAATATCCAGACCGGCATGAAGGCTGTAAATTCTGGTGACTGGATTGGTGCGCATACCGTATTCTGAGGTCACCGATCCGCTGACCGGTGTCAAAAAGGACTGAAACCGGCTGGCCAATGAAAGGGCAGACACATCCTGCAGCGGCAAGGACGTTGCCACCGCTTCCTGGTTCTCCTTTGGCGCGACGGTCTCCGATTGGGTCACATTACCTGCCCGGATACCGTCCAGTACCTCTCGCACTGAAGTGGTATCGGCAAACATGGCAATATATTTTGCACGCACTTCCTCATAAAAGCTACCGCCAAAAAACTGGATTCCCACAGCCATAGCGGCCAGTAGTAAGCACGCCGTCACCTGAAGCATCAAAATCGAAAGTTTGGGATCCCGCCTTTTTTTTACCGCCTTTTTGGATTCCGGCTCGGTGGGATTGGACACTGGCTCGTCCGGAAACGGCATCAAATCTTCCTCTGTCATCTTTTCTCACCTCGGGAAAGCATATGCATTCAACAGGAGAAATAGAACAACGCCAGAGGCTTGTTACTACGGATTCCCAGGCGGGCATCCCATGAGCGCTTCATCGAGCTTCTCTTCATGACCACTGCTAATAACCGTCATCACATCTTCCAATGTAAAGCGGATCACCTTCATCTCCGGCCTCTCATAACGTTCCTGCTGCTCCACAGGATCTTCCCTTGCCATGTGAAAACGCCATATCCATATACAAAAACGGCAGCACAGTAACCAAAACTGTGCTGCCGTTTTTGTATTAGATAGCAGGTGCGGGCATTACACCTTATTATAACCCCGGCCAAAGCAGAAGGCCACAACCAACGCGGCAAAAATAATCAGGAGACCAACAGATACGATTCGTTGCCAAAGGGCGGTGCGGGCAGCCAGCTTCTCACATTCAGCCGCCTGGGCCTCGGCATCCTTATAATCCCGAATAGACTGGAACTGGCGGGCGGCGCCGGCGTAATTGTGGCTAAAACGGCCACCCTTTTGCGCCATAGCAGATTGATAAATGGCTTCGTTGCGTTCTTCCTCTGCCTTGCGGCGGTGGGCTTCGGCGGCATAACGAGACTTGGTTTCCGCATCGGCACCGGCCAGATAGGCAGCCTTTTTCTCCTCTAGCTCCTTATGCCGGGCTTCTGCCTCTTTGGCACGAATGGTCGCTTGTGCCGCCAGGCGTTGAGAAACCGTATCCGCATAACCTTGCAGCTCCTGCCGCAGGGCCTCATCAGCCAAAGGAAGCAATCGCTGATAGTATTCGTTTTCCGTCAACGCAGTATCGCTTTCAACCAAATCAGCACGGCTTTCGACACCGCAGGACGCCTGCAATGCCCCCAGCAGGGCGGACGTATCCCGGGAATCCAGTTCCAGCGCCTGCTGAAAGGAAGCCAGCGCATCCGAAAATTCTGCAGCTTCCAGCGCATTCACTCCGGCTTTTATATGGGAACGCAACATTTCCCGGTTGGTGCTATCAGTTTGTTTTGCCATACTCATTGCCTCCTTAATAAAATGAAACGTGCCGGTTCACCGCTGCAAATTACTGGTTAGCGGATGACACAGCGGTAACCGGAACAGTGGTCTCCTGGGTTGCCGGATAAGTCAGGGTCACGGTATCTCCCACCGCCAGGAAGGGCAGCAGATCCCCTGCAGAAATAGGGGCCACATAAATGACTTCTTCCCCGCTAAGGCGCAGATAATAATAGGTGTTACCATCCCGAACAGCACTGGCGATCTGCAAAATCGAACCGGTCACGGTTTGGAGTTCAGCTGTCTGCTCTTCTGCCTCGGAAGATCCAACCAGCTGCAAATAAGCTTCCTTGGCAGCCTGTACAGAATCTCCTACAGCCACCGTCTGATAGCTGGAAACCGAAACAAACGCATAAGATTTTACCAAGCCGGCATTATCCTTGAGACTGATAAAGTAAGTGGGAGTATCCCCGATATTCAGCAAAATGGGGAACGTAGCAGTATACTTCTTTTCCTGCACCTTTCCTTCCGCAGAGGACATCGCGGAATATTCCTCAGCGCCGTTAACAATATACCGGCGGCATTCTTTGGTTCGCATATTCACGCAAACAAAGCCGATGTTGGACTCATCTGACACTACAGAGGTCAAGCCGGTAAAAAGCCAGACGTCATCATCCTGGGCGATATAATTATAGCCATCTGTGGTGGCAATCACTCCGCTTTGGGTAAAGACGGAATTCCAAAATCCCTTGCCAAAGGCGCCCCAGTAATTCACCTGCTGGATCACCAAATTCGCAGAATAAGCACCATCCACCCAGGACGGAATTTCAGCAACGGTATAATACTCCATTTCCCCGGTAATCGCGTTCACCATAATGACGCCATCAATATCCTTACCGCCCAGAACGCCGATGGTATAGGTGTAGGTAGAAACAATCCAATAGGGGTTCCCGGCGTCATCAATTTCAAAGGTAACGTTCTCAAACATTTTGGTGGGGTAAGCAAACCGCACATGGCGATATAAATCCCGGTTAAAATATTCGCTGGGGGAATATTTCATCCCCTCCGGCAACTCTACCAGCTGGGTTTCCTGGGTAGCCATGTCAATAGTCACGTAGTATGGGATACCCTGCTTCTGATTAACGATCCACTTTATAAAGCTGTTATATTGGAGAGGCGAAACCCGGTAAGGCGTGCCGTTATAATTGATCTGCGTATACAGATCAGACACATCAAACTGAGAGACAAGCTCCACCACTTCACCAATCTTCCTGCTTCCCAATTGCTGTGCTGTAGATTTATCCACCACAGGAATCTGAGAGAAAGAGATTTCATCAATATCGGCTGCAAAATCCCGATCCTCTACAGTAATCAGTTGCTGGTATCTTCTGGCATTGAACAGGGTGCTGGAAGAAATGCCGATCACCGCCCATGCCACCACAAAAACCCCCAGCACAATCCCCACAATTTTCAGGGTGCGCTTGGCTTTATCCTCCAGCAACAAACGACGGAACATCTGGTCGGGTTTGGGATGCTTCTTGTCATCCACGGGCCGCACACAAAATAAGCGCTGGAAACAATAAACCGCGGCATAAACCACCAATAAGAAAAACAAAAAGCCCCAGAAGGCGCCGCTTCTCCAGTTCAATGCCGGAATATTCACGTAAAAATAGCCTGCTCCCAAAATAACCGTACACAACGCGGCAATCAAATGCTTTTTCATATATGGCCTCCTTATCTCAAGCCAAAATCAACAAATCTTTGGGTGTTTTATTCAGGCTGCAAGCGCCATCAGCAGTAATCAGCACCATATCCTCAATACGCACCCCAAATTTCCCGGGTAAATAGATACCGGGTTCATCGGTAACCACATTACCTATCTTCAGCACATCCTCCGAATTGGGGGAAAGACGTGGCTCCTCATGGATTTCCAACCCCACGCTATGGCCGGTAGCATGACCGAAATAGGCACCGTACCCGGCAGCTTCAATAACCTTCCGGGCGGCTGCATCCCCATCTGCACAGCACAAACCGGGCCGCAACGTTTCCAGACAACGGTAGTGTGCCTCCAGAACAGTGGCATATACCCGCTGCATTTCCTCGGTGGCGTGACCCACCGCTACCGTACGGGTCATATCACTATGATAACCGTTTTTCACAGCGCCGAAATCAAAAACAATAAAATCCCCATCCGCTACTTGCCGCTCCCCCGGCACTCCATGGGGCAAAGAGGAATTGGCACCGGCCACCGCTATGGTTTCAAAGGACATCTCCTCGGCGCCCAGCTTGCGCATACGATAGTCCAGTTCCACCGCCAACTGAGCTTCCGTCACACCGGGACGGATGATTCCCAACAAATCGGCAAAAGCCGCCTCAGCAATGGACTGAGCGGCCAGAATCTGTTCCACCTCCCAATCTGTTTTCACTGCCCGCATGGTTTCCAGCGTTTTAGAAAGACGGCCATCAGCCACACATTCCAGATGGGTAACCTTCTGCAATGCCAACAGATCCGCCACTGTAATGCCGGTTTCCAACAGAAACTGCTCCACGGGAAAACCCCTGCAAATTTCGTCCACAGCGTCCTTCAGCTTATGCAAAAGCCGTACTTCCACTCCCTGGGCCTGTTTTCCGGCAGCTTCATAATAGCGACTATCCACATACAGCACCGCCGCAGACGGTAAAACAAACAGATATCCCAAAGAGGAAGGGAACCCGGTAAGATACCGGCGGTTCACCGGAGTAATCACCAGGGCGGCCGCCCCTTCGGACAGGGAATCCGCCACAGCTTGCAATCGGGTCAGCATATACTATTTCGCCTCCAGCACAGCTTCTTTCACAGCGGACAGAGCCAGGGTATAGCTCTGTTCCCCAAACCCGGCAATAACCCCCTTGCAGACAGCAGAAATCACAGAGGTATGGCGAAATTCTTCCCGCGCGTGAACGTTACTCATATGTACCTCCACGAAGGGTTTATTCACACTGGCAATGGCATCCCGGATAGCATAGCTATAATGGGTATAAGCGCCGGCATTAAGGATACAGCCATCATAATCGGTCAACACCGAATGAATTTTGGAAATCAGTTCACCCTCACTGTTGGACTGAAAAAAATCGCATTCCACACCGATGGCCTTACCGTAGACAGCGATCCCCTGTTCCACCTGGGACAGGGTGCGGCTGCCGTAAATTTCCGGTTCCCGCTTACCCAGCATATCCAGATTAGGCCCATTCATCACTAATACTTTCATTTGGCTTCGCACTCCTTTTGATAATATGCTTTCATGGTGGCTGCATCCTCCGCCTGTGTTCCGGCGGATTCACAGATAATGGTAGGACAGTAATCCCGGGTAGCCAGCAACTCCATCAAAGGCTCAAAATCCGGGCCATAGACGGTATCTGCAAAGGTCAGGTGACACTTTTCCCCACCTTCAGTATACTGAATCTTGGAAAAATGCGCATGGAACCGGGACGCCCGTTCCCGGCCAAGAGCATTTTCCATGGTGTCCAGCACAGCAGCAAAATCCGCCTTTGTAGCCAAAGCCCCATGGGTACGGGCGTTCAAATGGCCAAAATCCACACAAGGCAGAATCCGTTCATCCAACTGGCAAAGTGCCAGCACCTCTTCCAGAGTACCCAACTGGTTCATCTTTCCCATAACCTCGGGACAGGGATGAATATGGGCAAGACCGGCATCGTCCAAAGCAGTCAGAGCCTTCTGCATGGTATCGCAGGCATAATCCAGTGCATCCACACGGGGAAGCTTCCCACAGGAACCGGTATGAATCACAATCCTATCTCCGCCCATGGCGTCCACCGCACGGGCGCTTTGCAGTATATAGTCCACCGAACGATCCCGCTTTTCCACTTCCAAGGAAGACATGGAAATATAGTAGGGAGCGTGCAGACTCAAGGTAATGCCGGCCTGCGCGGCCAGTTTTCCCAGCTGCACTGCCTTTTCTGCCCCAATATTCACCCCACGTCCACATTGGTATTCAAAGGCATCCAGTCCCATTTTCACCAGGTATTCCGGCACATCCAGACTGCTTTTATAGCCCATGGTTTTAAAGCTATCAGAATTTCCAGCCGGGCCGAATTTCGCGAACATTATGACTCCTCCTTGCATACCGAAGCCCGTTTAGGTCGGTCCGGAAATAATCGGGCCTCTAAAGCACGGCGATGAATAAATTTGTCAGGGGCAACGGGAGTGGTTAAAATGGTTTTCACGCCGGCCAGTTTGCCGCCGATAATGTCAGTAAAAAACTGATCCCCCACAATGGCCAACTCTTTTCGGCGCAGACCCAGACGGTGGGCGGCCCGAAAATAAGCATGCGGCAGCGGCTTTGTAGATACTGCCTGAAACGGCAGCCCCACCTGCTCCGCAAACGGAGATACCCGTTTGGCAAATGCATTGGATACGATCAGCAATTGAATTCCAGCAGCCTGCATAGCACCTATCCACGCGGCCAACCCAGGCACTGGCTGCATTCCGTGGTGAGTAGACATAGTATTATCCACATCCAACAACAGTCCCCGAATTCCCATAGACTGTAGCTCCTTGGCAGACAGATCCGTCAGACGAAATATCATTTTTGTCGGCCGCAGCACGACGCCGCCCCCCTTTTTTTGAACATAAAAAAGAAATGCGGCTGTACCTGAAACGATACAGCCGCTTGGCAATCGAAATATACGCGGCACCTTAGCGATACTTACGCTTACGGGCTGCTTCAGATTTCTTTTTGCGCTTTACAGAAGGCTTTTCATAATGCTCTCTTTTCCGAACCTCCTGAATCACACCATCACGAGCAGTCTGTCTCTTGAAGCGTCTCAGAGCGTTGTCAAGGGATTCATTTTCTTTCACACGAACCTGGCTCATTCAATCTAAACCTCCCTCCGGAAAACTACAGGGCATCTGTAATCTACAAGTGTACAATGTATTATACAGCATTACACCACAAATTGTCAAGTGGTTTTTCTTAATTCTGCAAATTTTGTTTATTTTGCAACAATATTCACCAATTTCCCGGGTACATAAATCTCTTTTACAATTTGCTTTCCTGCGATTTCAGCAGCGATTTTCTCCTGGGTTTTGGCGGCGGGAATCACAGTATCCGCCTTGGCAGCAGCATCCACCAGCATTTTAGCACGAAGTTTACCGTTCACCTGCACCGCGATCTCCACCTGGGCCACCTGACACTTGGATTCCTCATAAGTGGGCCACTTGGCCTGATTCAGCATCCCTTCAAATCCGACACGCTCCCAGAGTTCTTCGGTTACATGGGGGGCAAAGGGATTCAGCAACAACAGGTAGGTCCGGAACTCATCCCGGGTAATTGCACCGGTGGCAACAATGGTATTCATCAAGGCCATCAAAGCGGCGATGGCCGTATTGGCCTTTAGATCCTCAATATCCAGCGTAACCTTTTTAATGGTACGGTGAAAGTCCCCCTCCAGTGCGGCACAGTAACCCGTTTCATCGGTCAGAATATCCTGCAGACCCCAAACACGGTCCAGGAAGCGGCCACAACCCTTAATAGAACTGGTATTCCAGGGGGCAGCCTTCTCAAAGTCACCGATAAACATCTCATACAGCCGCATGGTATCGGCACCGTAATCCCGGACAATGTCATCCGGATTTACCACATTGCCCCGGGATTTGGACATCTTTTCGCCGTTCTCTCCCAGGATCATCCCATGAGAGGTCCGCTTCCGATAGGGCTCGGGCGTATCGACCTTGCCAATATCATACAGGAATTTATGCCAGAACCGGCTGTACAGCAGATGCAGGGTGGTATGCTCCATACCACCGTTATACCAATCCACCGGCATCCAATAATCCAGCGCCTCCTTAGAGGCAAATTCCTTGTCATTATGGGGATCACAATACCGGATAAAATACCAGGACGAACCAGCCCACTGGGGCATGGTATCGGTTTCCCGCTTGGCAGGGCCGCCGCAACAAGGGCAGGTGGTATTCACCCAATCCGTCATTTTCGCCAAGGGAGACTCGCCGGTATCGGTGGGCTCATAGGAATCCACTTGGGGCAGAGTCAAGGGTAACTGATCCTCCGGCAAAGCCACGGGACCACACTTCTCACAATGCACAATGGGGATGGGTTCTCCCCAGTACCGCTGCCGGGAAAAGACCCAGTCGCGCAGCTTATAATTGACCTTCTTTTCTCCGACGCCCTGCTTGCTCAGCCAATCCACAATGGCCACTTTGGCCTCCTCCACAGACATGCCGTCCAGGAAGCCGGAATTAACCATAGTACCGGTGGCACAGTCGGTAAATGCTTCTTTGGTCACATCCGCCCCACCGGCAACCACTTCAATAATGGGCAGGTCAAATTTCTTGGCAAAAGCAAAGTCCCGGGTATCGTGGGCAGGAACGGCCATAATCGCGCCGGTACCATAGGAAATCAATACATAATCGGAAATAAAGATTGGAATCTCCTTGCCGTTCACCGGATTAATGGCCCGAACACCCTCCAACCGGACACCGGTCTTATCCTTCACCACTTCGGTCCGCTCAAAATCAGATTTCTTGGCAGCCTCAGCCTGATAAGCCCGAACCTCTTCCATATTGCCGATAGAATCCGCCCATTTTTCCAACAGCGGATGCTCGGGAGAGATTACCATGTATGTAGCGCCAAACAAGGTATCGGGACGGGTGGTATAGATCTCCAGGGGATCACCCAGCGTCGTTTCAAACTTTACCTGGGCACCGGTGGAACGACCGATCCAGTTACGCTGCTGGGTCTTGACCCGCTCAATGTATTGCACATCACCCAGGCCCTCCAGCAGCTTTTCAGCGTACTCGGTGATTTTCAGCATCCACTGACTTTTGACCTTACGAATCACCTGGGAACCGCAACGCTCACAAACGCCACCGGCCGCCTCTTCATTGGCAAGGACGCACTTACAGGAGGGGCACCAGTTCACAGCCATTTCCTTTTTATAAGCCAAGCCAGCCTGAAACAGCTGCAGGAAGATCCACTGGGTCCATTTATAATAGCTGGGATCGGTGGTGTTAATCTCCCGGCTCCAATCAAAGGAAAAACCCAGGGATTTTAGCTGCTGTTTAAAATGAGCAATGTTCTGCCGGGTCACCACTTCCGGATGAATATGGTTTTTAATGGCAAAGTTTTCCGTGGGCAAACCAAAGGCATCCCAACCCATTGGATACAGCACATTGTACCCTTCCAGCCGCCGCTTCCGGGCAACAATGTCCAAGGCGGTGTAGGAACGAGGATGGCCCACATGCAGCCCCTGCCCCGAAGGATAAGGAAACTCTACCAAGGCATAAAACTTCGGCTTGTCAGACACATTCTCGGCCTTGAAGGTTTCCTTCTCGTCCCAGATGTCCTGCCATTTCTTTTCCACCTGATGATAATCGTACTTCATGCCGATACTCCTTTTCAGTCCTCCAGATATTGGGCGAGATCCACCTGTTTGCCGTCATTCCACAGACGTTCAATCTGATAAAAGCCGCGGTTTTTCTCATCAAATATATGGATGACAATATCATGATAATCCAGCAGCAACCAGCCGGATGTTTTTCCTTCAATATGATCCGGCTCCACACCGGCCTGCGACAGTTTCTCCTCCACCGTGTCAGCCAAAGCCCGGACATGGGGCGTAGAAGTTGCGGTAACAAACACAAAATAATCACCGATAATGGTCAGCCCCGTTACCTGAATGGCTTCCAGATCCTGCCCCTTTTTTTCGTCCAGGGTGCGGACGACGATTGCAAGCTTTTCTTCCGTTGTCATAAGGACTCCTTATTCGATCAATTGATGAGGCCGGGCTTCCGTGGTCAGACGGCAACCCGGCTCCTGAAATGGATGGCACAGCAAGCAGAAAATGTCTGCCTACACATCAGCTGTTGCCATTTGCGTCATTGATTTCAGACAGCGTTCCGCCAGTGGAAACCACACTACCGGTAGTAGCCTGGCCGATCAGCGTGTGCAGCTCCGGAATACTGATATCACTGGACTTAATAGCATCCCCGTAAGGATTAAAATAAGTGTTAAACATGGTAATATACTCATCCTTATGGATGGAATAATACGACAAACTGCGATAGTTACAGAACTGTCCAGGCACTGTCATGATCTGCATTTCTGACAGGCTGACACTTTTCATTTCCTTGGCATAACTGAGCATTTCAGAAACGGACATGCTGGTGCTAACTTCGCTATAGCAATTCTTCACCACTTTCAGCATTTCAGAAGCATTCATTTCGGTCAGCTTCTTCGCCAATGCGGCGTAAAAAACACGCTGCTGTTGTACACGGCTGATATCTCCCAGACCGTACCCCTTTTCAGAACCGTACCGTTTCCGAACAAATCCTTCCGCCAGAATGCCGTCCAACAACTGCTCTCCCTGATCCAGATGGACATTGGCACCGGTTACATGATTTTGAATGGTGATACCGCCCGATTGGGTAATATTGATGGGTACGCCGCCCAGAGCATCCACACAGTTCCGGAACCCGGTCAGGGTGAAGATCACATAATGATCCAGCGGGATGCCCAACTGCTTGGTCAACCGACGGCGCAGGGCATTAATCTTGGCTTCACCGGTTTTGGCAGAACCATAAACTGCGTTGATTTTACCGGTGTTGACATCCGTCCCCACAAAAGTATCCCGGGGAATCTGCAAAATATTCAGGGTATGCTTATCATGATCCACACAGGCCACCATGATGATATCCGTCAGACTTTCGCTGACGTCCACGCCAACCACCAGAATATAGGACACACCAGAAGAAGCAGAATAAGTCAGCTCCTCCAGATTTTCGGCGGTTTCCTCTTCTGTGGCCTGATCCAAAGGACGAAGGCCCAACACATAGGTACCGGATACCGTCAAAATAGAAAACACCAATACCAGAGACATAAAGATGTTAAAAACAATACGAGGCACATTGCGCTTTTTCTTCCGGGTTCTCCGCTGGGCTCTGCTCACTGAATACAGGTCCACCTCGTAGTTATCATTGGAATCAGATCTTCTGTTCGCCATATTGCATCTCCTTTGCGGAAAAACGCCGCATTTTTTACTTCTGAGAAATACCCGATCCGGATCATCCGGCGGGACATTCTTATTTTTGTAAAATGACCTGGTTATATGCGTCCAAAGTGGCCGGATGTATAGCACAGCCAGCATTTGCCAAATCCCCGATGGTATACTGCAAGGCATACTGCAGAGCATCCTGTAGAGAAATATCCACCAACCGCCGCATTTCTTCCACATCGGGATACTCTCGATCCGCCGAGGTAAAATCCGCCAGATAAAGGATTTTTTCCAAGAGGGACATATCCCGCCGAGCCGTGGTATGATATCGCACTGCCGAAAGAATCTCCGAATCAGTGATGGCCAACTCCTGGCGCAAATATTCCGCTCCAGTCATGGCATGCCACAGCTTTGGAGCAGATTTTTCCACATCACTGAGTATTATACCAAACTTCTCCATCATTTGCAACTGGTTTTCTTTCGTTTCATCCTTACAAATATCATGCAGCAACCCTGCCAGGTAGGCCTGTTCAGGATCGGCGCCGTATTTTTCCGCCAGCCGGCGGGCCTCTTTGGCCACACACTTGGAATGATGGTACCGGTATTTGGTCAGCCGCGCTTTCAGCAATTCTTTATAAGCCTCATATTTCATACAATACACTTCATTCCTGATAAAGATTATGTGCCGCAATATATCGGGCCACCGATCCGGGAACCAGATCTGTTATCGACTCTCCCGATGCGACACGGCTTCGCACCAAAGTGGAGGAGATCCCGTCCGGCGGCAGCACAAAAGCGGTAATTTTTCCGCCGTCGGCCTCCACCGCTTTGGCTGCCTCCCAAAAGTCTGTATCCGCCTCCTGACGGATTACCGCCACAATATGGGCCAGTTCCAGAATTCGCCGGTAACGGTACCACTGGGGCA
Source organism: uncultured Eubacteriales bacterium (assembly GCA_964481575.1). Lineage (GTDB taxonomy): Bacteria > Bacillota > Clostridia > Oscillospirales > Acutalibacteraceae > UQRS01. The sequence continues at coordinate 17,964 of CAYZTR010000021.1, forward strand.
GAGTCTGAAGCATATCGCCGCCCATAGTCAGCCCGATGTCATATTTACCCAGCCGGTTCAACCCTTCCAGGGTATCCACTGTATAGCTTTTTCCTTCCCGCTTCAGCTCCAGTTCAGATACTTCGGCACCCATTTCCATGGCACAAAGGCGGCACATTTCCAAACGGTGCGCTGCTTCGGTCATATGCGCGGCGGATTTGTGAGGGGGCACACGATCCGGAACAAACCAGGCCAGGTCTGCCCGGAAAGCGTCCCTGGCCGCAGCCAGCAGGCGCATATGTCCCAAATGAGGCGGATCAAAGGTTCCCCCCAGTATCACAAGCTTCTCCATTATTTCCGCACCAACCGGATTTTTGGATCGTCTTTGCTGGGGCGATAGAGAAGGAACACCTTCCCAATCACCTGCACCACATCCGCTCCCAGTTCTGCTGCAACCCCATCCGCTACGGTGCGAACATTTTTCGGCGCAGTCTCCAGCACCCGAACCTTCAGTAGTTCCCGCACCTCCAGGGTCTCGTCCAATTGGCGAATCAGCTGATCGTTGACGCCGCCCTTTCCCACCTGAAAAATGGGATCCAGAGTATTTCCAAGGCCTCGCAACTGGGCTCGCTGTTTACTGGTCAACATGCTTTATTTCCTCCTGTAGCCGAGTGACAAAGGCGCGCAAGGCACGCCCCCGGTGACTGATGGCATCCTTTTCTTCAGCAGAAAGCTGGGCAAAACTTTTTTCTCCTACCAGAAATAACGGATCATAACCGAAGCCGTTCTCCCCCTTGGGTGCGTCACCGATAATCCCGTCACAGCGGCCTTCCACCGTAAAAGAGCGGCCATCGGGAAACACGCAGGCAACACAGCTGACAAAGTGAGCAGTACGCTTTTCCTTTGGAACCCCTTCCAAATTACGAAGCAGCAACTGGTTGTTGACGGCATCCTTCCCATGTTCTCCGCCATACCGAGCGGAATAGACTCCCGGCGCCCCATCCAGCGCATCGACACATAGGCCGGAATCGTCGGCAACCGCCGGCAGACCGCTGATGGTACAAGCCGAGCGGGCTTTTAACAGCGCGTTCTCGGCAAAGGTTGCTCCCGTTTCCTCCACATCGGGGAAATCAAAAGGAAGGTCTCCTTCGCTGACTACATTCATCCCCAGGGGGGCCAGAATCCGGGCCAGCTCCTTCAATTTTTTGGTATTGTGCGTTGCCATAACAAACTTCATTCCGCATCCTCCGCGGCCGCTTCGGCCTTATTAAACATACCCCGAGCAAAAGCAGCGGCATCAAAAGGCTGGAGATCGTCCAGACCCTCCCCTACACCGATATACTTCACCGGGATACCCAATTCTTCATAAACAGACAGCACCACACCGCCCCGGGCCGTTCCATCCAACTTAGTCAGAACAATGCCGGTGATTTCAGCAGCATTACGGAATTCCCGCGCCTGATTTACAGCATTCTGCCCAGTCGTAGCATCCAGCACCAGCAGCGTCTCTACATCGGCATCCGGTAATTCCCGCTTAATAATCCGGGACATTTTGGCCAGCTCATCCATCAAATTTTTCTTATTATGCAGGCGGCCGGCGGTATCGCAAATAATAATATCTACGCCACGGGCCTTTCCGGCAGAAATGGTGTCAAACACCACGGCAGCCGGATCAGAACCTTCGGCCCCACGAATCATCTCCACACCGGCCCGGTCAGCCCAGACTCCCAGTTGCTCGATGGCGGCAGCCCGGAAGGTATCCGCAGCCCCAAGGATGACCCGTTTTCCCTGGGCCTTAAAATTGGAGGCCAGCTTGCCGATGGTAGTAGTCTTCCCGGCGCCGTTGACCCCGATCATCAAAATCACCGATGGCTTGGTTCGAAGCTGCATCCCTGGCGCATCCGCCAGCATCTCAGCAACATCGGCTTCCAGCAATCCCTTAATGGCAGCAGGATCCACAATTTTCTGCTCCTTCACCTGCTGACGCAACCGATCGCACAGTTTCCCGGCAGTGGACATGCCAATGTCGGACATAATCAAAATCTCCTCCAGCTCCTCAAAAAGCTCTTCGTCAATGATCTTATGTCCCCCCAGCATACCGGTCACAGCACTGACAAAGGATTCCCGCGTTTTTTTCAACCCGTTGCTGATTTTACTGAATAAGCCCATGGTATCACATTCTTTCCTAGAATTTCATTATTGAGGGATGGCCAGAGTCTTGGCCAGCTGAGAAACGTTCAGCTCCAGCAACCTGGACACACCCTTTTCCTGCATGGTGACGCCGTACAACATATCGGCTTCCTCCATGGTACCCCGCCTGTGGGTAATACAAATAAACTGTGTCCGGTCTCCCATACGCACCAGATACTCAGCAAACCGATCCACATTCACATCATCCAGTGCGCTTTCCACCTCGTCCAGCAGACAAAATGGCGGCGGATTGACCTTCATAATGGCAAAGTAAATAGACAGAGCAATCAGCGCCTTTTCCCCGCCGGACATCAACTCGATGGAGCTGACCTTCTTACCGGGAGGTTGGGCAATAATTTCAATGCCGCTTTCCAACACATTATCCGGGTCAGAAAGCTGCAACTCTGCTTTGCCGCCGCCAAACAGATCCACAAAGGTGCTGGAGAAATTCTTCGCCACCTGGGTGAAGCCCTCCAAAAATTTTTGCTTCATCTGGCCGGTCAGATCGTGGATCAGCTTATGCAGTTCCTCCCGCGCCTGCTCCACATCAGCAATCTGACCCGACATAAATTCATATCGGGCGCCCACCTCTTTATATTCCTCAATGGCGGCTACATTCACCGTACCCAGACGTTTGATTTTGGATTTCAGTTCATCCAGGCGGCGTTTTGCCAGCTGAGGATCCTCCACTGAGATGCCAGAAGCCTCTGCTTCGGTCCGGGTCATACCATATTCATCAAACAGCTTGGCAATAATATCATCATGCTCTTTCAGCATGGCGGCTTTCCGCTCGGTAAGCCGGGCAATTTCCCCGCTGAGCTTTTCCTTATTTTCCAAGCTTTCTTTTTCCTGCTGCCGTAGGTCTGTTTGCTGTTTTTCCGCCTGCACACGTTGCGCTGAGAGGTCAGAAATGGTCTGCTCCGTCTCCTTCGCACGCAACCGCAGATCAGCAGCCGCAGCTCTGGTTTTCTCCACATCCAACGCCAACTGTGCATTACTCTCCTGCAGCCGGACTATCTCAGCCCGCAAAGCCTCCGCCTGACGGGCACGGCCACCCGCATTGGTTTTCAGTTGGGCAATGGCCAGCTTGGCAGTTTCCTGATCCTTTTCCAATAAAGAAATTTCCAGCTTTCGATTGGTAACGGCCGTAGATAAGATCTCCCGTTGACCGGCCAGGGTATCCCGGCCACCGGTAGCTTCCTCCATTTTGCTTTGTGCGGCTGCTGCCTGGGCTTCCAGGCGTTCCATTTCCGCCGACTCAGCCTGAGCCGTGGAACGTAGCTGGGCAATGCGAGCTTCGGCGCTGTCCGCCTCCTGTGTCAACTGGGCAACAGACAGCTCTGCAGCCGCCTGTTGCTGACTGATACGGCGTTCTTCCCCCCGAATCCGAACCAAATCTTCACTGGCCGTTGTCAATTCAGATTGGGTATTAACCAAATCAGCTTCTACGACCGCCAGGGCTTCGGTAGCCTGCCGGAAGGCTTCGTTTTCCGCGTTTAGCTTATCCCGCAAAGCGGCAGCTTCCTGTTCCAAATGCTGAATCTCACTGGCCCGGCTCAGCAAACCGGCGTTCTTTCCAAGAGAACCGCCAGTCAGGGACCCACCCGCATTTACCACCTGGCCATCCAGCGTTACCACCTGAAAGTGATAACGATAGGTCTTAGCAATTAATGTAGCAGTGTCCAAATCCTCTGCCACCACCGTCAGGCCCAGCAAATTGTCAAATATGTTGCGGTATTTTTCGTCGCATTGCACCAAATCAGAAGCAACTGCCACAAAACCATCCATATCCTGAAAGCCGCTTTCCCGCAACAAACGGGGCTGAATATTGGGAATAGGCAGAAAGGTGGCTCGACCGGCCCGTTGCTGCTTCAACAGCTGGATGGCCCGCTTGGCATCACCTTCACTGTCTACAATAATATTCTGCATCCGGCTGCCCAGGGCAATCTCTACAGCAGTAGCATATTGCTTTTCCACTGACAGCAAACGGGAGACCGGGCCGTGGATGCCCCGCAGGGATCCGGAACCGGCAGCCTGCATCACTGCCTTCACCGCTCCGGAAAAGCCCTCCATATTTTGTTCCAGCTCCCGTAAAATCCCGGCCCGGCGCTCTTTTTCTCCGGCATCCAGACGGATTTGTTCCAGTCGGCTGCGCAGCGTCTCGGCATCCACTTGCCGGGATTTCAGCCGCATCTGATACCCGCTGATGGTATTTTGGAAACCGGTGATGGTTTCCTCTGCCTGTACCCGATCGGCGCAAAGGGCTTTGGCCTCTTCTTCCAGCTTTTCCAACTGCGCTTTGGCCTGTTCCATTTGCTGCCCAACTGTTTCCCGGCGGGATTCGATCTCACTTACGGAGGATTCGGCCGTTACCTTGGCCACCCGATGGTCGGAAATGGCGCTGGCCATAGTGTTGAGCTTCAGGGCTAATTCTTCAATCTGACGGGAGTATCCCTCGCTACTGGACATCAAATTTTGCAGCTGGGTATTCTGCTCCTCCAGTTTTTTGCGGGTTTCAACCAGTGCAACCTCCTTGGCAGCTATTTCGGCCTCTTTGGCAGCCACAGCGGCAACATCTGCCGCATCGGAGGTGGTCAGCCCTTCCAGTTCGGCTTTGACGCGACCCACTGTTTCATTGTTATGAAGCATATTATTTTCCAGAAGATTCGCCTCTCCATCCTTTTGGGCTGCTTCTGCTTCCAGCGCCGCAATTTGCCGGCGGGCCTCATCCATCCGCACTGCCAGATCATTTCCGGCTTCGGTCATAGATGCAGTCTCGGCATCCATGCGGCGAAGTTCCCGCTCCAAATCGGCATATTGACTTTCCGCCAAGGCGATTTTATCTTCCTGGGCCCGCAACAAATCCCCCGCCTGAGACAGGGTATGGAGCCAGAGCCCAATTTCCACGTTTTTCTTTTCCTCGGAATAGAGCAAAAATTCCTCAGCCTTTTTACTCTGCTCCGCCAGAGGCCCAACCCGGCTCTCCAACTCCGCCATTATATCCCGCAGACGCAACAAATTATCTTCCGCTTTCTCCAACCGACGCTGGGCCTCCTGCTTCCGGTAGCGATATCTGGAAATTCCGGCGGCCTCCTCAAAAATATCCCGCCGTTCGGTGGACTTGGTGCTGACGATGGCGTCAATCTTTCCCTGACCGATCATGGAATAACCGTCCCGCCCCAGCCCAGTGTCCATAAAGAGCTCATTGATATTTTTCAGCAATACCGTGGCCTTGTTTATTTGATATTCGCTTTCCCCCGAACGATAATACCGTCGGGTGATGGCCACGGTATCATTGTCAAAATTCAGGCTGCGGTCGGTGTTGTCGATCGTCAAAGTCACCTCGGCGAAGCCCTGAGGCCGCCGGGCAGCCGTACCGTCGAAAATGACATCCTCCATTTTATGGCCGCGCAAAGTCTTGGTGGACTGCTCCCCCAAAACCCAGCGTACAGCATCGGAAATATTACTCTTCCCGGAGCCGTTAGGCCCCACTACGGCGGTAATTCCTTTTCCGAATTTCAATACGGTTTTATCCGCAAAAGATTTGAATCCTTGAATCTCAATGGATTGGAGTATCAAACTACAGCGCCTCCTTTACCTGGATTTGCCGGGGAAAAAGCCCCGGCCCTTCTCGAAACATCAGGGCATATCCCAGCCCTGCAAAATACTGCAAATTGGATTTTTTCTGGCCGATGGCCTTGGAAAGCTCTCCGGCCGCCACCAAAATCTGATAAGTCCCTGCCGGAACACCCCGCAGCGCTGCCGCCAGAGCTATCCGATAGATGGCATTTTCCGTAAGTTCGGCAAAGGCCGGGTGCCATGGCCCGGCCAAAAAAGCATCCAACTCTATGCTATGTAACCCCAAACGAATAACCGAAACACCGGCCTCCTCAAACATAGGGACCAGACGAGCCGCCAGGGCCACCCCCTGCTCCAAAGTCATGGGGATGTAATCCCCCGCAGCCAACGCAGCAGCCAAAGGCGTACCACGCAGTACTAAAGTGGGGTAAATTCGCACGGTATCCGGCTCCAGTTCCAAAAAAGCTCTGGCCGTCTCCAACGCACCAGAATCGGTATCCCCCGGCAGTCCCAGCATCATTTGCAGTCCCAGCGAAAAACCGGCTGCACGAATCTGCTGGCTGGCCTGTTGCACCTGCCAGGCAGTATGCCCCCGGCAGGCGGCCGATAAAACATCGTCTCGCATACTTTGGGCGCCCAACTCGATGGCGGTAACACCGTATTGCTTCAGCAACTGGAGAATCTCCGGATCAATAGCATCCGGCCGGGTGGAAATGCGAATGCCATCCACAGTACCGTTCTGCACAAAAGGTCTAGCAGCGGCCAGCATCCGGCAGATCTCCTGTCGGGGAATGGCAGTAAAACTGCCGCCGAAAAAGGCAATCTCCTTGGTTTTAGCGCCACCAAAATTGGTTTCCGCTCCCCGCAATACGGCGGCGCGGATTTCCGCATCGGTAGGCAGCCCGGCCTGGCCGGTAATCACCTTTTGATTGCAATAACAGCATTGGTGGGGACACCCGGCATGGGGGACAAACAAAGACACATTGGCATGCCGCCTCACGGTTTCTCCCCCATAAGAGTCAGAGCTTCCCGGGCAGCATCCTGCTCGGCTTCCTTTTTGCTGCGGCCGGTGCCGCGGCCGATAACATTAGAATTCAAATGAACCTCTACCGTAAACCGTTTGTCATGATCGGGGCCGCTCTCCCCCACCAGATGATAGACCACCTTTTCCTCTGGATTTTTTTGAATAATCTCCTGCAAGGCGGTTTTATAATCCTGAAACACCGGCTTTTGATCCATCTTCCGGATCTCCGGCTCCACATAAGACAATACAAATTTGGAAGCAACTTCCAGGCCCCCGTCCAAATACAGCGCAGCGATGAGGGCTTCGAAGGCGTCCTCCAAAATAGAGGTCCGATCCCGGCCGCCGGACATTTCCTCTCCCCGGCCCAGAAACAAAAACTTACCCAGCCCCAAGGTCCGAGCAAAGCTGGAAAGGGCGTCGGTACAAACCAGCGAGGCGCGCAGCTTGGTCAACTGCCCCTCCGGCAAATGATTAAAATGGGTAAAAATATGCCGGGACACGATGATAGAAAGCACCGCATCCCCCAAAAATTCCAGCCGTTCGTTGGACTGCTTGGCCCCCTTGACTTCGTTGGCGTAGGAGGAATGAGTCAGGGCACGCTGCAGCAGGGTCTGATCCTTGAAATGATACCCGATTTTTTCTTCCAGCGCCGTCATCAGAATTTCTCCTTCCCAGCTGTTTGCATTTCCTGCAGACAAACAGCCATTTTGCCGGTCACATCGGCAGCCACACAATCTCGGGCCTGCCGGATGGCATTCATAAAGGCCTTGGGTTTAGAATTTCCGTGCGCTTTAATTACCGGCTTGGAAACTCCCAGAATCATGGCGCCACCGGTCTCTGTATAATCCATGGTCTTTTTCAGATCCTTCAAATTAGGCATCAGCAGTAAAGCAGCCAATTTCCCCCGCAAATTTTTCTGGAAAGCCCCTTTCAGCAAAGACATAATCGTCTTGGCCAGCCCCTCGGTCAGCTTCAGCACCACATTGCCGGTAAAGCCATCGCATACCGCCACATCGCAAGCATCGTTATTCAGTTCCCGCGCCTCCACATTGCCGATAAACCGGATGGGAGCCTGCTGCAATAAGGCGTATGCATCCAGCTGAAGCTGGCCGCCTTTGGAATCTTCTGCGCCAATGTTAATCAAACCCACCTTAGGGGCATCAATTCCCAGAACATGCTGGGCATAAATACTGCCCAGAAGGCCAAACTTTTCCAGCATTTCAGGGCGGCACTCTGCATTGGCACCGGCATCACACAGCAGATAATATCCTCGCAGGGTCGGCAGGCACACAGCAATGGCCGGCCGCTTAATTCCTTTTAATCGCTTGACGGTAAAGGTGGCGCCAACTACTACGCCGCCGGTACTGCCCGCGGAAACCACTGCGTCCCCGGCACCATCAGCCAGCAGCTGCATGGCCACTGCCATGGAGCTTTGGGATTTACTGCGGAGGATCTCGGTGGGATCTTCATGCATTCCCAGCACATCCGGCGCATGGTGAATCTCCATCCCGGCCAGGGAAATCTGATGCCCGGCAGCGCAAGCCTTGATCTTTTCCTCATCCCCTACCAACAGGATTTCCACGCTGTAAGCATCAGCCGCCATGCGGGATCCCTGCAGAATCGCCAAAGGTGCGTTATCACCACCAAAAGCATCTACGATGATTTTCATAGTAAAACCTCCAAAACACACGAGTATTACATAACCATTACAGATTGGTATCAAACCAATGCAGAGAACGTTCCGCCAACTTACCGTAGCGTAAACGCTTGTCCCGAATAGGCTCGTCCAACGGTGGAAGAATACCAAAATTGGCACCCATAGGCTGAAACCGCTCCACAGAAGGATCCGAAATATACCGAGCCAAAGCCCCCATCATGGAAAAGGCAGGCAAACACAGGCCGGGGGCACCTGTTAGCTGGGCGGCCGCATTAATCCCCGCCAATATCCCGGAGGATGCCGATTCCATATACCCCTCCACACCGGACAGCTGTCCGGCAAAAAACAGCGTAGACCGCTTCCGGCTGGAATAATCTGAATGCAGCAAACGGGGGGAATCCAGAAAACTATTCCGGTGCATCACTCCATAGCGCATAAACTCTGCATTTTGCAATCCTGGCAGCAGAGAAAAAATCCGCTTCTGTTCCGGGAATTTCAGATTGGTCTGGAATCCCACCAGATTATACAAAGTACCGGAGGCATTCTCCCGGCGAAGCTGGGCCACCGCCCAGGGACGGTGACCCGTCCGCGGGTCCCGAAGCCCCACCGGCTTCAGAGGACCGAACCGAATGGTATCCGGGCCACGCCGGGCCATAATCTCAATGGGCATACATCCCTCATATACAGGCAGGGGCTGGTCAAATTCTTTTAACACCGCCTGTTCACCATGAATCAGCGCGTCGTAAAAGATCTCATACTCCTCCCGGTTCATGGGCAGGTTGATATAGTCCCCTTCCTGTTCCTCTCCCCGGTCATAACGGGAAGCCGAAAAAGCAATAGACATATCAATGCTTTCCCTGGTCACAATGGGTGCCGCCGCATCATAAAAACGAAGGTAATCACTGCCGCAAACCCGGCAAATCTCCTCCGCCAATGCCCCTTCGGTCAGTGGGCCGGTGGCCACAATTACAACACCATCCTGGGGAATACTGGTCTGCTCCCGCTCCACCAGCTGAATATTGGGATGGGAGCAGATCTTCTCGGTAATATAACGGGAAAAATCCTCCCGATCCACTGCCAGAGCTCCACCGGCCGCCACACGGGACACTGCTGCAGCCTCCATACACAGGGAACCAAGGCGGCGCATTTCTTCCTTTAGAAGCCCAGCGGCAGAATCCACCCGAGCCGCTTTCAGAGAGTTGGAACAAACCAGTTCTGCCAGCAAAAGAGAATGATGGGCAGGTGACATCTTTTGCGGCTTTTGTTCCACCAGTTCCACCATTACGCCCCGATTCGCAGCAGCCCAAGCAGCCTCACAGCCGCACAGGCCCGCCCCGATCACGGTGATCTTGTTCATTGATTCCTCTATTCCTCCGTTTTATCATCAATCTTTTTTCTGGACTTGGATTTCGTGGCAGCCTTCACCTCGTAATCGCATTCCTCATTGAGACAATGCAGAATGCCGCCCCGCTTCTTAAAAAGAGATTTCCCACATTTGGGACACACCTCGGCAGTGGGCTCATCCCAGGTCATAAACCCGCATTTGGCACCCTGTTCACAGCCAAAATACTTATGTCCGTTTTTGGACTTACGTTGCAGCACCTTACCGCCGCACTTAGGACAACAGCCGGGGGTTTCCACCACAATTGGCTTAGTATTTTTACACTCAGGATAGCCGGGACAGGCAAGGAATTTTCCGAAACGGCCGGATTTGACCACCATCTTGCGGCCACACAGCTCACAAACTACCTCCGACTCCACGTCGGGCACCTTGATCCGCACGCCATCCATTTTGGATTCGGCATCCTTGAGCGTATCGGCAAAACCGGTGTAAAAATCCCGGATCGTATCCACCCAGGGAAGCTCCCCCTCACTGATCTGATCCAGTTTAGACTCCATGGAAGCAGTAAATTTCACATTCACCACATCGGAAAAATACTGAGCCAACAAATCTGAAACGGCCTCCCCCAAGACGGTGGGCTTATAGGTTTTCTTCTCCCGCTCAATATATTCCCGAGACAGAATGTTGGTAATGATGGGAGAATACGTAGAAGGACGGCCGATCCCGTTTTCATCCAGGGCTTTCACCAGGGTGGAATAGGTATACCGTGCCGGTGGCTGGGTGAAATGTTGGGTACCGGTCACAGATTTGGCTTTCAAGACCTCCCCTTCTTTCAGCACAGGCAGTGCGCCGCCGGATTCACCTTCGGCATCATCCTTGCCCTCTTCATACAAAATCGTAAAGCCGTCAAAGCGAACGGTATAGCCGCTGGCAGAGAAGGTGTAATCCGTGCCGTTGGTGCATTTGGCCAGGATAGAGGCTGAAACAGTATCTTGCACGCAAGCGGCCATCAAACTGGCAATAAACCGGGACCAAATCAAACGGTACAGCTTAAACTGATCGGCGGTCAGACTATCTTTGAGCATATCAGGGGTCAGGCTCAGATTGGTAGGCCGGATGGCCTCATGTGCATCCTGGACGCCGGATTTGGTCTTAAACTGGCGGGGCGTTTTGGGCAGATAGTTTTCCCCATAACGCTGGACAATATACTCGTTGGCGGCGGCTCTGGCCTCCTCAGAAATCCGCAGGGAGTCAGTACGCATATAGGTAATGAGACCCACCGTTCCCTGGCCGGGAAGCTCCACTCCTTCATATAGCTGCTGGGCAATACGCATGGTGCGCTGACCTTCAAAATTCAGCTTTCGGGAAGCTTCCTGTTGCAGAGTAGAAGTGATGAAAGGCGGTGCCGGTTGCTTATTTCGCACGCCTTTTTTCACCTTGGCGATCTCGTAGGCTGCTCCTTGCAGTTCGGCACAAATGGCGTCTGCCGCCGTCTGATCGGGAATGGCTGGAATTTTCTTGCCTTCTTTCCCAGTCAGCTTCGCCTCAAACACCCGGCGGGATGGATGGGTGAATTTTCCCTCAATGGTCCAATATTCTTTGGGATGAAAGGCGCGGATCTCCTTTTCCCGATCCACAATAAGCTTCAAAGCCACCGACTGAACCCGTCCGGCAGACAGACCACGGCGCACTTTTTTCCATAAAAAGGGGCTCAGCTTGTAACCAACAATCCGATCCAGCACCCGGCGAGCCTGCTGCGCATCCACCATATCCTGATTAATCTTCCGGGGAACGGCCATGCCCTTCTCCACACCGGTCTTTGTGATCTCGTTAAATTCCACTCGGTTGGCATCCTCCAGGTTCAACCCAAGCAACTGAGCCAGGTGCCAGGAAATGGCTTCTCCCTCCCGGTCAGGGTCGGTGGCCAGATAAACCACATCGGCAGAAGCAGCTGCATCCCGCAGCTTGTTTAGCAATTCCTTTTTATCCGGCATCTCCTGATATTTTGGTTTGAAGTCATGGGCAACATCCACACCCAGGGTGCTTTTCGGCAAATCCCGCACATGGCCCTTGGAAGCCATCACTTCATAATCGGGGCCAAGATATTTCTGAATGGGTTTGGTCTTGGTAGGGGACTCCACAATAATGAGCTTGGACATGGTTGATGATTCTCCTGTATCTTTAAATTTTGTGTAGGCAATACTGATTACCAGGTAGGCCATCCAGAAGGCCAAACAGTTCCAGTTCTGTCAAAGCCTGCGTCAGATCCTCATAAGGCAAGCCGGTTCGACCCAACAATTCCTGAAACTCCGCCGTCTCACCCACCCGGAACAACAAAAACACTCGCCTGGCATCCGGGGAAAGAGAGCGGCCGACTTCCGTTTGTTGCAATATTTCCTGGGGTGACCGCAGAGCGGGTGCTTCCGCTTCCGGCAGCGGCATTTCCTCCGGGCAGAGAACATCGGGGACAGACTTCCGGATAGAAGCAACCGGCTGCACAAAAGATCTGCCGGGAAAAACATAAGAGAAACGTTCCTGGATTTTCTCAGGCAGAGGCGCATCCACCCGTTCCGCCGCATCGGCGGGAAACACAGCAGGCATCCTACGGACCACATCCACAGGATGCAGCAACATGGTGGCTCCCTGCTGAATCAGCCGATTAGATCCGGCATATTGGGGCAAGGAAACCGAACCAGGCTGCACAAACAGCGGCCGTTTTTGTTTTTGACAGGCCTCCGCAGTAATCAATGTACCACTGCCTTCTCCGGCCTCCACAATCACGGTGGCTCTGGACAAACCGGACAGAATCCGATTACGAAAGCGAAAAGCAGAGCGGTATGGCTGGGTACCGGGCGGAAACTCTGACAGCAAACAACCACGCTTTTGGGCGGAACGCCGCATGGAAGCATTGGTTTTCGGATAGTTTACATCCACGCCGCAAGGCATCACTACAACAGTGCTTCCCTCCGCAGCCAACGCGCCGATATGGGCGGCCCGATCAATCCCCAAAGCGCCGCCGGAAACAATCACAGCATCAACCAGTGCGAAACTGGCGGCCAAAGAAGCAGTATGCAGGGCGCCCTCCTGGGTTGGGGTACGGCTGCCGGCAAAGGCAATGCCTGGGCGTACGTCTAAATCCGGCAATTCCCCTTTACAATAAAGGGCAGCCGGTGGGTCGGAAATATCCCAAAGGATTTTGGGATATTTCTCATCATCCGGTGTCAAAACAGTAATGCCCAACTGTTTACAATTTTCCCCGATTTGCACGGCAGAGTCAAGGGGGATTTTGTTAATTTTTTCTGCAAAGGAACAGCGGCTTTTTTCATTGGACAGCACCTGAGCCAATCGCTCCAACCGCGTTTTCGGCGCAGTCTCATAAAAGGCCCGGGGCGAACCAAATTCTTCCAGAATCTTTTTGACACGGGTAGATCCATACTCCAAAGCCAATCCCAACCAAATCCAATAGGTTTTATCCACGACGCATCATCTCCCACATGAGAATAGACGCGGCGGCAGCGGCATTCAGAGATTCCGCTTTCCCACCCATGGGTATGGTAACGCAATGTGTCGCCAATGCCTTTGCTTCCGGTGTCAGTCCATTCCCCTCATTGCCAATAAGAACAACTCCGGACGACAGATCCAATCGGGTCACCGGCATCGCATCAGCAGCCGGCACTGCTGCATAACTGGAAATTCCTCTGGCCTGCAAATCACGCAGCACCCCAAAAAAGTCCTCCGTTTTCAGCAAAGGAATCCGGATCAGGCTACCCATTCCAGCCCGCAGCGCTTTAGGACTATAAGGATCACAGCAATCAGCGGAAAGAATCAATCCATCAATACCAAGCGCCTCACCGGTTCGGGCAATGGTACCCAGGTTGGCAGGGTCAGAAAGGTTTTCCAGAGCAACATAGCGTCTACCTGGCAGGATTCCTTCAGACGTCAACCGATGCGCCGGGATTTCACAAACGCAAAGGATCCCCTGAGGATGGACAGTATCCGAAATTCTGGAAAAAAGCACATCCGGTACAGAAATCACTTCACCAGCCATCCTCTCCAGACGGCGGGCAGTCTCAGAATACCGAACCGCGCCGGTATCCGAAAGAACTAAAGTCCGGATAGGAATCCCGGTTTCTGCAGCATCCCAGCAAATCCGCTCCCCTTCCACCACAAACAGGCCGTTCTCTTTACGAAAACGGCCAGAGGTATATAGTTTTCCAATTTCTTTCATTTGCCGGTTATCACGACTTGTAATCCGCACGAATGGTTTCCTCCCTACAGGGGCATTTATCGGGCGTCAGATGATAGCTGTGGCCGGTTTGCTTCCCATGCAAGCCAGGAAATCGCCGGCCGCCACTATATGAAAATGCGCCCGAAGATTTGCTTCGGGCGCGCATTAATTATTGCAGTGCGGCCTTGGCCTGCTCGGTCAGAGCGGTAAAGCCCTCGGGATCATGGATGGCAATCTCGGACAGCATCTTGCGGTTCAGCGTGACGCCGGCCTTCTTCAGACCATTCATGAAGGTAGAATAGTTCATACCGTTCAGTTTCGCGGCAGCGGAGATGCGGGTGATCCACAGACGGCGGAAATCACGCTTCTTCAGCCGACGGCCGATGTAAGCGTACTGACCGGATTTCATTACGGCCTCTTTGGCCATTTTAAACTTCTTAGACTTGGCACCAAAGTAACCCTTGGCAAGCTTAATTTGCTTCTTTCTTCTTTTGCGCGTCATCATTGCGCTTTTGACTCTAGCCATGTATCGTAACCTCCGTTATTTTTGAAATCAACTTATTTATAAGGAACCATCTTTTTGACCTTTGCGACATTGGTCACATCAGCAACGGTGGTCTTGCGGAGATTTCTCTTCCGCTTGGTGGTCTTCTTGTTCAGAATGTGAGACTTGAAGGCATGTGCGCGCTTTACCTTACCGGTTTTGGTGAGTTTAAACCGCTTTTTGGCACCGGAGTGCGTCTTGATTTTAGGCATTTATTTTTCCTCCTTAAATAAACGGATCACTTGCTAACCTTGGGGGCAAGAAACATCAACATATTCCGGCCATCCATTTTTGCGGGCTTCTCCACGCTACCGTGTTCGGCACAAAAGGCCGCAAACCGCTTCATGATATCGTAACCGATCTCCGGGTGACCCAACTGCCGCCCGCGGAACCGGATCGAAACCTTGACCTTATCGCCGCCGTCCAAAAACTTGTTGGCCTGCTTGCCCTTGGTTTCAAAATCATGGGTATCGATGGTCAGACTCAGACGAACCTCTTTCAGATCAATAATTTTCTGGTTCTTCTTTGCTTCCTTCTCCCGCTTCTCCTGTTCGAACTTATACTTACCATAGTTCATGATCTTGCAAACAGGAGGCTGGGCGGTGGGGGCAATTTTCACCAGATCCAGATCCTTTTCATAGGCCAGGTTCAGCGCGTCAGCCGACGCCATGATTCCCAACTGTTCGCCATCGTCGCTAATCACACGGACTTCTTTATCCGTGATTGCTTCGTTGATGGAAAGTTCCTTACTGCTAATGGTCAGCACCTCCAAATAAATAATACAAAACGAGGACAGGATACCCCCTGTCCTCGCATAAACACAGAAATAACGCTATCATGAGCGTACTTGCGCTTATTAGCCTCAACAGACAAAACCTTGAGGCGAGAACGGAATCATCCTAGTTCTGCTTTGTTGTCAAAGGTATTTTACCAATTCTTCAAACAAAAGTCAAGTCTTTTTCTCATTTTTTCCGGAATCAAAAGAAATATTGCAATTTTGTCCAATTTTGCTTGCTTTTTTCAATATTTCGTGGTACATTATGAATAGTAGTTTCTTGGTCAGACGTACTGTATTAACATATTTTCGTTGGCAAGAAGCATATTTTGTATTCAGGAGGATGTTAGATATGGTAGAAACATTATATTCCCAGTGGTGTGAAAAAGCAACAGCCGATCCGGATCTGGTCGCAGAATTGCAGGCCATCACCGGACAAACGGATGAAATATTTGACCGTTTTTATAAAGAATTGGAATTTGGCACCGGCGGTCTCCGAGGTGTCATCGGTGCCGGCACCAACCGGATGAACATTTACACCGTCAATAAAGCCACTCAGGGCTTTGCCGACTATCTCAATGCCAGTGCGGAACATCCCAGCGTAGCCATTGCTTATGACAGCCGGATCAAGTCCGACACTTTTGCAAAATCTGCCGCCTGCGTGTTTGCTGCCAATGGCATTCAGGTGTACCTGTATTCCGAGTTACGGCCTACCCCCATGCTCTCCTTTGCCGTTCGTCATCATCACTGTGACGGAGGCGTTGTCGTCACCGCCAGTCATAACCCCTCCAAGTATAACGGTTACAAGGCCTACGGCCCTGACGGCTGCCAGCTGACACTGGAAGCCAGCGAAGCCGTACTGGATTATGTTGGGAAAGTGGACACCTTTGAAGGCGTGAAAACCTGCGATTATGACCAGGCAGTTGCCGATGGGCGCATTTCCATCATTCCCCAAAGCACCTTTGATGCCTATCTGGATCAGGTGCAGGCCCAGGCAGTTAATCCGGAGGTTTGCAAAAAGGCCAACCTGAATGTAATTTACACTCCCTTGCACGGCGCCGGCAACAAGCCGGTGCGGGCTATCCTGAAGCGCATCGGCGTGGAAAATGTCACCGTTGTTCCTGAGCAGGAGTTGCCGGACGGCACCTTCCCCACTGCTCCTTTCCCCAATCCCGAAATCCGGGAAGCGTTCAATTGTGCTCTGAAACTGGCTGAAACAGTTCAGCCGGATCTTCTCCTGGCTACCGACCCGGACAGTGACCGGGTGGGCATCGCCATCCGGGATCAGGGAGAATTCAAACTCATGTCCGGCAACCAGGTGGGCGCCATGCTCATGAACTATTTGCTGTCTCAGAGAATCGCCAAAGGCACTATGCCTAAGGATCCTATCGTAGTCAAAACTATCGTTTCCACCGATATTTGCAATGCCATTGCGGCCAAATACGGTGTGCAAATCATTGATGTACTTACCGGCTTTAAATTCATCGGTGAGCAGATCGGGCTGCTGGAAGCAAAAGGAGAAGAAGATCGTTATATCTTCGGGTTTGAGGAAAGCTACGGTTATCTGGCCGGGGCTTATGTCCGGGATAAGGATGCCGTGGTGGGTTCCATGCTTATTTGTGAAATGGCCTCCTATTACAAAACCCAGGGCAAAACCCTGATTCAGGTCATGAATGAGCTGTATGACGAGTTTGGCCATTATGAGAACTGTCAGCAAAGCTTTGTCTGCGAAGGAGCCTCCGGTATGGAGCAAATGAAGCAGATTATGGAAAACCTACGGCAGAATCCGCCCACGACCGTAGGTGGGAAAGCAACCCTGCTGGTTCAGGATTATGAGAATTCTGTTACAACAGAACTGGCCACGGGCAAACAAACGCCCATCACCCTGCCTGTTTCCAACGTCATCAGCTTCAAACTGGCAGAGGATTGCTCGGCCATTATCCGTCCCTCTGGCACTGAGCCTAAAATCAAGCTGTACATTTCGGCGAAAGGTGCCACCGGTACTGAAGCAAAAGCGTTGGCTGAAGCCATCGGTGATACTATGCGGGCCGCCATGGGCTTCTAATACATCCTTATCTTTTTCGAATCCCCTGTTGTCGGATTTGTTCCGGCAGCAGGGGATTTTTCAACCGTCTTTTCCACTTGCAGGGATGTATAAATCAGCACCTTCTTAGAAAGAATGATACTGAATAAAGGAGTGTGCAGGATGAAAAAAGATATGAGAAAAGTGGTACTGATTGGGACAGGTATGGTGGGTATGAGTTATGCGTATGCTCTGCTGAATCAACACGCCTGCGATGAGCTGATGCTCATTGATATTAATAAGCAAAAGGCTTGGGGGGAAGCCATGGATCTGAACCATGGACTGGCCTTTTCCCCCTCCCCCATGCGGATCTATGCCGGAGAATATTCTGACTGCCGGGATGCTGATCTGATCGTCATCAGCGCCGGCGTTGCCCAAAAGCCAGGGGAAAGCCGAACGGATTTGTTGCAGCGGAATATCTCTGTATTTGATTCTATCCTCACTCCCATTATCCAATCAGGATTCTCCGGCATTTTTCTGGTTGCCACCAATCCGGTGGACATCATGACGCGTGTCACCTATACCTTATCAGGATTTCCGGCAGAAAAAGTTTTGGGGAGCGGCACATCCCTAGATACCGCCCGGCTGCGCTATCGCCTGGGTGATTACTTCCATGTGGATCCCAGGAATCTGCACGCCTATGTCATGGGAGAACACGGTGACACCGAATTTATCCCCTGGAGCCAGGCTATGCTGGCTACCAAGCCAGTATTGGACATTCTCCAGGAGCAGAACCACTTTCACAGGCAAGACCTGGACCAGCTGGAGAAAGAGGTCCGGACAGCCGCCTACGAGATTATTGAGGCGAAACAAGCTACCTATTATGGCATCGGCATGGCTTTGGTACGAATTACAAAGGCCATTTTCGGAGATGAAAACAGCATCCTGACCATCTCTGCAAAATTAAGCGGTGCTTATGGACTGGATCATACCTTTGCAGGCGTTCCCTGTACCGTCAACCGGGAGGGTGTTTCTCATGTATTACAGCTTGGGCTGACCAGGGAAGAAACAGAAAAACTAAGGGCTTCCTGTCAGACCCTGGATGAATTTTATACACAGCTACATTTAACTTGATACTCTCATACTTCAAGATACAGTTCCACTGTCAAAAAGAAACTGCCGCACCCGTGCAACAACACGTCTGCGGCAGTTTCTTCTGCTTTTAGATTGCATCCATCAAGCCTCTAAAGTAATGGCGGATCCGATTAAAATTCCTTTGGAATCAGCCGCGTGACCGATTTTCCCAGTTTCCGCTACTGGCAACTGCGTCATGGACAATACCAATTCCCGGGCCGTAGGAGAAATTTTGGACTTTTCCATCTGGGTAAAGGTACCCAGCAAAATTCCGGCAGCATCTCGGAAAGCGCCTAACTGGGAAAGCTGTCGGAAAGCAGTCACTGTCTGCGGAAGCTCTCCACTGCGGGATTCCAGAAATAAGATCTTTCCGGAAAGATCCGGAAACCACGGTGTCCCTGCCAATTTTAAAAAGCATCGCAAATTTCCGCCGACCACAATACCGGACATGCGACTCCCCTGCAAAAAGGAATAAGGAAAATCACAAAGCCCGCCTAATCCTTCTAAAAAGAAAGACTTAAAATCCACCAGCTGCTGCCGGCCATATTTGCCAACAAGATTGCGAATCTGCCATAAAAGCCCCGGGGTTTGATTGCGAACAAACAGTGCATTCAAAAGTACTGTCACATCACTGTAACCTGCGAAGGGTTTTGGATGTGCAGCAAGCAGATCAAAATCCAGGAATTCCAACAATTCATTGGTTAAATCCCCGCCAGATACATCAAATATAGCCTGTACAGCAGGATTCAGATAGAACTCTGTCAACGCTTCCGCACGCTGAGCTGCCGTTCCAGCATAGACACCATCCGGACCGGCGTATAAATACGGGCTGGTCAAAGTGTGTAACCCTAGGTACTCTAAAACCCGGCATAGCTGCTCAATCTGAGGCTTTGCACCTGGATGCACACCGTCCGAACAAGCGACCAGAGCAATGGTATCGTCAGCAGACAAAGAAAAGGTGTTTTTCATAAGGTAACAGCTTCCTTAAATGGTATGATCAGAAGAATCGCCATCATCCTTGCTTTCTGTATCCGGAGAAGCTTCCGGCGTTACAGAAGAAACAGCCGCGTCAGATTCAATGGCATTCTTTTTATTATTCCGGAACAAAAAGATTGCCATGGCAATAATAATCAACAGGACAATAACCATAACAACGATAATCATTTTCAAACCACTATCACCAGTAGCAGGAACACCAATCAAAGCGTTTATCATACAAATACCCCCAAGTTTTTCTTTTATTATAGCAAATGAAATAGAAAAGGGCAAGTCCAATCAAAAAGAAACACACTATTAAATTTAATAATTAAAACCGTGTTATTTGTATCATTGGCAGAAGTGATACTGTAATCGCCTTTTACAGCTACCAAAAGCAATAACTATTCGGGAATAGGCAGAAGCAATATCACGCACCGTAAAGCGAATAGAATAAAAGGACTCCAAATCAATAGACGTGTAGTCTTTTAGC
>CAYZTR010000021.1:37916-38320 GCA_964481575.1 uncultured Eubacteriales bacterium
TACAATTTTATGTTTATGTTTCACTTATGAAAACGATCAGAAGATACCTCGTGCAACACCTGAAATTTGGGCTTTACTTAGACAACTAGCATATATCGACCAATGTACCAAAGCCATCTTCATTGTTTCATCCACTGGACGCGCTTGATGTCGTTAGCACCGACTTCACCGCCCAGTGAGTAAAGCACTAACCGTAAACTAGAATCACCCTTTTGAATTCCTACAGAAGAAAAAAAGGAAGAACTAGCCCTTGGCAGTTCTTCCTTTTTGATGGCTCCCCCAAACCTTTTATATCCGAACCCCATTTCGATTGTAAACTCTTGATTTCATAGATATTTACCACACCTCGTAGAGTTTTAATAAAATCCTCCAAAACGCTTGAAAATAAAGGATTTATCGCAATG
>CAYZTR010000022.1:0-36343 GCA_964481575.1 uncultured Eubacteriales bacterium
CATGCAGAAGCTGCCCGGCGCCCTGTTTATCGTCGATCCCCGCAAGGAGAAGATCGCCGTTTCCGAAGCCAGAAAGCTGCACATCCCCATTGTCGCCATTGTGGATACCAACTGTGATCCCGACGATGTGGACTATGTGATTCCCGGCAACGATGACGCCATCCGCGCTGTCAAGCTCATCACCGGCACCATGGCTGATGCTGTGATTGAAGGCCGTCAGGGTGAGCAGGGGGAAGCCGCACAGGAGGCTCCCGCTGAGGAAACTGCCGAAGCTGCTGAGGCTGCGGAATAATTCCGATACAACTTTACCACTGAATTAGGAGGAAATAATTATGGCTTTTACTGCGAAAGACGTCCAGGCCCTCCGGGAAAAGACCGGCTGCGGCATGATGGACTGCAAAAAGGCTTTGACCGCCTCTGACGGCGATATGGACAAGGCCATTGATTTTCTGCGGGAAAAGGGCTTGGCCGCCAGCGCCAAGAAGGCTTCCCGGATTGCTGCCGAGGGCGCTGTTGTCATTTATTCTGAGAATGATATTACCGTCGTTCTGGAAGTCAACGCCGAAACCGACTTTGTTGCCAAGAACGAGAAGTTCACCACCTTTGCCACCGAAGTGGCCAAGGTTGTCGCCCGGGAGAACCCCGCCGATGTGGACGCGCTCCTGGAATGCAAGGAGGAGAGCGGTGTTACTGTTGCTGATGATCTGAAGGATAAGATCTATACCATTGGTGAGAACATGAAGATTCGCCGGTTTGTCCGGATGGAAGGCGTTGTGGGCTCTTATGTCCATGGCGGCGGTTCCATCGGTGTGCTGGTGAAGTTTGAGACCACTGGCGGTATCGAGTCTAAGCCCGAGTTTGCCGCTGCTGCCAAGAATGTTGCCATGCAGGTTGCTGCGATGAATCCCGCTTACCTGGATAAGGACTCCGTTCCTGCCGACGAGCTGGAGAAGGAGAAGGCCATCCAGCTGCAGCAGGTGATCGAATCCGGTAAGCCCGCCAACATTGCCGAGAAAATCGTCATGGGCAAAATGGGGAAGTTCTATAAGGAGAATTGCCTGACCGAGCAGGCTTTCGTCATGAATGATAAGGAGTCTGTTTCCCAGTATATGGACGGCGTGGCCAAGGAACTGGGCGGTACCGTCAAGTTCGTGGAGTTTGTCCGTATGGTCAAGGGTGAGGGCCTGGAGAAGAAGAGCGAGAATTTTGCCGACGAAGTGGCCGGTATGATTAAGTAATTCTGAAATATTGCCGCCGCATCCCATTGCTGGATGCGGCGGTTTTTGTCTTTATATAAAGTTGAGTGTTTTTGTGGTTTCGAATTGCGATCTATTCAAAGGAGGGAAACTATGAAACGGATTATGCTGTTGCTGCTGTTGGGGTGCCTGATGTTTTCCTGCTGGAATATGCCGTTGGCTGCAGCAACAAGTGGCACGTGCGGGGAAAATTTAACTTGGATTTTAGAGGATGACGGCGTATTGACAGTGAGCGGTACCGGTGCGATGCAAGGTTCTTCGTGGAATGCTGCAAAAGTCAGGACTGTGATTTTGGAGGAGGGCGTTACAACCGTTGGAAACAGCGCTTTTTATAATTGCAGGTATTTGACAAGTGTCCACCTTCCGGCCAGTGTGACCTCCATTGGGGAGTGGGCGTTTTCTTATTGTATTAGCCTGGAGGATATTACCATTCCACATGGAGTGCAAACCATTGGCAATCATGGATTTTATGGTTGCACCGGCTTGACTGATGTTGTGTTTCCCGACAGTGTGATTACCATTGATTATGAGGCTTTTAGCGGCTGTATAAATCTGACCAACGTCACCATTCCAGACAGTGTCACCTCTATTTGGTTCAGTACCTTTCATGATTGCAATCGTATGAGTATCACCGGGTATAGTGGCTCTTATGCGGAACAATTCGCCCGGAAGAATCAGACTCCTTTTATGGCGTATCCGATGCTGGAACAAGCTGGTATTACCGTTTCAGGATTATGGGAGGATCTGGAGAACGCTCTCTTTTGTGTGGAAATCGTAAAAGCACCAATTGATGTTCAGCTCCCGGAATTCCCGGGTAAAGATATGCAACTGTACCAGCTGAATCTGCAAAAGAACGGGTACGAATTTCAACCGGTTCATGCGGTGCAGTTGAAAATCCCAGTGCCGGATGATATGGGCGTGGGAACCTGCAACCTCTATTATGTTTCGGAGAATGGTTCTATGAACCGTGTGGAAACAAGGTACCAGGATGGATTCCTTGTGTTTCATACCGACCAGCTGGGGCAGTTTGCACTGTTGGGAGAATGGCTGCCGGATATCAATCTGCCTGGGGATCTGAACGCGGACAGTATACTGTCGGTCACAGATGTGGTTTTGCTGCGGAAAGCGATTTTGGAAGGGCAAATGACTTCAGAAGTATCGGCAGGGGATATGAATGGGGATTCTTGCTTGAGTGTTACCGATGTAGTGTTATTGCGGAAAGCTATTTTAAATCAGATATCGTTTTCCTCCTCTTTTTAGAGGGGATGATTATCTGACAAAGACGGATGCGGGGCCGCCGCGCCAGGGAAAATAAAAGTTCAATAAAAATTAAAGACGTGTAGACCGTTTGTCATTGACTTTGTCCCCTTTTTTTGGTACAATAGTAAAAACCTGTTTGGGAGGTGCTGGCATGCAGCCGGTATACAAACGAATTCTGTTGAAGATCAGCGGCGAAGCTCTGGCCGGAGAACAAAAAACCGGTTTGGACTTTGACGTTGTGCTGAACATTTGTAAAGCTGTGAAACAATGTGCCGATATGGGGGTGCAAATCGGTATTGTGGTTGGCGGCGGAAACTTCTGGCGCGGTCGCTCCGGTGGCCAGATGGATCGGACCCGTGCTGACCATATGGGGATGCTGGCCACGGTTATTAACGCTTTGGCCATCGGTGACGGTTTGGAGCAGCTGGGTGTGGACAACCGGGTTCAGACTGCGATCTCCATGCGGGAGGTGGCCGAGCCCTACATCCGCAACCGTGCAGTGCGCCATATGGAAAAGGGGCGCGTGGTGGTCTTTGGCTGCGGCACCGGCAACCCTTATTTCTCCACCGATACCGGCGCGGCTTTGCGTGCTGCTGAAGTTGAGGCTGATATCATCTTTAAGGCTACCAATGTGGATGGAGTTTATGATTCCGATCCCAAGACGAATCCGGATGCAAAAAAGTTTGACACCCTGACTTATATGGATGTGCTGAATAAGGATCTGCATGTGATGGACAGTACCGCAGCCACCCTTTGCAGGGACAATGATCTGCCCTTGCTGGTGTTTAATTTGAACAACCCGGAGAACATTGTGCGGGCAGTCCGCGGAGAATCCGTGGGCACCGTGGTAAAAGGATAAAAGGATTGGAGGATATTACTATGCAAGCAGTTTTAGATTTAACAAAGGAAAAAATGGAAAAAGCGCTGGACAGTCTGGTGAAGAATTTTGGTGCTGTTCGGGCTGGTCGGGCCAGCCCGGCTGTTCTGGATAAGATCAGTGTGGACTATTACGGCGTGCCTACTCCCATTGCCCAGATGGCAACCGTTTCTGTGCCGGAGGGCCATACCATTCAGATTGCCCCCTGGGATGCCACCATGCTGGGCACTATTGCCAAGGCCATTCAAGTTTCTGATTTGGGCATCAATCCTCAGAATGACGGCAAGAACATCCGCTTGAACTTCCCGCCCTTGACGGAGGAACGCCGGAAGGAGCTGTCCAAGGAGGTCAAGGGTATGTCCGAGGATGCCAAGGTGGCTGTCCGGAATATTCGCCGGGACGCTTTGGATAAATTCAAGACCATGAAAAAGAACAGCGAGATCACCGAGGACGATTTGTCCGGCGCCGAGAAGAAGGTGCAGGATCTTACCGATAAGTATGTCAAGGAGATCGACGGCCTGACCGCCCGGAAAGAAAAGGAAATTATGGAGATCTGATTTCTCCGAAAAAGAGCCAATTACAGGGGCGTTCGTTTTTTGCGGCCGCCCCTTGATGTCTGTTTATAAGGGTGTGATGATTTGTCCATTTTCGGGAAAAAACAAGAAGGGGAGCGTTTGCTGCCCGCCCACATTGGGATTATTATGGACGGCAATGGCCGCTGGGCCAAAAAACGCCATATGCCCCGGGTCATGGGGCATACCGCCGGCTCTTCCAATTTTAAAACTATTGCCCGGTATTGCAATAAGATTGGCATCCGTTACCTAACGGTGTACGCCTTTTCTACTGAAAATTGGAAGCGTCCCAAGGAGGAAGTGGACAATATCATGAACATCCTGCGGGATTACCTGAAGGATGCTGAAAATTTTAAGGACGAAAATATTCAGGTGCAGTTTATTGGGGATCTGTCAGTGCTGGATGAGGATATCCGTCAGCTGATCCGCAAGGATGAGGATCTGTCCAAAGACGCCACCGGTCTGCATCTCAACATTGCATTGAATTACGGTGGGCGGGACGAGATTGTTCATGCCGCAAAGGCTTTGGCCGAAGAGGTGCAGAGCGGCCGCATGACACCGGCGGATATCACGGAGGATGCCCTGTCTGCCCGGCTGTATACTGGTGGCCAACCTGATCCGGATCTGATCATCCGTCCTTCCGGAGAGCTGCGCCTTTCTAATTTTC
The DNA here is from genome assembly GCA_964481575.1 of uncultured Eubacteriales bacterium. Lineage (GTDB taxonomy): Bacteria > Bacillota > Clostridia > Oscillospirales > Acutalibacteraceae > UQRS01. The sequence goes on from CAYZTR010000022.1 coordinate 4,633, forward strand.
TTACCTGGCAGTCTGCCTACAGTGAATTTTGGTTTTCGGATGTGCTTTGGCCGGAATTCAAGCCCAAGCATCTGGAACAGGCGATTGATGCCTTCAGTCATCGAAATCGCCGGTTTGGTGCTTCCGAATAGGGCTTGCTTTTTGAAATCAATGTTGCGAAGGGGGATCTTGCATGAAACAACGGTTGCTTACTGCCGCGATTGGTTTGCCTGCCATGGCATTGTTTATTCTGAGCCGTTTTGTGTTTCAAGGGGTGCTTTTTGACCTGTTCGTGGTGGCCACGATTTTGACTGCTTTGTATGAGGGACTGTGGAAAACCGGCTTTGTCACTTTCTGGCCTTTGCTGATTCCGGCGGGGATTTACGGCGCAGTGTCGCCCTTTGTGTATCTGGGCTATATTCCGTTGGACCAGAATGCGTTGAACGTAGCTTTTGTGATTCTTTTGTTTTTCTTGATGCTGGTAAATTACAAGAAGGTTTCGCCTGTTCAGGTGGCTTACACCTTTTTGCTGAGTGTTGCCATCACCTTTGGCTTTACCACGTTTGCCTTGGTGTCAGTCGATCACAATGGGTTGTTCTTCCTGCTGTATGCTATTTCCTGCGCCTGGGTGTCAGACGCCGGAGGATACTTTGTTGGTCGGGCGTTCGGCAAGCATCAGCTGGCCCCGATAATCAGCCCCCATAAAACGGTGGAAGGCGCTGTGGGCAGCGTTCTTTCCACGCTGTTGGTGAATGCTGTTTTTGTTTTTGTCTACATGGCACTTTGCCCCACTTTTACTGGTTCTCCCCTGGGCATTTTGCTGATGACGCCCCTCTTTACCGTGGTGGGAATTTTCGGGGACCTGACCGCTTCCTATTTAAAACGGTCGGCAGGTATTAAAGATTTCGGAAATCTCCTGCCGGGGCATGGTGGGATTCTGGATCGGTTCGACAGCCTGCTGTTTGTTATGCCCCTTGTCTATCTTTGCTTAGGGGTTCTTTCTCAATCTTAATATTACAGGCCTGGGCTGCATATACTGTCTGGGCCTTTATTTTGCTGGAAGGTCGGGTGATGATTTGACAAAGATTTTATCCATTTTGGGTTCCACCGGTTCCATCGGAACGCAGGCCCTGGAGGTGGCGGTAGCCCGGGGATTCCGGGTTTCGGCGCTGGCGGCCGGTTCCAATGTTGCTTTGCTGGAGCAGCAGGTCCGCAGGTTCCGGCCTGCAATGGCCGCTCTTGCCGATGAAAAGGCCGCTGCCGATTTTAAGGTGCGGGTGGCGGATACTGCTACTAAGGTTCTGGCAGGAGAGGAAGGTATTCTGGCTTGTGCCCGGGAGAAATCGGCCGATACGGTTCTGAATGCCATTGTGGGGATTGCCGGGTTGCAGAGTACCCTGGCTGCAATCCGGGCCGGAAAAATTTTGGCACTGGCCAATAAGGAAAGTCTGGTGGCTGGCGGCGAACTGGTGAAAGCGGCGCTGCGGGAAACAGGCGGTACCATGCTGCCGGTGGACAGTGAGCATTCGGCCATTTTTCAGTGTTTGCAGGGTGCCCCGGCCGGCGGTGCCTTGCGGAAAATTATCTTGACGGCTTCCGGCGGCCCTTTCTTTGGCAGAACCCGTGGGGAACTGGCGAGAGTTACTCCGGCCCAGGCTTCAAAGCATCCCAATTGGGATATGGGGGCCAAAATCACCATTGATTCCGCCACGCTGATGAATAAAGGCTTGGAAGTGATAGAAGCGGTGCATCTTTTTGATGTGTCCCCGGATGCTGTTGAGATTGTAGTACATCGGGAGAGCATTGTACACAGCGCCGTGGAATTTGCCGACGGGGCGGTGATTGCCCAGCTGGGAATTCCGGATATGAAGCTGCCAATTCAGTATGCTCTGACCTATCCGGAGCGGTGTCCCTGTGATGAAGGAAAGCTGCGTTTGACCGATCTTCAGAAGCTGACCTTTTATGCACCGGATCTTGAAACCTTCCGGTGCTTGCCTGTTTGCTTGGAGGCAATCCGGCGGGGCGGTCTGGTACCTGCGGCGGCCAATGGTGCCAATGAAGCGGCTGTGCAGCTGTTTCTGGATGGAAAGATCGGCTTTTTGCAGATTGGCGATCTGGTGACCGCTGCGGCGCAAGCCCAGAAGGATGTGGATTCCTTTGCCCTGGCGGATGTTTTTGAAGCTGACCGGGCGGCCCGGGCGTTTGTCTCTGCCGCTGTTTGAATTTTAGAAAGAGTAGGTGGTTGCCACGAATGCTTTGTTTTCCGTTGCCAATGCCTGGCGTGCGACCTGGCCCATTCTGATTGCGATTTTATCCTTTCTGGTCATGATTTTTATTCATGAATTCGGCCATTTTATCTTTGCCAAGCTGCTGGGAGTCCGGGTTAATGAATTTGCCATTGGATTTGGGCCTAAGCTGTTTCGGAAGCAGGGGAAGGAAACCCTCTATACTGTTCGGGCTTTGCCTTTTGGCGGATACAATGCCATGGAAGGGGAGGATGAGGATTCCGACGATCCCAAAGCTTTTTGCAACAAGCGGCCCTGGCGGCGTTTTCTGATTGTAGCCGCCGGCGCTTCCTTTAATATTTTATTTTGCTTCATTCTGGTATCCTGTATGTTGCTGCCCCAGGATCGGTATCCAACTACTACTGTGGCTGCGTTTGCCGATGGGGCTGTCAGCGAACAATCTGGCTTGCAGGTGGAGGATACCATTTATTCGGTCAATGGCCGCCGGATCCTGACCACTACCGATTTGAGTTACACCTTCACCAATATTCCTGCGGACGGGAAAGTGGATATGACCGTTCTGCGGGATGGGGAAAAGGTGCATCTGTCGCAGGTGCAGTTTTCTACCGCCAGCCAGGACGGCGTGAATTATGTGCAGGTCGACTTCTCCATCTACGGCCGGAAAAGAACTGTCCTATCCTGGATGGAGCAATCTGTGAAAGCCACCTTGTCTTACGGGCGGGTGGTCTGGTGGTCCTTGCTGGATCTGATTACCGGGAAATACGGCATCAGTCAGATGTCCGGCCCTGTGGGGGTCACGGTAGCCATTGGTGATATGGTAAAATCCGGTGTGTTGGATTATCTGAATATCATTGCCCTGATTTCCATTAATCTGGGAATTTTCAATTTGTTGCCGGTGCCGGCTTTGGACGGGGGACGTTTGTTTTTTATTTTGGTGGAGATGATTTTCCGCCGCCCCATTCCCAAAAAGTACGAGGCAATTGTCCACGCGGCAGGCTTCATTTTGTTGATGTTGTTTATGGCCTTTGTGACCGTGAAGGATATTTTTGGTTTGTTCCGTTGATGTCTTTTTTATGACCCAGTTGTTTTTGTAAACTTTTAGCCTGCCGGGAGGAAATCCTATGGAAAGAATGCAGACCCGGGCTGTAACGGCCGGTGGATTACAAATTGGCGGTGGCGCTCCTGTCAGCGTTCAGTCTATGCTTTGCTGCCCCGCCCATGATTTTGAGGGAAATCTGCGCCAGGCCAAAGCTCTGGAAGCGGCCGGATGTCAGTTGATCCGCCTATCAATTCCGGATCAGGAGACGGTGCCTTTGATTGCCAGACTGAAGGAAACCGTATCGGTTCCCATTGTGGCGGACATTCATTTTGATTATAAACTGGCCCTGGAATCTGCCGCGGCTGGAGTGGATAAGATCCGCATCAATCCCGGCAATATCGGTGGCCCGGATCATGTGAAAGCAGTGGCGAATGCCTGCACCGCCCGAGGAATTCCCATCCGCATTGGGGTGAATGCCGGCAGCCTGGAGCAGGAAATCTTAGCCAAGTACGGCGCACCAACGCCGGCGGCTCTGGTGGAAAGTGCCCTGTATCATGTGGCGCTGCTGGAGCGGTTTGATTTTCATGATATTGTCATTTCTATGAAATCTTCCCATGTTCCCACCATGTACAGCGCCTACCTGCTGGCACGGGAGAAAACCGATTACCCCCTGCATTTGGGGGTGACCGAGGCGGGAACTGAGCGCATCGGTCTGATCCGTTCTTCGGCTGGAATCGGCGCATTGCTGTTGCAGGGAATCGGCGACACCATTCGGGTGTCCCTGACCGATGATCCGGTGAAGGAGGTTTATGCTGCCCTGGATTTGCTACGGGCGGTGGGATTTCGCCAGGATGGGATTCGGATTGTTTCCTGTCCCACTTGCGGCCGGACCCGTATTGATCTCATCGGACTGGCCAAGACGGTGGAGGAACGACTGCGGGATTGTAGAAAAAATCTGACGGTGGCGGTTATGGGCTGCGCTGTCAACGGCCCGGGGGAAGCCCGGGAAGCCGACGTAGGCATAGCCGGTGGGGACGGCTGCGGTCTGCTCATTAAAAAAGGAGAGATCATCCGAAAGGTGCCTGAGGATCAGCTGGTGGAGGCCCTTTTGGCAGAAATCGAAACCATGGAATAAGGCTTGTCCTGCGCAAACCGGCGGCAGGGTACGCCGGGAAAGGATTGGAAAAAATGTCGAGTTTTCAGGAAGTATTTGGCGAATATCTGACACCGGTGATGCTACAGGCTTTTGGTGATTGCCAGGTGGATCGGATTCAGGTGGATAAGGCTGCCCGTACGCTGCGCGCAGAAGTGACCGCCCATCGTTCGGTGGAGCAAAAAGCTGTGGCTGCCGCGGAGCAGGCGATTGGCCGTGCCTTGAAGCTGCGGGGGGTTCGGGTGGCTGTGACCTTTTCCGGGCTGCAGTTCGATGTTGCTGTTTTGCCGGAGTTGGTGCAGCAGCTGCGCTCTAAAATTCCGTCGCTCAACGGCTTCTTTGACGGTGCAGAATATACCTACGATGCCACTGAAAAGCGATTGATTATTACGTTAAAATACGGTGGTTACGGGCTGATTGCGGAATCCGATTTTCAGCGGGAATTGGAAAAACAATTGCAGCAGACCTTCGGCTTTGTGCCGGAGATTACCTTTGCCGGGCAGCTGGAAAATGTGGAAGAGGCCATTCGGCCAGAGCCGCCCAAGGCCAAACCTGCCGCTAAAGCCGCCCCTGCAAAAGAGGGATCCCAGGTGCGCCACGACAAGCCGGAGAATGGGCTGCCGGTGTATCTGGATTCGGCCCGGAGTATTTGGGGGCGCAGTATTTCCGGTAGTCCTACGCCCATGAATCGGATTACACCCGACGCCGGACGGATCACCGTCTGGGGAGAGATTTTCTCTTTGGAGATTACACCCACCAAACGGGGCGGTCGTCAGTGGGTGCGTATCTGTTTTACCGACTATACCTCCTCCCAGATGATTAAGTCCTGTGTGGATGACGGTATGGTCGGCCCCTTGAAAGCCCTGAAAAAGGGGGATTGCATCCTGGTGGAAGGCAATTATGACATGGACACCTGGGAGAAGGAGTATGTCATCACCGACCGGAATTTAAAGATCAGTCTGCTGGATAAATACGAGCTGCTGGACGAAGCCCCGGAGAAGCGGGTGGAGCTGCATTGCCATACCAATATGTCCGAAAAGGACGGTGTCAGTCCGGCAGGACAGCTGATCCAGCGGGCATTTCAGTGGGGACATAAGGCCCTGGCCATTACCGACCACGGTGTAGTGCAGGCCTTTCCTGACGCCATGAAGGCTGTGGAAAAGATTCACAAAAACGGCGGTGAATTTAAAGTTATTTACGGCTGCGAATCCTATTTTATCAATGATTTGGTGCCGGCGGTAATGGGAGAGAAAAACATCCCCCTGGACGGCAATTTTGTAGTGTTTGATACCGAAACCACCGGCTTTTCCGCTACTACGGATCGGCTCACTGAAATCGGCGCTGTTAAATTTTCCGGCGGCGAAATCGGGGAGAGTTTTGATACCTTTGTCAACCCTGAAAAGCCCATTCCACAGCGTGTGGTGGAGCTGACCGGCATTACCGACGCTATGGTGGCTGATGCCCCCAGCGAAGCGGAAGCTGTTCGGGCTTTCCTGGATTTTTGCGGAGACGCCGTACTGGTGGCCCACAACGCCTCTTTTGATATTTCCTTTCTGAATGCCGCCTGTAGCCGTTGTGGATACGAATTTCACCCCACCTACATTGATACGGTGGTTATGGCCCGGGCTCTGCTGCCGGATATTAAGAACCATAAGCTGGATACCGTGGCAGCAGCCCTAAAGCTGGGGGATTTCAACCACCACCGGGCCTGTGACGATGCCGCCATTCTGGCTCATATTTTCCAAAAGCTGCTAGCCTTGCTCCCTTCGGATGCGGGCTGTACCGATTTGCGTGGGCTCAATGGCGCTTTGACCGGCGGAGACTGGAGAAAGCTCCCCCGGTATCATCAGATTATTTTAGTCAGGAACATGGTTGGCCTGAAAAACCTGTACAAGTTGGTTTCCGACGCTCATTTGAAATATTTTGGCCGACCCACCGGCTCCCGTTCTCCCAAACGACCTTGTATCCCCCGGAGTGATCTGGAGAAGCACCGGGAGGGGCTGGTAATCGGTTCTGCTTGCGAGCAAGGGGAGCTGTATCGGGCCATTGTTTCCGGGCGGCCCTGGGCCGAGTTGCTGCAAATCGCCAGCTTTTATGATTATTTGGAGATTCAGCCCCTGGGCAATAATGAATTTATGGTACGCAGCGGCGCCGTGGATTCTATTGACCGGATAAAAGAGTTTAACAGGACTGTGGTAAAGATTGGGGAAAAGCTGGGTAAGCCGGTGGTAGCCACCGGTGACGTCCACTTCCTGGATGAAAAAGCCGGCAATATCCGTAAAATCATGATGGGTGGTATGGGCTTCTCTGATTCTGACAACCAGGCCCCCTTGTATCTGCGCACAACTACCGATATGTTGGAGGATTTCTCTTATTTGGGTAAGGACAAGGCCTTTGAGGTGGTGGTGACCAATCCCGGCAAAATCGCCGATACCATTGAGGTTATTCGCCCTGTTCCGGAGGGGAACTATCCGCCTTCCATTGATGGTGCCGAGGAAACCCTCCAGGAGACCTGTTGGAACCGGGCCAAGTCCATTTACGGTGATCCGGTACCGGAACTGGTGGCCAAGCGGTTGGATCGGGAGTTATCTTCCATTATCGGCAACGGCTACGCCGTTATGTATGTCACCGCTCAGAAGCTGGTGGCCAACAGCGAAGCCCATGGCTATTTGGTGGGTTCCCGTGGATCGGTGGGTTCCTCCTTTGCCGCCACCATGGCCGGCATCTCCGAGGTGAATCCGCTGGTACCCCATTACGTTTGCCCCAAGTGCAAGTGGAGCCAGTTCTTTGAACACGCCGAATACGGCTCCGGCTTTGATATGCCATCCAAAGATTGTCCCCAGTGCGGCACCCGTCTGAATCAGGACGGCCACGATATTCCCTTTGAAACCTTCCTGGGCTTCAACGGCGACAAGGTGCCTGATATTGATCTGAACTTTTCCGGTGAGCATCAGGGTGCCGCCCATCGCTATACCGAGGAGCTGTTCCAGATTGGTGTGGAGGCTACCAGTGAGGACGCTTATGATGACAAGAAGGTGTTTAAGGCCGGTACCATTTCCACTATTGCGGATAAAACGGCTTACGGTTATGTGAAGCACTATTTTGCGGAACGTGGTATTCCGCTGAATAAATTTGAGGCCGACCGTCTGGCAGCAGAAATGGGTGGAGATTCCATTAAGGCTACCACCGGGCAGCACCCGGGAGGCATGGTGGTTGTTCCCCGGGATTACTCGGTGTACGATTTCTGCCCGATTCAGCGTCCTGCCAATGATGAGACATCGGATATGATTACCACCCACTTCGATTTCCACTCCATCCACGATAATATTTTGAAACTGGATAACCTGGGCCATGATGTGCCCACCATTTATAAATATCTGGAAGATTATACCGGCATCCCCGTTATGGATGTGACCATGAACGATCCGGAGGTGATGTCCCTGTTTGAATCCCCTGCAGCGTTGGGGGTTACCGAACAGGACATTGGTTCCAAAACCGGCACTTTTGCTTTGCCAGAGCTGGGCACCAATTTTGTTCGGGAAATGCTAGTGGATACCAAGCCCAAGACCTTTACCGACCTGCTGCAGGTTTCCGGTTTGTCTCACGGTACTGGTGTGTACCTGGATAACGCCAAGGATTTGATCGACCAGGGGGTTTGTACCATCTCAGAGGTCATCGGTACCCGTGACTCCATCATGACTTACCTGTGCCATAAGGGCGTTCCCAACGCCATGGCCTTTAAGATTATGGAGATTGTCCGAAAGGGAAACGCCCCCAAGCTGCTGACCGAAGAACATAAGCAAACCATGCGGGATTGCGGTGTGCCGGAATGGTACATTGAGTCCTGTCTGAAGATTCAATACATGTTCCCCAAAGCCCATGCCGCCGCTTATATGATTTCGGCCCTGCGTCTGGGGTGGTATAAGGTGCATCGGCCGCCGGAGTTCTACGCTGCTTACTTTACTGTTCGTCCCGATGATATTGACGGTATGCTGCTGATGCAGGGGCGGGATGCGCTGTTGAATAAGATGCATGAATTGGAACTGAAAGGGCGGGAGGCCACCGCCAAGGAAAAATCCTCCATTGCCAAAATGCAGATCCTTAATGAGGTGTTGGCAAGAGGAATCAATTTTCTGCCGGTGGATCTGAAAAAATCCCACGCCCGGAAATATCTGGTGGAGGATGGGAATATCCGGCTGCCCTTCAGTTCTCTGGGCGGTATTGGTGAAAACGCCGCTGTGGGAATCCAGGCAGCCGCTGAATCCGGGGATTTTATTTCCAAAGAAGAATTTCAGTTGGCTGCAGGCATTTCCAAATCGGTACTGGAAACTCTGGCTTCTGCCGGTGTTTTGGATTTCCTGCCGGATACCAACCAGCTGTCTCTCTTCTGATTTTTCTGTCTATGTCCACGAAAGGTCGGGGGAAATGGCCGTTTCTTTTTGGAATTCTGCTGAAAAGAAGTGAATCTCGCCGATTCTCAGTTGACAAAACAGCTTCACTGTGTTACCATGTTACCACGCTAAAGTGAAAGGGATTGTTGTATGAACAAGTTTTTGTATAAAACCCCCGCCGGCACCAAGGATCTGCTTTTTGAGGAGTGCGAGATTCACGACCGGATTATGCAGGTTTTGTCCGGATTGTATGCTAGCCGGGGATATCATCAGGTTATTACGCCGGCCTTGGAAAATTTTGATTTGTTTTCCCTGTCCAGCGCCGGGCTAACCCAGGAGGAAATGTATAAGCTGGTGTCTCCCACGGGGCATCTGCTGGTTATGCGGCCGGACAGCACCATGCCCATTGCTCGGTTGGTGGCTACCCGACTGAAGGATGCGCCTTTGCCCCTGCGGCTTTGCTATATCCAAAAGGTTTTTCGGGTCAACGGAGATTATAAGGGGCGCAGCAACGAGGTAACCCAGGCCGGTATCGAACTCATCGGCACGGATTCTCTGGCTGCTGATCTGGAAATTATCCACACCGCCGCCAAGAGCCTGGAGGCCTGCGGTATCGGCGATTATAAGATCGAGGTGGGACATGCTGGCATCTTTAAGGCTCTGGTAGCTCAACTGCCGGTGGAGGATGCTACCCGGGAGGAAATCCGGGTGGCCATCGAGTCCAAAAGCTATGCTGCCCTGGAGGATCTTCTGGATGCCATGGAAAAGACCCCGGTGGTGCGGGCGCTGAAGCATCTGCCCCGTTTGTTTGGCGGTCGGGAGGTGCTGGAAGAGGCCCGGGCGCTGTTTCAGGGGGTTGCAAGCCAGGAACTGGATTATCTGCAGACTCTGTTTGATGCATTGGAGCCCACATTGTCTGAGAAGATTTCTTTGGATCTGGGCCTGGTGCACCGGAACAATTACTATACCGGTGTGGTTTTTCGAGGCTATGCTACCGGGTCGGGAGATGCTGTTTGCTCCGGCGGCCGTTACGATACCCTGTTCGGGGAGTTCGGTATGGATCTGCCCGCTGTTGGTTTTGCTGCTGATCTGGACGTGATGACTGATATCCTGCTGACGGCAGGGGCGCCGGTGCCTGCTGCTACGCCGCTGCATCTGGTGTACGCCAAGCCCGGCTTTGAAATGGCTGCTTTGGAGTTTGCAGATGCCCGGATTGCGGCAGGGACTTCCTGCGAAATGATGGATTATGTTAACTACTCCCACGCCAAAGAAGACGCCGCCGAGCGGGGCGCCTGTGCGGTGCATCTGGTGGGGAACAGCGTGGAAACCTGGAACCTGTAAAGGGGGAAGCCGTATGAGACCCATTCGTATTGCCTTGACCAAAGGGCGTTTGGAAAAAAGCGCAGTGGAAATCTTTGATAAAATCGGGATGAACACCGAAGCCCTAAAAAATAAAGGCCGCCGGCTGATTTTACCGGTGGATGACTGTGAGGCGGTGCTGGCCAAGGCCGCCGATGTAATTACCTATATTGAACACGGTGTCTGCGACATCGGTATTGTGGGGAAGGATACTATCCTGGAACACCCCGGCAGCTATTATGAATTGCTGGATTTGGGGATCGGCCGCTGTAAGTTCGCGTTGGCCACCCAAAAGGGCGCGGATTTTTATGCCGGGTATCAAACCAAGACAGTGGCAACCAAATACCCTGGCGTGACTCAGAAATTTTTTGAATCCAAAGGGATGGACGTTCGGATTATTAAGATTGAGGGATCGGTGGAGCTGGCGCCTTTGTTAGCGCTGTCCGACGGTATCGTGGATATTGTGGAAACCGGAACTACCCTGAAGGAAAACGGACTGAAAGTTATTGAGGACGTCTGCCCCATTTCCGCCCGGGTTATTGTCAATATGGCCAGCCTGAAGCTGCGGAAAACCGAGATTGAAACTCTGGTAGATCAGATTAGGAAAGTGGTGTGTGCAAATGATTAAGACGATAATTGCAGACGGCGTTGCCGAGCAGCAGGCTCTGCGGGAGATTGCCGCCAGAGGACAGGCTGTCCGGAACGATGTGACTGAAACGGTAACAGCTATTTTGGAGAATGTCCGGCAGAACGGCGATCAGGCCGTAGATGCCTATACCATGCAGTTTGACGGTGCAGTTCCTGCCAAGAAGTGCCTGACCCGGGCGGATATGGAAGCCGCCATGACCCAGTGCGATCCGAAATTTGTAGCCGCTCTGGAGGAGGCTGCTGCCAATATCCGTACCTTTCACCAGCGGCAGGTGCAGCAGTCCTGGTTTCAAACCGATGCCCAGGGTGTTATGCTGGGGCAGCGTGTTCGGGGCCTGGCCCGGGTGGGGTTGTATGTTCCCGGCGGCACAGCTGCTTACCCTTCTTCTGTGCTGATGAATGCCATTCCTGCCAAGATTGCCGGAGTAGGAGATCTGGTTATGGTGACCCCGCCGGCCAAAGGCGGTACAGCCAATCCGGATATTCTGGCGGCAGCCTATATCGCCGGGGTGGATCGTGTGTTTTTGGTGGGAGGCGCCCAGGCGGTTGCTGCCCTGGCTTACGGAACCGAGACCATCCCCAAGGTGGATAAAATCGTTGGCCCCGGCAATATCTTTGTTGCCACTGCCAAACGTCTGGTTTTCGGTGTGGTGGATATTGATATGGTGGCCGGTCCTTCTGAAATTCTGGTGGTGGCTGACAAGTTTGCCAATCCAAAATTCCTGGCGGCCGATCTGCTGTCTCAGGCCGAGCATGACCGACTGGCTTCGGCAATTCTGGTTACCGCAGACCGGGAGATTGCCGATGCTACCGCCAAGGAGTTGGAGGTGCAGCTGGCGGCCCTGGAGCGACGGGAGATTGCAGCCGAATCCATTGAAAATTATGGCATCATTATCGTTTGTGACGGCCCAGATCAGGCTATGGAGTTTGCCAATTTGCTGGCGCCGGAGCATCTGGAAATCTGTTTGGAAAATCCCATGCAGTATATCGGCCGGGCGGACAACGCCGGTTCGGTGTTCCTGGGTAACTGGAGCCCTGAACCTTTGGGGGACTATTTCGCTGGCCCCAACCATGTGCTGCCTACCGGTGGCACAGCCCGGTTCTTCTCTCCTTTGTCGGTGGACAGCTTTATCAAAAAGGTCAGCTTTATCAGCTATACCGAATCTGCGTTGAAGACAGTAGGAGAGAAGATTGTCACCCTGGCGGAGACCGAGGGTCTTACCGCCCACGCCAACTCCATTAAAGTGAGGTTATGAGCTTGGCCTTTTCTTTGAACGATAAAATCAGAAATCTGGAGCCCTATGCTCCCGGCGCCGGGGACTATCCTATCCGGCTGGATGCCAACGAATCCTATTTTCCCCTGCCGGAGGAGCTGAAGACCGAAATTGCCGCAGCCGTGGCGGAATTGCCTTTTAATCGCTATCCGGATCCTTTGGCTGCCGATGTTTGCAAGGCCTTTGCCGATTATTATGGCATGGATGCCGCCTATGTTACCGCCACCAACGGTTCGGATGAAATGCTGTTTCTTATTGCTACCTGCTTTACCCAGGCGGGGGATACGGTGGTGACTGTAAATCCGGATTTCTCCATGTATCGGTTTTATTCCTGCCTGGGGGAGTGCCGCAGCGTGGTCTATGAGAAGGAGAATCTGGAGATTGACCCGGATGCTCTCATTGAATGCTGCAAGGCCAACGATGCAAAGCTGCTGGTTTTTTCCAATCCCTGTAATCCGGCTGGTCGGGGCATGACCCGCTGTCAGGTGCGACGTTTGATCCAGGATTTGTCAGACTGTCTGATTGTTCTGGACGAGGCCTATATGGATTTCTGGGACGAAAGTCTGCTGTCCGAAGTGACCCGGTATGATAATGTGATGCTGCTGAAAACCATGTCCAAAGCCATTGGTTTGGCAGCCATTCGTTTGGGGTTTGCTGTGGCCAACGCTACCATTACGGCGGCTATCCGGGCATGTAAGTCCCCCTATAATGTGAATAGCATGACCCAGGCGGTGGGGCGGGTGATTTTGTCCCATCCGACGCTGCTACGCAGCCGGCGGGCAGAAATCGTAGCCGGGCGGGAAACGCTCTATGCCGCCCTTCAGCCAGTTTGCGTTAAAAACGGCTGGAACATGCGGCCCAGCGTCACCAATTTTGTTTACATCCGCACTGGGGATGCTCCAGCGGTCTATGAATATTTGAAAACCAAGGGAATTCTGGTGCGCAATTTCGGGGAGGCCCTTCGTGTTACTGTGGGAACTCCCGCCGAAAATGACGCGGTTATCGCTGCGTTGCAAGCCTATTCCGGATAATCAAGGAGGTTGTCTTTATGCGCCAGGCTGAAATTCTTCGTAAAACCAAAGAGACCGACATTGCCGTTTCCCTGAATTTGGAGGGTGGGCCGGTTTCTGTTCAGACCGGCATCGGCTTTTTTGACCATATGCTCACGGCCTTAGGTGTTCACGCCGGGTGGGGGCTAACTGTTACCTGCAGTGGCGACCTGCAGGTAGACGGACATCATACGGTAGAGGACACCGGCATTGTTCTGGGGCAGGCTTTTGCCAAAGCCCTGGAGGACAAAACCGGCATTGCCCGGTACGGTTCTGCCTCTATCCCCATGGATGAAGCTCTGGGCACCGCCATTTTGGATATCAGTGGCCGTCCCTTCTTGGTTTTTGATGCTTCCTTTCCGGAGGAGATGTGCGGGGCGTATGCTACCTGCCTGACGGTGGAGTTTATGCGAGCCTTTGCCTATAATGCCGGGATTACGCTGCATATCGCCGCCCCCTATGGGGACAATTCCCATCATATGATTGAGGCCATGTTCAAAGCCCTGGCCCATGCGTTAAAGGCTGCCGTGAAAGTAGAGGGAGATACGCTTCTGTCTACCAAGGGCACCATCTAAACACAAGGAGTTTTGTTTCATGCTGATTTTACCGGCAATTGATATTATCGGCGGACAGTGCGTTCGATTGGTAAAAGGAGATTTTGCCACCACGGAAAAGGTGGCGGAGGATCCCGTGACCACAGCCCTGTCCTTCCGGGAGGCCGGGGCGCAGTTTATCCATATGGTGGATCTGGACGGCGCCAAGGCCGGGAAACCGGTGAATACCGCTGTGTTTCGGCGGGTGGTGGAAGCTGTCGGCTTGCCCATTGAAGTGGGTGGCGGTATCCGGAGTATGGAGACTGTGGATGCCTATTTGCAGGCGGGGGTGGCCCGGGTGATTCTGGGCTCGGCGGCTTTGCAGAATCCCCAACTGGTGCGGGATGCCGTGGCTAAGTATGGGGATCAGATCGCCGTGGGGATTGACGCCCGGAATCGGATGGTGTCGGCTGATGGCTGGCTGGAGGATTCGGGGGTGGATTTCATCACCCTGGCCAGGGAAATGGAGCAAATTGGGGTAAAAACCCTGATCTTTACGGACATTTCCAAGGACGGCACCCTGTCCGGACCGAATCTGGAGCAGTTGGCAGAAATCGCCGGGGCGGTGTCCTGCCAAATCGTGGCAAGCGGTGGCGTAGCGACTTTACAGGATATTCAAAACCTGAAGGCTCTGGGCCTTTATGGCGCCATTTGCGGTAAATCCATTTATAAAGGGACGCTGGATCTGAAGGCGGCCATTGAGGAGGCAATGTAGCATGACAGCGCAAGAGCTTGCAGTTTTTGATTTTGACAAATATTTTAAAAAGGCGGAGCTGATTCCCGCCATTGTCCAGGAGACCGGCACCGGCCAGGTGCTGATGCTGGCTTATATGAATCGGGAAAGTTTTCGCAAAACTCTGGAAACCGGGTACACCTGGTTTTGGAGTCGTTCCCGGCAGGAGCTGTGGAACAAGGGAGCTACCTCTGGCCATCTCCAGCGGGTGATTGCAATGTACGGAGATTGTGACGACGATACCCTATTGCTGGAAGTGGAACAAACCGGTGCGGCCTGCCATACTGGCCACCATAGCTGTTTTTTTCAAAAAATTGTGTAAGTCCGGTTGGAACGGATGATAAAAGTGAGGTTTAAAGCATATGTCAGAATACTATGATGGACTCCGTTCGGAGTATGAAACGGTTCTGGAACGCCGTGAAAATCCCGCCGAGGGTTCCTATACCTGTTATTTGTTTGAAAAGGGTCTGGATAAGATCCTGAAAAAGGTGGGGGAAGAGTGCAGTGAGACCATTATCGCTGCTAAGAATCAGGATAAGCAGGAGTTGGTCTGCGAAGTTTCCGACCTGCTGTATCATTTGATGGTGCTGCTGGTGGAGCAGGGAGTCAGCGTGGAGGATGTCTATGCTGAGTTGGCTCGCCGTTCCGGAAAGCAGGGGAACCTAAAGCAGTTCCATCAGGTGGATAAGAATACCTGATGCAAAGGAATCCGTATTATCGGGCCGTATTGAAAACGCCCCGGTTGCTGTTGCGTTTTCCCCGGCCTTCGGATGCAGAGGATCTGTATGCTTTTTGTCGGGACCCCCGGTGCAGCCGGTATTCCGAGTGGTCGCCTCATGAGTCTTTGTCTGACTCCAAGGATTATCTGCGCTATTTGTGGCGGCGCCGGCGTTGGTTGGCGGAAATCCATTTCTGCATGGCGGAGCGTGCCACCGGACGAGTGATTGGAACGTGTAGTTATGTTAACTATGATTTAGAACACAAGGTAGGGACGGTGGGTTACTGTGTCCACCCCCGCTATTGGCGGCAGGGAATTGCAACGGAAGCAGTCACCGCTCTGCTGGGGTTTGGATTTCAGGATTTGAAGCTCATGCGGGTGGAAGCCCGGGTGCTTCCGGAAAATGTCGCCTCTGCGGCCCTACTGCAAAAATTGGGATTTACCCTGGAGGGCAGACTGCGGAATGGGATCACCTTGAAGGGAGAGACCAAGGATGTTCTGGTTTTCGGCATAACGGTGGAGGATTTTGCCAGGCTATATGCCGCCGGACAGCAATAAAATTTTCAAGAAGGTTGGGGTAATATGCCGGCATTGGCAACCCATTATCTGGCGGCTAAGCGTACCGCCGATTTACTTGCACAAACCGATCTGTGCCTTCGTCCCCGGATTTTTTACTGGGGGGCGCAGGGCCCGGATTTTTTGTATTTTCACAAGCCTTTGAATGGGCAAAAAAGTCTCCGGCAGGTGGGAAAGGTTCTGCACCAGTACGATCCGGATCAGTTGTTTACCGCCATGCGGGATTATGCGGAAAACTGCCCCCTGAAGGACGCTCCGGCCGTATTTTCTTATTGCTACGGTTTTTTGTCTCATCTGGCGCTGGATTCTGCCGCCCACCCGTATGTCTATTACTTTCAGCAGGTGCTGGCAGAACAGTTGGGAGAAAAGGCCAGCTTCATGCATCATAAAATGGAACATAATCTGGATACCATTGCTTTGTTGGAGTTGGAAAACCGTCCCATTGCCGGTTTTCGGGTCAGGGAGGCGTTGCCGTCCTGCTGTCGGGAGCTGAAGGCGGTTTCCCGGATGATGGCCCAGGTGGTGAATACCCTGTCCGGTCAGGAACTGGTGGAGGAAAAAGAGATTTATGGGGCTTTCCGGGACTTTAAAACCTATTCCGGTTTACTGCTGTCCAAACGGGGCCGCCGCCGGAATATGGCTTTGTGGCTGGAACAGAAGAAAAAGTTGGGGGTCAGTTTATCCTGCTTTGTTTCTCCCCTGGAGCCGGAGACGGATTTTGATTATGTCAACCGTAAGCATGCCCGGTGGATTTCCCGAGGTCTGGCCGGCGGCCGGCCTTCCAGCGTGGATTTTTTCGCATTATTTGACAAGGCGGTGGAGGATGGTGCTTACCTGGCGGGACGGTTCCGGGATTGTGCCGATCACCATCAACCTTTGTATTTTTTGAAACAATTCCGTTTTGATAACGGAGAAACCCACTAACTGAAAGAAGGAGTTTTATGGAACGCATTGCCAGCTTTACCATTAATCATCTGATTTTGCAGCCGGGCCTGTATCTCTCCCGGTTGGACGGGGATGTGGAGACCTATGACATTCGGATGCGCCGTCCCAACGGCGGAGACTACCTGTCTCAGCCGGTGCTGCATACGATAGAGCATTTGTTTGCCACCTATGTGCGAAACAGCGCCGATTCTGACAGAATTATTTACTTTGGCCCCATGGGATGCCGTACTGGCTTTTATTTTCTGACCCGGGGCCTGTCCGGGGAGCGGGTTATTTCTCTGACCCGGGAGGCCTTCCAATTCATCCGGGATTATGAGGGTGTTATTCCAGGTGCCACCGCTAAGGAATGCGGAAATTACCTGGAGCATGATCTGGCCGGCGCTAAAGCCGAAGCCGCCGGATTCCTTGCGGTGCTGCAAGATTATACTCCCGCCGGGTTCCGCTATCCGGAAATTTAAGATTTAATATGTTCTATGCAAAGAGATGGCCGCAGGTCGGTCGTCTCTTTCGTTTAGTCTTGTCCTTTTTTTTTTTACACTTTTTCTATGAAAAAAGACCAAAAAACCTGTAATTTCTAGTTGCTTTTCATGCGGTAAGGTGTTATAATTTTAAGCGGTAAATTTTAAACAGGCATTTGCTTCCCATTTGTCTGCGTGTTTGAAGGAGCGATTTCAATGGAAATCAAAATCGAATTGACCAAAACCCCGAAGGCGAAGCCCGCAACGGATGCTGCCCTGGGCTTTGGGAAAATCTTTACCGACCACATGTTTATCATGGATTATGATCGGGGTCAGGGCTGGCACGATGCCCGCATCGTTCCGTATGCCCCCTTGTCCCTGGATCCCGCCTGTGTCATTTTCCATTATGCGCAGGAGTGTTTCGAGGGGTTGAAGGCTTACCGTACTGCTGATAATAAGATCCAGCTGTTCCGCCCTGACTGTAATGCACAGCGGATGCAGTCCACCCATGACCGGATGTGCATTCCTCAGATTCCTGTGGAGGATTTTGTGGATGCTGTCAAGGCTTTGGTGGATGTGGACAGCGATTGGGTTCCCACGGAGGAAGGTACCAGCCTGTATATCCGCCCCTTTACTATTGCTACTGATGTGGGTCTTGGGGTGCATGCTTCTCCTTCTTATAAGTTTATGGTGATTGCTTCTCCCTCCGGCCCGTATTATTCTGAGGGGATCAATCCTGTGAAGATCTATGTTGAGGACGAATATGTCCGTGCCTGTCCGGGTCTCACCGGCTTTGTCAAGTGCGGCGGCAACTATGCTGCTTCCATCAAGGCAGGGGAGGTCGCAGAGGAAAAGGGCTTCTCCCAGGTGCTCTGGCTGGACGGCGTGGCGCGGAAATATGTGGAGGAAGTCGGCTCCATGAACATATTCTTTAAGATTGACGGCAAGGTGTATACCGCCGCCACAGTGGGAACTGTGCTGCCCGGCGTGACCCGTCGCTCCTGCATCGAGCTGATGCGCGACTGGGGCTATGAGGTTATTGAGGGAAAACTGGCCATTGCCGATATTATGCAGGCTGCTGAGGACGGTAAGCTGGAGGAGGTCTTTGGCACCGGTACCGCTGCGGTAGTCAGCCCGGTGAAGCAGCTGGATTGGAAGGATAAGCAGGCCTTCATCAGCGGGGGGAAGATCGGACCTCTGACCCAGCGACTCTATGATACCCTGACCGGGATCCAGTGGGGGAAGCTGCCGGATGAAAAGGGATGGATCGTTCCGGTTAAATAATTTTAGCGCAAAGACAGGCAACTGTCTTTCTAGGATAGGGTGGGCGACCCGTCCGCCCCGAACAAAAACAGAAAAGGTGGATTGTAATGTTTAAGATTGTCAGCAAAACAGCCCTGAATCCCACCGTCACCAAGATGGAGATTGAGGCGCCTCTCATTGCCAGAAAGGCAAAGCCCGGGCAGTTTATCATCCTGCGTGTGGACGAAGAAGGGGAGCGGATTCCTCTGACCGTGGCGGGCTATGACCCGGAGGCCGGTACTGTGACTATCATTTTCCAGATTGTTGGCGGTACCACCGAAAAGCTGAACCAGAAGGAAGCCGGAGATTATCTTCAGGATTTTGTTGGTCCCTTGGGCAAGCCCACTGAGATCGAAGGCCTCAAGAAGGTTTGTGTTGTCGGCGGCGGCGTTGGCTGTGCCATTGCTCTTCCCATTGCCCAGGCTTTGCAGGCCCAGGGTGCAGATGTGACCTCCATTATCGGTTTCCGTTCCAAGGATCTGGTGATTCTTGAGGAGGAATTCAAGGCCGTTTCTAATGATTTCTATATGATGACCGATGACGGCTCTTATGGCCGTCAGGGTAACGTCTGCGTTCCCCTGAACGAGCTGCTGGATGCCGGGAAACAATTTGACATGGTGATTACCATCGGCCCCCTGATTATGATGAAGTTTGTATGTCTTGCCACCAAGGATAAGGTCAAGACGCTTGCTTCCATGAATCCCATCATGATCGACGGCACCGGTATGTGCGGTTGTTGCCGCCTGACGGTGGGTGGGGAAACCAAGTTTGCCTGCGTAGACGGCCCTGACTTTGACGGCCATCTGATTGATTTTGATGAGGCTATGAGCCGTGCTAACGCTTATGCCGCGTTTGAGAAGAAGGAGCGGGAAGCTGCCTGTAACCTGTTCAAGAAGGAGGTTCAATAATTATGCCGAATTTTAACATGCGTCCGGATAAGAATCCCATGCCTTCTCAGGATCCCAACGTCCGGAATAAGAATTTCAAAGAAGTAACCCTGGGCTACACCGAGGAAATGGCCATTGATGAAGCCAAGCGTTGCATTAACTGTAAAAATAAGCCCTGCGTTTCGGGTTGTCCTGTGAACATTGCCATCCCCGAGTTTATCGCCAAGGTGGCTGAGGGTGATTTTGAAGGCGCCTATCAGGTGATCCATAAATCCAGCTCTTTGCCTGCTGTCTGCGGCCGTGTCTGTCCCCAGGAGACCCAGTGTGAAGGGAAATGTACCCGCGGTATTAAGAATGAGCCGGTTGGTATCGGACGTCTGGAGCGGTTTGTTGCCGACTACCACAATGCCAACTGCACCGAAGCGCCTGCTCCGGTTCCCTCTAACGGCCATAAGATTGCCGTGATTGGTTCCGGCCCTGCCGGTTTGACCTGCGCTGGTGATCTTGCCAAGCTGGGGTATGATGTGACCATTTTCGAGGCATTGCATCTGGCCGGCGGCGTTCTGGTTTATGGTATTCCCGAGTTCCGTCTGCCCAAGGCCATTGTTCAGAAGGAAGTGGATGGCCTGAAGGCGCTGGGCGTTAAGGTGGAGACCGACATGGTCATCGGCCGCGTCCTGTCCATTGAGGAACTGAAGAAGGATTACGGTTTTGAGGCTGTTTTCTGCGGTACCGGTGCCGGTTTGCCCCGCTTTATGAACATTCCTGGCGAAAATCTGAAGGGCGTTTTCTCAGCCAATGAGTTCTTGACCCGTTCCAATCTGATGAAAGCCTATCAGGAGGGTTCCACCACCCCCATTAAGCAGTCTAAGAATGTAGCCATTGTGGGCGGCGGTAACGTTGCCATGGATGCCGCCCGTACTGCCAAGCGGTTGGGTGCGGAAAATGTCTATATTGTTTATCGTCGCGGTATGGAAGAACTTCCCGCCCGGAAGGAAGAAGTGGAGCATGCTGAGGAAGAGGGCATCATCTTTAAGACACTCTGCAACCCAGTTGAAATTATCGCTTCCGATGTAACTGATCCCAGAGATCCTGCTTATGGCACCGCTGTGGCTATGAAGTGCGTGCAGATGGAGCTGGGCGAGCCTGATGCTTCCGGCCGCCGCCGTCCTGTGGTTATTCCGGACAGTGAGTTTACGATTGATGTGGATTGTGTGATCATGGCACTGGGTACTTCTCCCAACCCCCTGATCCGGGACACCACCCCCGGTCTGGAGACCAAAAAGTGGGGCGAAATCATCGCGGATGAGGATGGCGCTACCTCTATTGAGGGTGTGTATGCCGGCGGTGACGCTGTCACCGGCGCTGCTACTGTTATCTTGGCTATGGGCGCCGGTAAAACCGCCGCTGCCGCCATTGATAAGTACATCATGAGCAAGTAATTTCATCCATTGTATTTAAAAGACTTCCCTCCCTGTGAGGGGGGTCTTTTTTTCATCCTATCGGCTAGGGTGCTTTTAAAATCATAAAATATTTGTCATAAGGTTGTTTTTTTGCCTGTCATTTGACTTTTTTTACAAAATCATAACAATTTGCACAACATAATAATTTTAGTTTTGGGAGATTTACCTATTGTTCTCCCATTAAGTTTATGATAAAATTAAAACGATTGAAGGAGGTCTTATGTGCTTACTTCAATGAAATTGCAAGGAGGTAATTTTTATGCGCAAGTTTATTCGCAAATCAACTGCATTTGTTCTGGCCTTTGCGTTGGTGCTGAGCTGTCTGGCCTGTATTCCAGCTCTGGCTGAGGACAATAAGATCTTGGCAACCGAGGTAGATAATATTGTCTACAATGCTGCCACCCCCGCTACCCCTAGTGTTCCGCTGAGTGGAGGCAATTTGGCCACAGATTCAACTGCGGATCATTGGTCCGGTTATTTCAACACAACGGATAAAGGCGGTAATTTTGTTTCCAAAACACTGACTGCGGATGAAGGCTATGGATTGACCAGCTATCGGATTGAATACGATACAAAAATCAACTCCGTTGCTTCCGGCTTCACTTTTGGTTCCAGTGGTACTTGGAAAGTTGTACTGTTTCAGCTGAGTATTTCTGGTAAGGATTATCTCACCTACCGTCCTCACATTTGCAATGGCAGCCTTTCTTCGTCTTCTTTGGCTTTTGAGCAGGAAACCTCCATTTCCAGTGAGGAAGCGAAAGACTGGTTCCATGTTTCTATCACTGTAACGGAGCAGAGTACCAATGTTGCAACTGCTGTCGTATCTGTAGA
The DNA here is from genome assembly GCA_964481575.1 of uncultured Eubacteriales bacterium. Lineage (GTDB taxonomy): Bacteria > Bacillota > Clostridia > Oscillospirales > Acutalibacteraceae > UQRS01. The sequence continues at coordinate 26,277 of CAYZTR010000022.1, forward strand.
AGGGGAAGAACTGGATACTATCACTGTTTCGGATGGCCAGTTAACACTGCATCGAATCGGTTTCCGTCATGGCAGTTCAGAAGCAGCTTCCTTTGATAATGTTGAGATTTATAATACTGATAATGAAAAGCTGCTTGCATGGGATTTTAATTACAGTGCGATTAAATCCGGAAAATGCGGTGGCCCCAATAATACCGAATCCTCTTTTGAAGGAGCTGGTGCCGTTGCGGAGCTGAATACTCCTACCATGTGGATGGCACCCGGCCAGTCTACGGCTTCTCTGGTGATTTTCCATGTTCAGGGTCAGTATAACAAGTTCTCCGGTACGGTGGCTTTTTGTGATGAAGCCTTAACACCGAGCTATGCTACAGATGGCGATTACATTGAAATTTATGCAGACAATGCCCTTCTGTGGACGTCGGATAATTTAAAAACCAATCCTGCGCAGCCCTTTGACGTTACCTTTTCTGCAGATACTGAGTTTTTGACCATTAAGGTGTATGATTCCAGCGGCAATGACCAGGCGGATCATGTCAATTTCTTTGACACCTATTTTGATTACAATGAAAATGTCAACGAAGCTGTTTTAGAAGTGCAGACTCTCATTAGCAATTTGCAGGCGGTACATTATTGGCGCGCCGCTACGGAGATTGCTGCTGCCCGCGCTGCCTATGAGACTTTGTCGGAAGAAGATCAGGAGTTAGTTTCTAATTACAGTGCTCTGTTGGCTTATGAAGCCGATTATGCCGCATATGCAGCCTTGACCAGAGACAGCGATATTGGCGTTACCGTTACTGGTTGGCCAACGGCAGATGCTGACCCCACTCCTCGTCAGAGCTGGGTTCTTCTTGCAACGGAAGAGGAGCAGAAGGCCACTCAGGATGCTTTGGCGGATGAGTTTAAGTATCTTTATATTGTAAAGAATCATAAGATCGGCAATTTGAACACGGAATATGTATTAAGCGACTATTGGTTCCATCATTATGTTGCCCTTGGCTTCCGTTCTTTGAGCGCTACGGATGATGATAATACCGGAAGCGATAGCAGCATATGGAGCGGCAATGCGCAAATGGCGTCGCCTTATCCGGGAATGGCTTTTGGTATTTATAACGAATTTGGTTCTGCAATATCTTGGAATGATGAGCCGATTTCTGAAGTGTTTGTCTATAATAACACGGAATTCCAGCTGTATAAGAATAAGACGATTTATGCTAACGATTCCGGCGGCACTTCTGGTTGGGGCTGGTCTGTTGGTAACGGCGACGATACATTTACCTATTCCTATGCCAACTTCAATCAGTTAAACAAATGGAACGGCAAGGACATGGGTATTATGGCTTGGATGAGCGCTATCCAGAATGCAGATGCTTCCGTTTGGTGGCAGGCTTTCGAAAGTGAAAGCGGCCGCCGTTATATGGTGAACAATACCGATCGTGTTGATGCGTATAACACTTCCTCCAAAACCATGTCTGATCTACTGAGCAACGTTGCTTATGTTTTGGATACTGAACTGGGGAAGGTCATTAGCAGCTACGGTGATTCTGCCTTCTTTGATGCTGCCGGTAAGGTGGTTTCTGCGGAGGATACCGACAATGACGGCGCTGCTGAAGTGGTTGTGTTTGAGAACGGTACTTTGACCGCTGACGGTTTCCAGCAATATGTCATTGATTTTGAGGTTCTGGGTACCCAGCCCGTCCTGGAGAACGACGCTTATGATCTGACTTGGAATGTCAATCTGCTGGATGGCTATGATGATGCATTCCAGACCTTCAATGATACCTACTCTGTGGTGGATTTCGGCGTTGTGGTGACCGCCACCAATTCTGCTGAGGATGTTCAGAATGTGGAGGATCTGGTTGCAGATCCGACGAAAACAGCTGTAGCCGGCCGGGCCTATCAGACCTCTTACGGTACTACTGTGTACAGCCACTTCAATTATCGCCGCACCGGTGTGAAAGCCGGATGCACACGGTACGTTACCTTCTATCTGATTTATCAGGATGGGGAAGGGAACCAGTATTCTGTTCTTTCTACTACTGACGGTATCGTAGCCGAATAACGTTTTATCCCTGTCTGGGATGCAAAAAAGCCACCGATGGTGCTTTCAAACCATCGGTGGCTTTTCATTGACCTGCGATTTTCTATTACTACTGGTCTTCCGTGTGGTCAAATTTGTGCTAAAGGACAGACGCATGTCTGCAGAGATGGTGTTTTGCTATGACGCGTCTCATTGCATTGTTAGCTTGGATAACCTCCACACGTCGTCGAGAATACGGATGTATGATGTCAATTTGGGCTGGCAATACTATGGGTAAAGAAGTGGCAAAAAATTTTTTCTTTTTTTTGCAAGTTAGTCTTGACTTTTTTAAAAGAAAGGGTATAATTAAAACAGAAATAATTCCTATTATTGTTTAGGAGGTGCCACTGTGAAATACTCGCGGCAGAGGGAAGCGATTTTGTCCACTTTGCGTGGAGTATCCTGCCACCCTACCGCGGCCTGGATCTATGACCGGGTTCGGCAGGAAATTCCCAATATTTCCTTGGCTACGGTTTACCGAAATCTAGCTGCTTTGCGGGATGTTGGCGACATCATCAGTTTTACACCTCAGGATGGGGTGGAGCGATTCGATGCCATGGTAACGCCCCACGATCATATGGTTTGCGATTGCTGCGGTGTAGTGCTAGATTTGCCGGAAGTTCCGAAAACAGTTCTGCTGGATACTGCAGCCCAACGCTCCGGGCTTTCCATTCATTCTGCCAATGTGTTATTTCACGGTGTTTGTGCTTCCTGTAAGAATAGGAATTAAATTTAAATTTCGGAGGTTATTAAAATGAAAAAGTTTGTTTGCCTAGTTTGTGGTTATGTTTATGAAGGGGAAGAGGCTCCCGCCGAATGTCCCATCTGCCATGCACCTGCTTCCAAGTTCCAGGAGCAGTCCGGTGAAAAGTCCTGGGCAGCCGAGCATGTTGTCGGTATTGCAAAGGGTACTGATCAGAGAATTATCGACGGCCTGCGTGAAAACTTCACCGGTGAATGTACCGAGGTCGGCATGTATCTGGCAATGGCCCGCGTGGCTCACAGAGAGGGTTATCCCGAAATCGGGCTTTATTGGGAAAAGGCCGCTTATGAAGAGGCAGAGCATGCTGCTAAGTTTGCGGAGATGCTCGGCGAGGTCGTTAGCGCCAGCACCAAGGAGAATCTGCAGGCTCGCGTAGATGCTGAAAACGGCGCTACTCTGGGTAAGTTTGAACTTGCGAAGCTGGCAAAGCAGCTTGATCTGGATGCTATCCATGACACTGTGCATGAAATGGCTAAGGACGAAGCTCGTCACGGTAAGGCTTTTGAGGGCCTGCTGCAGCGTTATTTCGGCTAATTACAAGATAGCTAAAAAGGGTATGGGATGCTGTGTCCCATGCCCTTTTGCTTTTCACAGTAAAATCGGCTGGATCTGGTTCCCTTCCAAAGCCAACTTGACAGTATCGGGAATCTTACTGAAGTCGGCTATGACAGAGGTAGGTTTTTTAATTGGGTCATCCTGCCTTGCCGGTACAAAATAAATATTTTTGGTATTGAGCAGCAGGCCAATATTTTTTGCCGAGGCGCTGAGAGCGTCGTTGGTGGCTGCGGCAATGACCACCGGGCGTCCGTTACGCAGATGCGCTTTCGCTGCCATGGTGACGGCTGAGTCGGTAATGCCGTTTGCCAGTTTTCCCAGGGTGTTACCGGTGCAGGGGGCGATGACCAACACATCCAACAGCTTTTTGGGGCCAATGGGCTCTGCTTCCCGAATCGAATGAATCGGTGAGTGGCCGGTCAATGCCAGGGCTGTTTCCTGCCATTGCTTTGCTGTGCCGAACCGGGTGTCTGTGGAATAGACCGCTTCTGAAAAAATTGGAATCACCTCCCAGCCGGCTTCCCTGAGAGATCCCATTTGCGGGACGGCTTCTTTCAGGGTGCAAAAAGAGCCGCAGACCGCAAATCCTGCGGTAGTTCCTTTCATAATCGTTCCTCCCATATGGTTTCGATGGTCTTTTTGCAAATTTCCGCCGCTGTCACCGGGGCGGTTTTCCCAGGCAATCCCAGAGCAAGTGTTGCTTTGAGCCCTAAGGCCTTGGCGGCGATAAAGTCAGTTCCCCCCGGCGCGGATGCCAGATCCAGAATGACAGCGTCCGGTCGGCAGCGTTCCAGGATATCGGAAGTCAGTACCGGAGCGGGAACTGTATTGAAGATTAAACAAAAATGATTTACATAATTCTTTAGACGTGCCGTAGCACGGGCATCAATGTTCAGCCCGTCGGCAATGGCAAAGTCTGTGGCTTTTCGTGCTGTGACAGTGACATGAGCACCTAAACCAGAAAGATCTTTAGCCAATGCTTTCCCAATAGCGCCATACCCGATAATCAGAATAGGCGTTCCGTGCAGGGTGCGCCCGGTTTCACCTACTGCCAGTGCAATAGCAGCTTCGGCGGAGGGGATGGCGTTACGTCCTTTAAAATCCGCCCGGGCGCTGTAGTTAACATAATTGACGCCTTTTTTATCTTCCGGTGGCAGTGCACCGCCCAGAACCAGCCGGTTTCCCACCGATTTTAAAATACCCAGTGAAATGGGAAAGGTGCTCAACGGTGCAAAAATGTGTACCTGGTCTTTTGTGGCCGGAACCGGCAGCAGAATGCAGTCGGCCCCTTGAATGGCTTCTTCCGGTGCTGCCATCGTTACGCCGGGAATAGGCCCGGCTTGTTCCAGTCCTGCAGTGGTTACGCTATGACCCTCTGCGGCAAAGCTTTCCGCCAGCATGACCTGCCGTTTGTCGCCTCCCAGGATGGCCAGGGAGTATTGTGGTTGTTTCATTGGAACCTCGACCTTTGAAAAGCGGTTTCTGAAAATTGCTTTCCTTGTTTACACTATGCCAAAAGTCGGCGCCTGGTGTCACCAAGGCGGAAAGTTTTTAAAAAAATTGGCTTTTTTCAAAAAGGATATTTATTTTTTACAGAAAATACAATATAATAAAAGTTAGTATGATTTAGGAGGGTTTCCTATGAAGCATAAAACAGAATTGGATCAGTTGGTGGAGCGTGCCAAACAAATCCATATGATCGGTATTGGAGGTTCCGGCATGTGCCCGTTGGCGGAAATTTTACATGCTAAGGGGTATCAGCTTACCGGTTCGGACGTATTGGAAAGCGATCCGCTGAAACGGATTTTGGCTCTGGGAATTCCGGTTGTCATGGGGCATAAGCCAGAAAATGTCCACGGCGCTGATCTGGTGGTATATTCCGCGGCCATTGCCAAAGATAATCCGGAGCTGGAAGAGGCCCACCGCCTGGGCATTCCCACCATGGAGCGTTCAGATCTTCTGGGGGCGGTGACCCGGCACTTTGAGGATGTGATCGGTGTTTGCGGCACCCACGGTAAAACCACTACTACCTCCATGATTACCCAGATTCTGTATCTGGCGGGATATGACCCTTCTGCTGTGATTGGCGGTCGCTTGCCTTTGACCGGTACCAACGGCCTTTCCGGTAATTCCTCTTATTTGGTATGCGAGTCCTGTGAATATGTGGATACTTTCCTGCGGCTGTCCCCGGATATTGCTGTGCTTCTGAATGTGGATAATGACCATTTGGAATATTTTAAAACTATGGAGAATCTGACGGCTTCCTTTGCCAAGTTCTGTGCCATGGCAGGGAAACAGGTGATCTGCAACGGGGACGATACCCGTTGTGTGGAGGCTACTGCACCCCTGGCCCAGCGGCGGATCACCTTTGGACTGCAGAATTCCAACGATTATGTGGCTTCCAACCTTGTGCCCGGTGCCCTGGGCATGGAATTTGATCTCCAAGGGGAGGGGGCTTCCCTGCATGTGAAGCTGTCCATTCCTGGCAAGCATAATGTGTATAACGCTATGGCTGCCATTGCCGCCTGCCGCTATTTGGGAGTGCCAGATGGAGAAATTCTTTCGGCCCTGGAATCCTTCCACGGCGCCGGCCGCCGTTTTGAGGTGCTGGGTGAGTGGGATGGTGTTATGCTGGCGGACGACTATGCCCATCACCCTACCGAATTGAAAGCTACCCTGACAGCTGCCAAAAATATGGGGCGCTCCGGCCGTGTTATTGCGGTATTCCAGCCTTTTACCTTCTCTCGAACGGCTATGCTGAAGGATGACTTTATTGATGCGTTATCCATTGCAGATAAAGTAGTGCTGACACCTATCATGGGTTCCCGGGAGGTCAATACTTGGAACATTGCTTCGGAAGATTTGGCCGCTGGATTGTCTGATGCTGCTGTGATTGAGACTTTTGATGCTGTGGCGGCCCATATTGCGGAGATTGTTGCCCCCGGCGATATTGTTGTCACCATGGGCGGCGGCGATATATATAAGGCTGCCTATAAGATCCGGGGAAAGTTGTCCTGACGGATGACCCGGCTGAACCACCACATCCCTTCCTTCGTAGAATAAAAGGAGGGGGTGTCTTTGTTGGAAGATGCAAAAAAAGCGACGCCGAAACCGACGCCGCCGGATCATGATACGGCCAAAGCATATGAAATTTACAAAAAGCTGTTTTCCAAACCGGAAAAATCAAAAGACCGGTAGCATAACAGATGGGGAAATAAGCGAAAGGAAAAGGCTGGCGCAAAGCATCATAATTTGCACCAGCCTTTTGTGTAATATTATTCTACTGTGATTTGATCCCGCAATTTTTCCAGAGTCTTGTCTCCAATACCGGAAACCTCGGTCAGTTCCTCCACACTGGTGAAGGGGCCGTATTCCTCTCGGTATTCTACAATGGCGGCGGCTTTGGTCGGCCCGATCCCCGGCAGCAGATCCAGCTCCTCTGCAGTGGCTGTATTGATGTTGATAATTTGGCTGGCGGTGACTGCCGTGGAGACTGCAGATTCAGCTTCGGAAGCCGAATCTGAGGACGCTGTATTGTCAGTTACAGTGGTATCGTCCGATGTGGCTGCCGCTTCGCTGGCAAGAACCGAAGCAGTGTATTCCACTGTTACCGGTCTGGAAAGTTTTGGGAGCGTATGCAGAAGCAGCGCACCGGCCAGGATTATCAGCCCCAGGATCAAAAGGATTCGTTCGATGTTGGTCAGAGGAACAACACCTGTTTTCTTCCCGGAAGCTTCCTCCGGTTGGAGCAGTGCTTGCAGGGCATCCTGCTCCAATTTGTCCTTGCTGTCTTTCATGATTTTATGGTTGGAATAAATTGCCGCCGTAACAATCAATGGCGGCAATCAGCGGAAAGTTCTCAAAGGTTAGCCTTTTTACCGATTCGCAACCCAGATCATCAAAGGCAATGACCTGACAGTCGGTGATGCACTTAGCAGCCAGCGCACCGGCTCCGCCAATGGCACAGAGGTAGATCGCTCTATTCCGGCGAATGGCTTGGCATACGGCCTCGTTCCGCTGCCCTTTGCCGATCATGCAGCTAAGCCCCAAATCCAGCAGCCGCGGGGCAAAAGGATCCATTCGACTGGAGGTGGTGGGACCGCAGGAGCCGATTGCCATATCTTCCGGCGTGGGGGTAGGACCGGCGTAATAGATGGCTGCCCCATCCAGGGGAAAAGGTGGGGTTTCACCGGCATCCAGTAAGGCACAGATGCGCTTGTGGGCAGCATCCCGAGCGGTGTACACTGTCCCGGACAGCAGCACCCGGTCTCCTGCGTGAATCTGGGCTGTCTTTTCCTTTAGCTCTGCGGTGTTCAGAATATGTTCCATTGTCAGGCCCCTTCCTAAAGCGGAAAAATATGTCGAAAATGAGTGTCTGTTGCTATTATAGCAGGATCTCTCGGGAAATACAAGGAAAAGGATCCGAATGTTTCTTTAGGAGCGGTTGACTTTTCCGCTTTAGTGTGTTACACTTTCCTCTGTAAAAGCGAACCGCCCCAAGGAGGAGATACCCGTGATTGAAAAAATTCGAAACAGCAATACCGATCAGTTATTTGATGCCATTCTTACCCTGAAAGATCGGGAAGAGTGTTATGCTTTTTTCGATGATCTTTGCACCAAGAAGGAACTGGATTCCATGGCCCAGCGGCTGGCTGTGGCCAAAATGCTGTTTGATAAGCGGGTGTACAGTGACATTGTCAGCGAAACCGGCACCAGCACTGCTACCATCAGTCGGGTGAACCGCTCCATCAGTAACGGGAATGACGGTTACCAAAAGGTCTTTGACAGGATGCAGAAATAATGGCTTCTTACGGGATTTTTGCGGATTATTACGATGCCCTGACGGCCAATGTGGATTATGCCCGGCGGGCAGATTTTTTACTGACCTTGTTTCAACGACTTGATCGGAGGCCCACCCTGTTACTGGATTTGGCCTGTGGCACCGGCGGATTTTCTTTTCCACTGGATGCAGCCGGGATCGACGTGATTGGGGTGGATCCTTCGGAGGATATGCTGGCCCAAGCTCAGGAGAAAAAATATGCTGCCGGCAATGACCGGATCCTGTTTTTGCAGCAGCGGGCCCAGGAACTGGATCTGTTCGGTACGGTAGATGGCGCCATCTGCTGCTTAGATAGTGTCAACCATTTCGGCGGATTGCCGGAGGTTGTTGCTGCGTTTCAGAAGGTTTCTCTGTTTTTGGAGCCGGGACGGTTGTTTATTTTTGATGTGAATACCTTATATAAGCATCGGCAGGTTCTGGCGGATCATTGCTTTTGCTATGAACTGGAGCATCTGTTCCTGGTCTGGCAGAACAGTCTGCTGGAGAATCGGGATGTTCAGGTGGATCTGGACTTTTTTCTGGAAGTGGAAGACGGCCTGTACGACCGGTGCAGTGAGACCTTCACAGAGTATGGCTTTACCATGGAGGAGTTGGAGTCGGCTTTGACTGCTGCGGGCTTCTCTCTGGTGGCTGCTTATGACGATATGCAGGATGCCCCCGTAACGGAAAAATCCCAGCGGGTCACCCTGGTGGCGAGAAAGGACGCTTGAATCTATGGGAAGACTAATTCGTGCCATTAGCCAGGACGGGGCCGTTATGGCTGCGGCATTGGATTCTACTGATATGGTGGCAGAAATGGAGCGGATCCATGTAACTTCTGCTGTGGTTTCAGCTGCTTTGGGCCGTTTGCTGACGGCTTGCTCCATGATGGGAAATATGCTCAAAGGGAAGGAGGATACCATCACTTTGCGTATGGCCGGCAATGGCCCGGTGGGCAGCATCGTTGCGGTGGCCGATTCCCATGGTGATGTAAAAGGATATCCGGTCAACGCAGTGGTAGAACTTCCATTGAATGAAAAGGGAAAGCTGGATGTGTCCGGTGCTATTGGGAAAGAAGGGAACCTGACTGTTATTAAGGATCTTGGCTTGAAGGAGCCCTACTGTGGCACCATCCCCTTGGTCTCCGGTGAGGTGGCAGAGGATATTACGGCCTATTATGCCGTCAGTGAGCAGATTCCAACGGTTTGTGCATTGGGTGTTCTGGTCAATCCCGATCTTTCCATTCGGGCGGCCGGTGGCTTTATCATCCAGTTGCTGCCTGCGGCAGATGACGGTACCATTGACCGTTTGGAGGCCAATATTAACCGGTTGAAACCAGTGACCGCTTTGTTGGAGGAGGGGAAGACTCCTCTGGATATTCTGAATCTGGCGTTGGATGGCTTTTCCCCCGAGGTGCTGTATACTGAAGATGTGGCATACCGCTGCGATTGCTCCAAGGAGCGGGTGGAGCGTGCCCTGATCAGCGTCGGCGCCCATGAGCTGGAGGAAATGGCTGCTGCTGGGAAGGATACCGAAGTCAAGTGCCATTTTTGCGATCGGATCTACCGGTTTACTCCAGCGGACCTTCGTCGGTTGCAGAGTAAATAAGGTTTCAAAAAATTTTGAGAAAATTACAATTTTAGTGTTGACAAATGCGGCCGGATGTGTTAATATATCAGAGTCGCCGGTGAGGTAAACAATCGGCACGGTTCGGGAGCATAGCTCAGCTGGGAGAGCATCTGCCTTACAAGCAGAGGGTCACAGGTTCGAGCCCTGTTGTTCCCACCAAGTATGGCCTGGTAGTTCAGTTGGTTAGAACGCTAGCCTGTCACGCTAGAGGTCGTGGGTTCGAG
>CAYZTR010000023.1:0-35476 GCA_964481575.1 uncultured Eubacteriales bacterium
TTGTGGCAATCTTCACATCAGGCTCAGGGAGCAGCTTCCTTTCGCTGAAAATCAGATGAATGTGGTAATTGGTCTTGCGCTTATTGTGGTGCAATGCCGACACACATTCTACGCCGTACCGTCTGCGGAACTCGTCTGTAAAATCCTCAAGCACCTGTTGCGGCTCGTACTGCGTGTAAACTTCGGGCAGGGCAATAATCAGCTCCCTTGCTTCGATACATTTCCCATCTGTGCCGCTGCGCTGAAACTCCTGCTGGCTCTCCCTTGCGAGATTGCTCCAAAAGTCATTGTCGGCGGTGCGGTAGGTGGCATATAGGTTTTCCTGTCTTGCGTGGCTGGTGATATACGATATTCGTCCTTTGACATTGGGCAGCTTCGACATCTGTATGAAGCTGTGTCTTGCCATAATCCAACCTTTCTTTGAAATATACCGTTCTCATTTTGCGACCGTCTTTCCGGTCGCTGCTGGGAATATGAAGAATATGACGAATACGGAAATCTTGTCGGCACATATTCACACTATATTGTTACTCCCGATAGCATAACGATCACTTTCAGCGACGGCACCGCTTTTACCGGTGGTTATTGGGAAATCGGCGAACGATTTGGATTTGAAGTATCAATCAATGAAGCTCAAAGCTTTGAAGATCCGTGGCTGCCCGGTGTGCATTATGCGACAATAACGATCACTGGTGTGGAAACGTCGTTTCAAGTCAATATCATTGCTTCTCCCGTTGAAAATGTTATAGTTCCGACCGTCACCTTGATCGAGGGTGCGGACGGAAGCGATTGGGGAGTTTATGATGAAAACGGAGACCGTATCGGCGGCTTTTTCCGTTACTCGGTCGTGCCTGAGCAGATTACAATAGAATGCACGGACGGTAATATCTATTCCGGATCTATCTGGCAGCTTCAAAACGAACTCGGAATCACCATCGGTTATTCCGACAGTCAAGGCGCTGAAAACGAGTGGGGCGTCGGCAGACATTCTGCCTGTATTACTGTGGACAGAAGAACATTCGAGTATGACGTGGTGATCGCCGAATCGCCGATACAAAGCGTTTCTGTCGACAGAATCACGTTGATCGAGGGGATCGACGGTTATTATGACGGAGACTCTTTTGTATATTCCCTTCCCGATAATTTTGAATTTGCAGTCACTTTGAAGGACGGAACTGTTCTGACGTCGCAGGAAAATCATTTTGGAACGTCTTACATTGAAATAGGGAACAAATCATACGCCATTGATCTTTCCGGGCTTTATAACGCGGACCAATCAGACTGGAAGGCGGGGAATACATATCAGGTCACTGCCAAGCTTTGCGGTAAGCCCTGCGTAATTTACGTCAGGATCGTGAAAAACGAGTATAGCTCCCTGACGATCCGGGACGAAGGAGACTTATATCTTGTTTTCACAAAGAAGGACGGCACAGAGGACCTCCAAAGGGTAATTTCGTTCGATGCGCGGTCAGGTAATGCCGATTGGTGTACGGGAATATTGACAACCGATAAAGCGCAGTATCAACACGTGACGTTCACCGTTGATAAGCCGGACGATATATTTGAAAAAGGCCCTGGTTACCATTTGCAGTGTACTAATAACCTATGCCTGAAAATAGGTGATTTAACAAGTAATATCCTTGAAAAATCAAATTGGCTCGCTCTGCAACTTTCTTATGAATCCATTTCTTTTAGTATTTTAATATATTCTTGGTATGCCAAGCAAACAGATCATCCATTTAACGATTTTTACGGAACGATAACAACAGAGAATATCGATGCTATCGTTACAATTGCCGTTAATATTTGCGATTATTTCGGCTGTGGAGACATAGGAGATGATGGGTTTTCTTATGGTGTTTTTGATGTGGCGTCTGTCAAAAAGGATGTTGAACTGCTATTTGGAATAAAGGATATTGATATATCTGCATTTTCTGGTTATGATCCTTCAACAGGCAAGGTTCGTGTGCTTGCATTAGAAGGCGGATGCGGACCGACTAAGAGAACATTGACATTTGAAGAAAATAAATGGAATATTGATTACGCCGCGTATTCCGATGAAGAAATGACTACAATTTGCGATTCTGTACATGTAATTTTAAACAAAGATGCAAAAATAGAAAAGATTTTGTTTTCTGATGAAAAGCCCTGTAGCCACACCAAGGGAGATCTGAACGGAGACGGTAATCTGTCGGTTACCGACGTGGTACTGCTGCGGAAGGCCATTTTGCAAAATGGCACGGCCGGAACCTACCCTGCCGGAGATTTGAATGAGGACGGCGTCTTGAGTGTCACCGATGTGGTGCTGCTGCGGAAGAAAATTTTGAATCAGGCATAAAATTTAGCAGCATAGCCGGAACCGGTGTTCGGGATGGGGACGTCCTCCTGGAGCATTGGCGCTATGCCTGCTGTACAAAAAGGCGCTCCGTTTTTAATCAGAGCGCCTTTGTTCAATGAGATTATGTGTAGATCAGTTTGTTCAAAACAATTTCTTTGGCGCGGTTGCTTATTGAGTTCATCACACCCACTCATTTTAGTTGGACAGTAGCGTTGAACTGCTCGGTAACACTTTCGGCTTGCTGCATTTGCTCTACCAACTTAGAAAACATATTTTCCACTTGCTTGTTGACATTGGCAAGATGATCGTACAGTGTCCCACTCATAAGCATAGCAGAGTAGATACACCGTTTATGCTCCCGCAGATACTGCCGCCGCAGTTCGCCCCACTTTCCGATTGGATGATGTTCTTCTGGGTCGTCATCTCCAGCGAGATAATAGTATTCGCCCATCAATTCATATTTCAGCCCGGTTCTTTCGTCAATAATATACTTTTCCATTTGAGCAATCTTCTGATAAGTTTCATTTTTCACTTCGCAACACCCGTGTTTACCGCCTAAAACATATTTGCTTCGTTTTGTTCTTATCGCGGCTCACTCATGTGTGACAAACCTCCAAATTATTCCCTTATTTGGCGTTAGGAAACTGGACTTCCCGGTTGTTTTTGTGTATACTGATAGGAAATGGACAGGAGGTTTCGCGTATGGGACGTGGCAAAAAAGGACAGCAGGCCGGGAACCAGAAGAACAGCAACGCAAAAAAAGCACCCTTTTTACAGGTGCTGGAGGCAGTTGTGTTGGCGAAATACGGCGGACGTCCGCCCTATGAGGCGGCACATTTGCTGGAGCTGCTGGCTGTGCCGGCGGATTTAAGCTATAAAGATGCCGCCGGAACGGTGGTTTCCAAGGGAGATAAGGGTTTTAAAATAGAGCGGGCCTTCGCTGATCTGGTAGAGTCTCTGACAACAGAGGAACGGCTGGCTCTGTTGCCCGATACACTGCAGGCTTCCCGTGACATGCGGGCTTTTGCCTCGGCAACAAAAACCGGCCGCAATGAGGACACCATCTGGCGTAAGTTGACAGGGTATCCCAACTGCAACCGGGAATTTGTTGCGGCGCTGGCGGCACGGTTCCGGGGACGCAAGCCCCTGGAGATTATGGCGGGGAATGGTCTGCTGGCTGCTTTGTTGCGGGAAGCGGGTCTGCCTGTGGTGGCCACCGATATTGCTCCCGGCCGAGGGAATGATTACATTTCTATGCGGGACGGAACCTTCTGTGATGTTTTGGCGGAGGATGCTATGACTGCTGTAAAAAAGCGGGGGCCGGCGGCGGATCTGCTGCTTTGTTCCTGGCCGCCCCAGGGGGAGGAGATGATCCTCCGGGCACTGGAGGCTTTTACTCGGCTGCATCCTGCGGGGGAACTGCTGTATTTTGGAGAATGGCAGGGGGGCTGCAATGCCACCGACGCCTTCTTTGACCAGGTCACAGTGGTTGACCCGCTGGAGGAAATCAACAGGCTTCGTCTCCCCCATCTGGGTTCCCGGGACGCAGTGCGTCTGGTAAAGCTGCAGTAGGGACTATAGATTGCAGGTTTGTTTAAACTGCCGGGGCGTCATACCGGTGCGCTTGGTGAAGGTCCTGTAAAAATTGGCGTAGTCGGAAAAGCCGCATTGCACGCCGGCTTCGGCGGCGGGAACCCCTTCTCGGATCAGCTTTCGGGCCAGGGTAATGCGTTTCAGGATAATATAATCATAGACAGTGGCTCCGGCGTATTCCCGGAACTTCCGGCTCAGGTGGTACTTGCTGACGTAAAAGGCTCCGGCGATGGTGTCCAGCGTCAGGGGGGCGGTATAATGCGCATCAATGTACCGCAGAATGTCGGGGATGAACGCCGGGCGGCGGCGTCCTTGAAGCGCACCGGCTTCAGCAGCGGCGCACACGGTGGTCAGCAGGGTACAGATCAGAGCTTGCTGCCGCAGCGCGCTGTAGCAATTTTCGTCCCGAGCCAGGGGGATCAGGCGGGTGAATAGCTCCTGCACCATGGCCAGGTCGCTTTGTTCCAGATGCACCAGGTAGCCTGTTTCCCCGTTGAAACGGCCCAGATGCTCCAGCAGACGGCCGTCCGCTGTGTCCATGGAACCAAGATAGTCCATATTCAGCCACAGCACCATCCGTTCATAGACGGCGGGCACCTCTGACAGCACCGGCCGGTGCATGTTCCCCGGGGGGATCATCAGCAGATCTCCGGGCAGAAGATCGTAAGCCTGATCCTCAATATAATAGGTGACACTGCCGTCCAGAAACAGGTAGCATTCCAGAAAATCATGGCTGTGAACATCCAGGGATTTGAAATAGGGTGCCCGGTAGTGGTAGACCTCAAACCGGCTGGTCATCATGACCTGAGTGGACTGGAAGGCAGAAATATCGTGCTGCATGGGAACACCTCGCAGTTGAGAATTAGCATGGAATTCGTTTTATTATATCATATAATCGGCAAGAATTACAAGGTTTTCCGCAAAATTTACCATTTAAATTGTAAATGTTTGTGGTATGATGAAAGGCAGAAAGGAGTTGCCTTTATGCAGCAAAATGTGTTTCTCAGCAGTGCGGCCGGACAGAGGCTGTACGAGGCGGTGCGGGATCTCCCCATTGTGGATTATCACTGCCATCTGTCCCCCCAAGAGATTTATGAGGATCAGCCTTTTTCCGACCTGGCCCAGCTATGGCTGGGAGGCGATCATTACAAGTGGCGGCTTATGCGGGCCTTTGGTATTGACGAGCGGTACATCACCGGGGACGCCCCAGGCGTCGAAAAATTCCGGGCTTATGCAGAATGTATCGGTTTGGCAGCAGGAAATCCCCTGTATCATTGGACCCATATGGAGCTGACCCAATTTTTCCATATTGATACTCCGCTGAATCGGGATACGGCGGATGAAATTTGGGAGGCGGCCAACCGGGTGATCCGGCAGGAGCAGCTATCTCCCCGGAAGCTGATCCAACGCTCCGGCGTGGTGTATATTGGCACCACTGACGATCCGGCTGAGCCGCTGGAGTATCATCGGCTGCTGGCGGAAGATGCCGGATTTCCGGTGCAGGTGGCACCTTCCTTCCGCACCGACCGGCTGGTTTCCATCTGTGCCCCGGGTTATGCGGCTTATGTGGAAAAATTTGCGGCAGCTACCGGAGTGCCGGTGACCGATTTGAATTCTTTCCGATTGGCTATCTCCACCCGGCTGGATCAGTTTGCCAAGGCCGGCTGCCGGTTTACCGATGTGGGTATTCCCGATTTCCCTGCAGGTTTATGCAGTGATGCCCAGGCCGCCGGAATCTTCGGCCGGGCATTGGCCGGGCAGTCGGTGGAGCATCAGGAGTATCTTGCATTCCTGACCTATCTGTATATCTTCCTGGCGGGGGAATACCGGAAGCGGAACATGGTTATGCAGCTGCATTTGGCGGTGACGCGCAATGCTAACAGCGCTCTGTATGAACAACTGGGGGTGGATTGCGGCGGTGACTGTGTAGGGGATATGATTTCCCAGCAGCAGCTGGTGGCCCTGTTGGATGGAATGCAGCGGACAGGTGGCTTGCCCCGTACCATTGTGTACACGCTGAATCCCGCCATGTATATGACACTGGCCACAGCGGCCGGCAGTTTCCTGGAGGTGACCCTGGGGGCAGCCTGGTGGTTTAATGATCACAAGTCCGGCATTGAGGAACAGCTGCGGATCTATGCCGAGACCTCCCATTTGGCCATGTTCACCGGTATGCTTACCGACAGCCGCAGCTTTTTGTCCTACGCCCGGCATGATTATTTCCGCCGGATCCTGTGTAATCTGGTGGGTCAGTGGCTGGAAAGCGGCGAGTTTGCTGCCTGTGACGCGGCTATGGAACTGGTTCGGCGGGTTTGCTATGAAAACAGCGCTCGGCTGGCCGGTATTTCGGTTTAACAGAAGGAGGTTTTTACAATGAAACTGACGTTTCGCTGGTACGGAGACAGTGATCCGGTAACCTTGGAACAGATCCGGCAGATTCCGGCCATGGCGGGCATTGTCTCAGCCGTCTATGACGTGCCGGCTGGGGAGGTCTGGCCTGCTGAATCCATTGAAGCTCTGAGCCGCAAAGCGGCGGCGCAGGGGCTGACCTTTCAGGTGGTGGAAAGCGTACCGGTTCCGGAGGAAATCAAACTGGGCGGCCCCGACGCCTCCCGCTGCATTGCCAACTACTGTGAGACCCTGCGCCGTCTGGGAAAGGCGGGGGTCAAGGTGGTATGCTACAACTTTATGCCGGTTTTTGACTGGCTGCGTAGCGAGTTGCACCGGACTCTGCCTGACGGTTCTCATGCCTTGGCTTATGACCAGGCCACTGTGCTGGCTATGAATCCCGCCCAAAAGGGACTGTCCCTCCCCGGCTGGGATGAAAGTTACCGGCCGGAGGAATTGCAGACCCTCCTGGCCCGGTATCGGGAGATAGACGAAGAACGGCTGTGGAAGAACTTTGCCGCCTTCTTGGAACAGGTGATCCCCGCTGCGGAGGAAAGCGGCATCCGCATGGCCATCCATCCGGATGATCCGCCATGGGGGATTTTTGGCCTGCCCCGGATCATTACCTGTGCCGAAAATATCCGGCGTATGTTCTCTATTGTGGACAGCCCTGCCAACGGCCTGACCCTTTGCACCGGCTCTTTAGGGGCCGATCCGGCCAACGATTTGGTGTCCATGGCCGGGGAATTTGCAGATCGGATTCCTTTTGTTCACCTGCGGAACATTCGTTACACAGGGGAGCGTTGTTTTGAGGAAGCGCCCCACCCCAGCGCCTGCGGCTCTCTGGATATGTACGCCATTGTCAAGGCTCTGGTGGAGTATGGGTTTGACGGTTATGTCCGCCCGGATCATGGACGTATGATCTGGGGGGAGGACGGCCGTCCTGGCTACGGTTTGTATGATCGGGCCCTGGGCGCAACCTATATTCAGGGATTGTTTGAAGCTGCAGAACGGGAAATCAACGGCGGCTTGCGGTAAGGATGGCATTCCTTCCGGTACAGCGCCGCAGAAAATAGAATGGGAAAGAGGAATTTGTAATGCAAGAAAAAACTGTTGTAATCACCGGTGCGGGCGGGGTTCTCTGCTCGGCCTTTGCCAAGGCCCTGGCTGCTGACGGTTGCCGTGTTGCCCTGCTGGATCTGAATCTGGAGGCTGCTGAGAAGGTGGCTGCCGATATCCGGGAAAATGGCGGCCAGGCGCTGGCAGTGAAAGCCAACGTGCTGGACAAAACCGGTTTGGAGGAAGCCCGGCAGGCAGTGGAATCGGCCTTTGGCCCCTGTGACCTGTTGATCAACGGCGCCGGCGGCAACCATCCTAAGGGAACCACCACTGCGGAGGTGTTTGAACAGGCTGATTTGACTGATCCGGAAAAAATTTCTTTCTTTGATTTGGATCCGGATGGCGTTAGCTTTGTATTCAATCTGAATTTCCTGGGTACTCTGCTGACTACCCAGGTATTTGCCAAGGGAATGACCAACCGGGGCGGCAATATCATTAATATTTCTTCCATGAATGCGTTCCGGCCCTTGACGAAAATCCCGGCGTACAGTGCCGCCAAGGCGGGCATTTCTAACTTTACCCAGTGGCTGGCGGTGCATTTTGCCGGCGCCGGCATCCGGGTCAACGCCATTGCCCCCGGTTTCTTTGTTACCGCCCAGAATCAGGCGTTGCTGTTTCATCCCGATGGCAGT
Organism: uncultured Eubacteriales bacterium; assembly: GCA_964481575.1. GTDB lineage: Bacteria > Bacillota > Clostridia > Oscillospirales > Acutalibacteraceae > UQRS01. The sequence goes on from CAYZTR010000023.1 coordinate 8,071, forward strand.
CCCACCCCGCGCACGGGCAAGATTTTGTCCCAGACCCCTATGGGTCGGTTTGGTAAACCGGAAGAGCTGCTGGGAACCTTGCGCTATTTGGCGGATGATACGGCTTCCGGTTTCGTTACCGGTATTGTGATCCCGGTGGACGGCGGATTTTCCGCTTATTCCGGGGTGTAAAGGGAGAAATTATTTGAATCGGCCGGGAACGCCTGCCACGGCATTCCCGGCGAACGGATCGTTTTGTGTTCCATGCAAGAGGAGGAAATCTTATGTTGAAAGATCAAGTCATAGGAGCTATTCGCCGAGAGGCGGCCATGGCTGTGATCCGGGGCGAAAGTGAAGAACAGGCCCTGGACGCCATTGAACAGTGTGTGGCCGGTGGCATCCGCATCATTGAGCTGACCTTTACGGTCCCCTTTGCTCAGGATGTCATGAAAGCTGTGGCGAAAAAATTCGGGGAACAGATTGTGTTGGGAGCCGGTACGGTGCTGGACAGTGAGACCGCCCGGATCGCCATTTTATCCGGCGCGGAATTTATCGTATCTCCCTGTTTTAATGCCGACATGGTCAAGCTCTGCAACCGGTATCAGAAGCCGGTGATCTGCGGGGTTATGACCGTTACCGAGGCGGTGACCGCTATGGAGGCCGGCTGTGAGATTTTGAAATTATTCCCTGCTGGCACCTTGGGGATTCCCTTCCTGAAAGCTCTGCAGGCTCCGCTGCCTCAGATCCAGATCATTCCTACCGGGGGCGTCAGCGCCGCCAACGCTGCCGACTGGCTCAAAGCCGGGGCAGTTGCTGTGGGATTGGGTGGTAAGCTGCTTCAGGGGGACATCACTGCCAACGCCAGAGAACTGGTGCAGGTGGTGCGCCGGGCAAAGGAGGAACAGGCATGATTGTCACCTTTGGAGAAACTATGCTGCGGTTGACGCCGCCCAGGTTTCAGCGGTTTATGCAGGCTACCGGTTTCGACGCTTATTACGGCGGCGCCGAGTCTAATACGGCAGTGTCTTTGTCCTTGTTGGGGGAGCCTTCCCGCCATGTGACCAAACTGCCAGAAAACGAGCTGGGCCGGGCATGTGCCGGGGAACTTGCCAAGTATGGTGTGGATACTGGCTGTATTCTTTGGGATACCGATCCTGCCGCCCGGCTGGGGGTTTATTTCTGTGAGCGTGGTGCTTCCCAGCGTCCGCCCCGGGTCATTTACGACCGGGCCGGCTCTGCCTTTGCTAAGGCGGCGGTTGGGGAGTTCCACTGGCAGACCTTGCTGCAGGGGGCCAGAGGCTTCCATTTTACCGGTATCACGCCGGCTTTGAGTCCCGCGTTGGCTCAGAGTGTCCTGGATGCTTGCAAAACCGCCAAGGCGTTGGGCGTACAGGTGTCCTGCGATTTGAATTACCGGGCCAAGCTCTGGAGCAAAGAAGCTGCCCGGGAGACACTAGGGCAGTATATGGAATATGTGGATCTGCTGTTTGCCAACAACGGCAGCCTGTATGATGTGTTTGGTATTGATGTGGAGAACAGTCGGACGGACAACGGCCCGGATTCCACAGCGGCTGCGGCCCAGGCTGCCGCCGCCAAGTTCGGTATCCGGCAAATTGCATTGACCATGCGGCAGTCGGTATCGGCTTCGGAGAATGGCTGGGCGGCCCTGTATTATGAGGTCGGCCGGGTATACACCTCCAAGTCTTACCGGATGCAGATGGTGGACCGCATTGGCGGCGGGGACAGCTTTGCTGCCGGGATGCTTTATGCCCAAGGGCAGAATTATGCTCCACAGCACGCTCTGGAATTTGCCACAGCGGCTGCCTGCCTGAAGCATGCCATTCCCGGAGATGCCAACCTGATCTCCAAAGAGGAAGTGGAGCAGCTGGCCGGTTCAGCCGGCAATGCGCTGATCCAACGCTAGGAGCTTTCCGCGCCGATACAAGATCCATTTTTCTCCTTCGTTCGGGGGTTTGAAAATTGGTTGGTTTTGTACCAAGATTTTGTTCTTTTCCTTGTTATTTCCAGGCAAACAATCAGGGACTGTCTCACGTTTCGTGAGACAGTCCCTTTGCAGTTTCAGCAGAATTTGAGATTCTTCTTTGGTGCACCTTGTTTCAGTTAGGTGAGGGTGGTACTTTTGGCCAGTGTCAGGCCCTTCTCCAAATAGGTGCCGGAAAACTTGGCCAATACTTGGGGTGCATAGCGATGCTCCGGATGCAGCAGCTTGTCCCGTTGAAATTGCAGAATCGGTTCCGCCTGAGACAGGTGCAGCTGCCGGAAAAAGCCGGACATTTGATGCAATACCTTTAATCCTTGCTGAAGCAGGGGAACCTGCTCTCCACCGGGAAGGGTCAGTATCACATCAGCCGGATCAAAGGCGGCAGCCAGCTTGTGGTTCCGGATGGCTTGCTCCTGGATAGCGGCGTCTGTGGGCAGTTGGGGGATGGAGGTCAGCCATAGGAGAAAATAATGCAGGAATTCCAGATCCCGCAGATCAATGCCGCAGGGATCCAGGGGATTTAGATCCAGCATGCGTAGCTCCAGATGGCTGATGCCGTAGTTTCGAAGATTTTCCAGGGTGTTTTCCCCGGCAGGTTTTAGCCGGATGGGGAGATACAGTTCTGAGAAGGCCTGCAGCGTTCCCTGCTCCAGATATTTTTGGACACTGTCACAATATGCTTGCAGGGTTTCATACCGAAGATGGGGAACGAAATTATTCCAATAGCCCAATTGGCTGCATCGCAGAGACGCCAGTTCCCGGAAGGTATCGCCCTGTTGTCCTTCCTGGAAAAAGCTCCGGTCGCAAAGGGGGCTGGCCGCCGTCAAAACGACCATCAGCCAGGTATAATGCACCGCCTTTTCTGCCAGATCCAGATATAAATTGTTGATTCCCGTCTGGCTAGGATCCGGCAGCAGATGTAACAGGGATTTTGGAAAGGAAAAATTAAAGTGAATCCCGGAATAAAGCATTTTGCGCTTGCCGTATTTTTGTGCCAGGTATTCCCGGTAGGTGCGCTTGGCTGCCTGTTCCCGGGAATAAACGGCAATGGAAATTTCCGCTTCTCCCGCCACATAGGGAGGATTGGAAAAAGGCCAGAGGTATTCCGGCCCGGTGGGTAGGGTTCGCAGCTTTTTTTGCACCCGACTGGTCATTTCTGACAGCTGTTGATATACCTGTGCTGGACTGTCGCAGACGGTAGTGATCAGTTCCACCTGATTTTCGCAAAAATCCCGGTCAATCTGGGGATCCTCCGGGAAGGGGTGAGGCGTCTGCGCCAGGCGCCCATTTTCATTGACCCGCAGACTTTCCTTTTCCAACCCGAATTCCCCTTGCAGCAACAGGGGACGCAGCGCAGAATCGGTAAAATCTGGTTGCATAATGGATCCCTCCCATCGGAACATACGGAACATAACCGGCCGGTGCTCTGGCTGCATGTCTTTATAGAATCGTGCTTTGGCCGTTTATTGCATCTGTTTTATTCTTTGCCGTTCCAGCAGTAGGTGCAAAGCCAATGAGGGTCGATGCCCACGGATTGCAGCAGGTCGTCCAGTCGGTGATACCGCAGCGTGGTGAAATGCAGGGCGTCTCCGATCGCATCCACCATGATCTGATATTTCTGGCTGTTGGGGTCGGCGTATTCCTGCAGAGTGGCTTGATCCGGATCGTGACCCTCTAACTCCCGGATGACCCGGCGGGTAATCAGCTCCATCTCAGAGGTGGAACGGGAAAAATTCAGATATTTGCAGCCGTAGAGCAGGGGCGGACAGCCGGTACGGATATGGACCTCTTTGGCGCCGCTGTCGTATAAAAACTCGGTGGTTTCCCGTAGCTGAGTACCCCGGACGATGGAGTCGTCAATCAGAAGCAGGCTTTTCCCTTCGATTAAATCATGAACGGGGATCAGTTTCATTTTTGCAATGAGATTTCGTTTGCTTTGATGGGTGGGCATAAAAGAACGGGGCCAAGTGGGAGTGTATTTGATAAAGGGCCGGGAGAAGGGAACGCCCGATGCATTGGCATAGCCAATGGCGTGTGCGGTGCCGGAATCCGGCACGCCGGCCACAATGTCGGGGTGTACCTTCCCGGCGTCCCGTTTTGCCAGCAGACGGCCGCAGTTGTAACGCATCTGTTCCACGCTGATACCTTCATAAGAAGAGGAGGGGTAGCCATAGTAAACCCACAGGAACGTGCAGATTTTTCTATCCGTACCGGGGGATACCAGGGTCTTGACTCCGTCGGCCGTCAGGATCACCACCTCGCCGGGCCCAAGCTCTTTACAGTCGCTGTATCCCAGATTCAGGTAGGCAAAGCTTTCAAAGCTGGCACAATAGCCCTCGCTCTTTTCACCGATGACAATGGGTGTGCGGCCCAACTTGTCCCGGGCTGCATAAATGCCGATGGGGGTCAGGATCAGTATGCTAAGGGATCCGTCAATGATCTCCTGCGCGTAGCGGATACCGGCAATAAAATTCTCCTTTTGGTTGATGATGGCGGCTACCAGCTCGGTGGGGTTGATCTCGCCATTCTGCATCTCGAAAAAGTGGGTATTGTTTTGCAGGATGGTTTCTGCAATTTCATCTGCATTGTTAATTTTGCCAACGGTGGTAATGGCAAAGGTGCCGTGGTGGGAACGCACCAGAATGGGTTGGGCCTCAAAGTCGGAAATGCAACCGATGCCCAACGTGCCGTGCATGGAAGTAGACTCGCTGGTGAATTTGGTGCGGAAGGGGGCATTTTCAATATTATGAATGGCCTTGTCAAAGCCAGTTTCCGGACTGTACACTGCCATGCCGGCCCGGCGTGTTCCCAAGTGGGAATGATAGTCAATGCCGAAAAACAAATCAAATACGCAATCCTCTTTGGATGCTACGCCGAAAAAACCACCCATAATCATACCTCTTTCATAGAAATTCAATTTACCAAATCAGTATAGCATAGTTCCCTTAGGATTACAAGGCGGAGACAGAGAATTTTCTGAAGACAAAAAAAGCTGTACGTAGGTGACGCACAGCTCCCGGTATTATATTTCTTCCCAATCGAAGCCGCGAAGTGTCCCGAAGTTTTGCAATTGGGGAAAATCCCACTGGCGCAGCACCTCATAGGCGGCCACGGCCACAGCGTTGGAAAGATTCAGGCACCGGGCGCCGGGCCGCATGGGCATCCGGACGCAGGTGTCCTTGTGGGCGGCCAGAAGGGATTCCGGCAACCCGGCAGTTTCCTTCCCAAACAGCAGATAACAGCCGTTGGGGTAGGAAACTTTGGAATATACATGGGGCCCTTTGGAGGTGAAAAAGTAAAAAGGGCCGCTGTTCTTATGAAAAAAGTCGTCCAGGTTGGCATAATAGGTGATGTCCAGCTTATCCCAGTAATCCAGTCCGGCTCGCTTCAGCTTTTTATCATCAATGGTAAAGCCCATGGGGCCTACCAGGTGCAGCCGTGCGCCGGTGACGGCGCAGGTGCGAGCCACATTGCCGGTGTTTTGGGGAATTTCCGGCTCCACCAGCACCAGGTTTAATATGGGATTTTCCATCAGACTCGGCTGATGACGGCAGTGGTTTCTCCGTCAATGGTAACGTCGCCGATACCGGCCGGCAGGAAAACGCAGTTGCCGGGCACCAGATCCAGTGTTTCCCCGGCGGCAGTGAGCTTGCAGGGGCCGTTAAGCACCAGAACCGAAGAGAAGGAACGATCATCCACCCGGAAGGTGGCTGTGCCGGATACCTCCAGCTTATCCACTGTAAAGTAATCGCAGGTGGCCAGCTGGGTTTTGCCGCCCACAGTGGTTACGGCGCCGTAAGGAATGGTAGGGGGCTCCAGGCGGGTAACCGCCTTGGCTTTTTCCACATGGAGCTGCCGGGGCTTGCCGTCAGCCCCGATCCGACCGTAGTCATAGACCCGGTAGGTGGTGTTGGAGTTCTGTTGGATTTCAGCAATCAGCAGGCCGGCGCCGATGGCGTGGATGGTACCGGACTGGATGAAGAAAACATCCCCCTTCTTGACCTCCACTTTGTTGAGCACCTCCAGCAAGGTATTGTTCTCAATGCGGGCGGCGAATTCGTCAGGTGTGATTTTCCGATTGAAACCGTAATATAGATAGGAGCCGGGATCGCAGTCCACCACATACCACATTTCGGTTTTCCCGTATTCTTTTTCTACCTCCAGGGCGTACTCGTCCGAGGGATGCACCTGGATGGACAGGTTGCCTTTGGCATCAATGAGCTTGATCAGGATGGGGAAGAAGGCGAAGGCTTTCCCCTTGGTGCCCAGACAGTCGGGGCCCAGGGCGGCAATGGCTTCCTCCAGCGTTTTCCCGGCCAGGCTGCCGTTTTCCACGACCGAGGGGCCGTCCTTATGACAGGAGAGTACCCAGGCTTCGGCCAACTTATCCAGATCTGACTGGATGCCGAAATCGTCCCGGAGGCGGGTGCCGCCCCAGAGATAATCCTTTAATGCAGGGGATAATTTCATCGGATACATAACTGAAACCTCCAAAAAGTGTTATAACAAAACCGCATGGCGGGTTTGATCGGATGGGTTGGGCAGCAGCAGCCAGGGCAGAGCTGCTTCCAGAAAGACACCGTCCCGTTCCGGCTCGCCGGAACCGACGGTCAGGGCAATGCAATGTTCAGTAAACAGGGTGGCCCGTACAGTGGCTTCTGCCAGGCTGGCTCCTTCCAACAGGGCGCCGGTGACCACCGAAGTGAAAATATCTCCCGTTCCGGGGTAGAAGACCTCCAGATAGTGGCACGGAACCAGAAAAGCGTTCCCGTTTTTGCTGCATCCCAGGTTGCAGATGCCTTCCCCCGCCAGGGGAAGCCCGGTCAGCAATACGGCGGTTTTGCCGTTAAAGGACAAAGCCTCCAGCAATGCTTTGGCCTCCGCCAGGGTACAGGGGGTGTCGGAATAGGGCTGGCCCAGCAGCAGGGCTGCTTCGGTGGGATTGGGAGTAATGAGATCGGCCTGTTCGGCCAAAAGCCGCATATTTTTGGTCAACGCCGGGGGAATGCCGCTGTAAACGCTGCCGCCGTCCCCCAGCACCGGATCTGCCACCAGCAGGGCTTCCGGGTGATTTGCTTTACATTCCAAAACCTGGTGAATTTGCCGTGCATCGCCCAGGTAACCGGAGTAAATGGCTTCCAGTGTCACGCCGCATTGCAGCCAATGTCGGTCAGCCTGTACCGGAAATTCGGGACAGGGGTGGATCACCATGTCAGTAAATCCGCCGGTATGGGTGGACAGCACTGCTGTCGGTACCGGGCAAACCTGAATGCCCATGGCAGAAAGGGTGGGAATGATAACCGAAAGGGCACAGCGGCCAAAGGAAGAAAGATCGTGAATGGCAGCTACGCGTTTCGGACGATTCATGGGATGACCTCCTTCTGTGGACAGGCAGATGGATGTACATCCTCTGCCATGCTGTACTGCAGCAGGCAAAGGATGCGTTTCCTTATTGCTTTTTTCTCTTACAGGACATTATACCGGATTTTCGCTGTTTTGGCAAGACTTCCCACTCAAAAAGGAGAAAAGTTTCTGATTTGGCTTTCGAAGAAGTCATCATGTGAAAAACAGGTTTTTTACTTGCAAAATCAAGAAAAGTATAGTATGATAATTAGAATTAATATGCTAGGAGGTTCCTGCGATGAAACGAATGAATTCTTTACTTGCGCTTCTACTGGCGGTTCTCCTGCTCCTGGCGGCTTTCCCTGTGGCGGTGTCTGCCCAGGAGAGCCCGGCCTTTTTGGGGGCGCCGTCGGATCTGGTGGTACTGCCGGGGGGCAGTCTTACCGTACCTTTGTATTTGTATGAGGCGGATGCTGTTGCAGATTTGGGTGACGGAACCATCGCCGGCCTCCAGGGGAAGCTGATATTTGATCCTTCGCTGGTGACTTTGGAGCGGGTGGAGGCCATCCCGGAAACCAATTTTGCTTCCTGGACGGTGGAGTATAATAGCAGCAATGGCGTTTTTCTTTTGCATAGCAGCGGTTTGGCTGATCAGGCCAAGGTTCCTGCTCAGGGAGATATCCCGTTTGCACAGGCGGTTTTGCGGTTTTCCGACAGTCTTACAGCCGGGCAATCGGTGGAAATCGCCATGCAGCTGACGGATCTTTGCGATGAAACCGGCAAACAGCTGGCTGCCAATGCCACCGGCGGCAGTTTTCGGGTGACCGTTCCTTCTGTGACCCTGACGCCGGATACCGTCGTATTGGATCAGTATGATACAGCGGTGCTGGCAGTTGAGACGATTCCGGCAAGCGGGGTGGTGTCCTGGTCCAGCAGCAATGAAGAGGTGGCTACGGTTTCTAACGGCAAGGTGACGGCTGTGGCGCCCGGAAGTGCGGTGATTACCGCTTCCATGACCTTGTCTGGCGTTCTCTGTTCCGCCAGCTGCCAGGTTACGGTGCAGGCGCCTGTCTTGGCGGGGATCCACCTGGCAGGGTATTATCAGACCACCTACTTTATTGGAGATCCGCTGAATACCGATGGCCTGCAGGTCTACGCCGATTATACCAGTGGGGCAAGCCATTTGGTAACGGAGGGATATACGGTATCTGGCTTCCGTTCCGATGCGGTTGGAAGCTATTCTCTTTTTGTAAATTATCAGACCGTTTCCGCAATGTACGATATCTTGGTGCAAACGCCGTCTGTTGCCCTTCCGGCGTCCATGACGCTCTATCAAGGAGCGCCCCGTCCGCTGCCCCAGGTTACGACTCCGGCAGGTCTGGAGGTAACCTATACGTCGGATGACCCGCAGGTGTTTACGGTGGATGGAACCACCATTTTGGCGCAGGCCCCCGGTACGGCAAAGCTGACGGCGGTGCTTCGGTATCGGGAGCAGGAATTTGAGACCGTGTGTCTTGTAACGGTTCCGGATGTGACGGTGACGGAGGTTCAGCTGATTTCCCAGCCGGATCCCCAGCAGACGTACTATGTTGGTACCGATTTGTCCTGGGAGGATATTGTGTTGCAGGCAACCTTTTCCGATGGTTCTACGCAAACGGTGCAGGAGGGTTTTGATTTAATCTATGAGGCCGACCAAGCTGGGGAGCAGCAGGTTACTGTAGTTTACGGTGGCGTCGATGTGACCTTCCCCATTGTTTTGCAGCAGCCAACTTTGACTTTGTCTGAGAAAATGGTGGTTTTGCGAACAGAGGAGATGACTTCGGTTGCTTTGACGGCTACTTCCGATCCTGAAGATGCGCAGATCTATTGGTTTTCCTCCGATGGGGCGGTGGTTACTGTAGAGGATGGCCTTGTGACGGCAGTGGCAGACGGTACGGCAGATATTACCGCTTACATGACAGTTAACGGTCAGGAGTACCGGGCAGTTTGCCGGGTAACGGTTGGTTCCCTTTTGGGTGATTTGAATCAGGACGGGAAGCTGAGCGTTACCGATGTGGTATTGCTGCGGAAGGCAATTTTGAGCAGCAGTTTTGACCCTGTGGGAGATCTGAACGAAGACGGCGTGCTCAGCGTTACCGATGTGGTGCTGCTGCGAAAAGCAATTTTAAATCAGGGATAAGAAATGGGACAATTCACTTCTGAAACGCTGCCCCGGTGTTCCGGAAAAGTTAAATTTGTTGATCGCAAAATTGTTGGGAGCGTTGTTGGCAGCGCTCCGGAGAAGTAAACAGTATTTGCAAAATAAAGTGCCCTGTGGGGATCTAAGATCCCTGCAGGGCACTTTGCATCAGGGAAACCGCCTATCCCCAGCCGGTGGTTCCCGATACAATAAAAGAGCTCCCCGGCCGGGGAGCTCTAAAAGCAACTAGGAGACAGCGGAAATGTACCAAGCAGACACCCCGCAGATGCTCTGCGCAGAATGCAGGGACAGGCGGTGATGCTGGATCAGATGAGTTTGGATCAGACGGATTTTCTGTGATGAATGGTGCAGGGAATGGTGACATTTTTTACTGGCTTTCCGGCAATGGCATCCAGGACGATTTCCACCGTTTTCCTTGCAATTTGTTCCACATCCTGGGTGACGCTGGTCAGTGGCACTGCGGCGGTGTGGGACAGAATGTTGTTATCAAAGCCGGTGACGGCGATCTGCCTGGGAATATCAATGCCGGCGGTTTGCAGGGCGTTGATTACCCCAACGGCTACGGTATCATCCACGCAGACAATGGCGTCGAACCGATTGCAGTATTCCAGAATCTCTCCGGTGACCTCTCGGGCCGAGTTGTAGCTGAGACGGTCCAGTCGGAAAATTTTGGTTTTGCTGTTTTTGGCGGCTTCCAGGAAACCGGCCTCCCGCAGGTCCAGGGTGTGAACGCCTACCTGACCGGTGATAAAGGCCAGACTGCGATGCCCTTTATCTACCAGCAGTTTGGTAATGTCATACATACCTTGCTTCAGATCACACATGACGGTGGGATGCTCCGAATCCAGATATTGCCCGGTAGTATAAACCAGGGGCACCTGGATTTCTTCAATATAATTGGTGCCGAAATTCGGCACATTCACCGGTGCAAGCATAATTCCCTCTACCTGGTTGATCCGCATTTCATCCAGGATTTTCCGCTCCATTTTCGGGGAATTGTCCGAAGTGGCGATCTGAAGGCCATATCCGGCTTCCCGAACAAAGGCGTTGATATAATCCACCAGGTATGCATAATATACGTTGCGAATGGTGGGAACCACCAATCCCAGCATGCCGCTTTTCTGCAGCACCAGCTTCCGTGCATAGGGATTGGGAACGTAGCCCATTTCCTTGGCCAGTTGCTGTACCCGTTCTTTGGTGCTGTCCTTTACCAGATCGCTTCCGTTGAGTGCCAGAGAAACAGTAGCGGTGGAAACGCCGGCCTTTGCCGCAATATCTTTGATACTAACCTTCATATTTAAGACTCCTTTTTTCTCACCGTTAAAATAGTTTAATATTTCAATATACTTTTATATTAATCATTTTAAATCGGAAAGTCAAGGGAAATTCTAAAAAATTTACCTATTTTTACCATTGGAAATCCAAAAATACACTTGACAGAAGATGAAAAATCAGGTACAATAGAATAACGAAATTAGAACGTTTTAAGTACTGTGGACTGTCGACGTTCGGAGGAGGAAATTACATGAAGCGATTCAAACGAATTCTTAGCATTGTGCTGTGCCTTACCCTGGGCCTGTCCTGTGTTGCTGCATTCCCTGTTTCGGCGGATGAAGCATCCATTACGGATCTGAGGGTCAACAGCTTGGATACCCCCCTGGGTGTGGATGATAATCCGGTGTTTTCCTGGATCATCCGGCAGGAAGGGATCGGCGGTGCCCAATCGGCCTACCGGATTTTTGTGGCCACCACGGCGGAAAAGGCTGCTGCCGGTACCGGTGACGTCTGGGATTCCGGTAAGGTAGAGAGCAGTGTCAATTATGACGTTTCCTACGCCGGGCAGGCTTTGACCTCCAAAACCGATTATTTCTGGGCGGTTCAGGTCTGGGATCAGAACGGTAAGTCTCTGGGAATTAGTGAGGCTGCCAAGTTCCACACCGGCTATTTGGACGACAGCCAGTGGACCGACATTGCCGATTGGATTGGTTTCCCCCAGAAGGACCTGGCAGGGGATCTGAACGGCGCCAACTGGATTTGGGATGGCGGTAAGACCACCACCGCTGCCGACGGCGGCTATGCGGCCGGCACGCAGTATTTCCGTAAGACCCTGTCCCTGGATCCTTCTCAAATCGCTTCGGTTCTCATCAGCTTTACTGCGGATGATATTTCTGCTTTGTATGTAAACGGCACCCTGTTGGGGGAGACAGCCGCCTGGGGTACCGGTGGCGTTGTGGATGCCACCTCTGCGCTTCGCAGCGGCAATAATGTCATTGCCATGTCCGGCACCAATACCACCAACGGCTATGCCGGTGTCATTGCAAAAATTGTCATCACCAATACTGACGGCAGCACCACCAATGTGGTTACCGACCGGACCTGGAAGGTCAGCCGGACCGAGGTTTCCGGCTGGACTGCCGTAGAGTTTGACGATTCTTCCTGGGCAACCCCCGGCCAGTTGGTCGCTTTCGGTTCCTCCCCCTGGGGCACCGGTGTCAGCCTGACCGACCCCAATGCCACCTCCCGTTCGGCGGTAAATCTGCGGCAGGAATTTCAGGTCAGCAAGCAGGTGTCTCAGGCCTATGCCTACATCTGCGGACTGGGCTTCTTTACCCTGACGGTGAACGGCCAGGAGGTGACCGATTCGGTGATGAATCCGGCCACTACCCAGTATGACCAGACTTCCTTGTACTGCGTCTATGACGTAACCGACCAGGTGCTGACTGGCGATAACGCCGTAGGCGTGGAGTTGGGCAACTCTTTCTATAACGAGATTGCTGGTGTTTGGGCCTGGCCCAGTGCCTCCTGGCGAGACAATCCCAAGCTCCTGTTCAACCTGGATGTGACTTATACGGATGGTACCACCGAAACAGTTTGCGTATCCGATACCACCTGGAAGGTGACTCGGGACGGGCCTATTACTAATAACGATCTGTATTACGGCGACTGTTACGATGCCCGCAAGGCATTGGTGGACGCCAATGGGGTTTCTTTTGACCAGGCTGGGTATGATGATGCTGCCTGGAAGGATGCGTTTGAAATGCAGGCCCCCACGGATACTAAGAATAACGAATTGGCCGATCTGCGGTGGCAGGCAGAGGAACCCTGCACCCGGGTGGCTGTCTACAAGCCGGAATCCATTACCTGGTTGGATGAGGATTCTTTGGTGATCCATGTGCCTGAAATGGTGACCGGTTGGGCCAAACTGATGGGCATTTCGGAAGTCGAAGGGCAGAATATTACCATCACCTATGCTGAACAGTTAAAAGAGGACGGTTCCGTGTCCCGCTGGGGCGGCGGCTCACTGGGGGATAATCCCGGTTGGAACCACTGGTGGCCAGATGCCAATATTCAGCAGGATCATTATATTTCTGCCGGCGTGGAAAATGAATCCTACGAGCCCCGGTATAGCTACAAGGGTTTCGAGTATATTCAGATTGACGGCTGGACCGGTGCGTTCACTGCTGACAACATTGAAATTTACCGGATTCGGAACGGTATGACTGAAATCGGTTCTTTTGATTCCTCCAATACCCTGCTCAATGCGATCTACCGGATGCAGGCGGTTTCCATTGAGAACAATGTGCAGATGAAGCCCACGGACTGCCCCATGATTGAGAAAAACGGCTGGTTGGGCGATGCCAATGTATCTGTGAATTCTATGATGTATGGCTATGATATGACCAATGTCATGGAGAATTTCATCAACATCATGGCTGACACCCAGGATTATTTTGGCAACGTGGTGGACTTGGTGCCCAATGCCGGCACCTTTACCGGTAATAACCCCACCTGGAATACCATTTTCCTGTTTGGTGTAACCAATATGTGCCAATATTACGGCAACTATTCTTATGCTGCCGAAATGTATGAGGATCTCCGCACCTTCGCTATGCAGGATGTTGCAGTTCTCAAGAGTAACGGTTGGCTGTGGAGCGGCGGCTCTTATGGCGACTGGTGTTCTCCTGTCAGCACGCCCGGCAACGGCGAGGTTGGTTTCAGTGAGGGTCCTTCGGAAGGCACCAAAATCACCGACAATGGAATGCTCTATGGCGCTCTGACGGCGCTGGCCCAGGTGACCAAGACTCTGCGTGAGCAGGCCCAGGCTGCCGGGGATACCGATTTGGTGGCTCAGTATGACGCGGATATTGCGGTGTATGAGGAAACCGCCGCCAATTTGTTGACTGCTTTCAATAACCGGTTCTATAAGACTGACAGCCAGGGCAACGGCTATTATGAGACAGGTGACTGGGGCCAGGTCGGAAGCCGTACAACTTACCGGCAGACTTCCAATGTATTGCCTTTGGCCATGGGTATGGTACCGGAGGATAAAGTGGAGGGTGTCGTCAAGAACCTGGTAAATGATATTATCAGCAAGGATTACCATTTGGATACCGGTGTGGTAGGTACTAAGGTGTTGCTGCCGGTGCTTTGCCAATACGGTTATGAGGACATTGCCTTCCGGATTATGACGCAGACCACCTATCCCTCTTACGGTTACTGGCTGTCTCTGGGCGCTACCTCCACCTGGGAAATGTGGGAATCTACCTCCCGGAGCCGCGGCCACTATATGTTTGCTTCCACCCTGGAGTGGTATTATTCCGGTCTGGCCGGTATTGCCGATATTACTAACGGCTATGAAACCTTTACCATCGCCCCTGTCTTCACCGGTAACCTGAACTATGTAAATGCTTCTGTGGATACCGTGCGCGGAACTGTAACCGCTAACTGGGCACTGCAGGATAACGGTACGGTGGAAATGGAAGTGGTAATTCCTTACGGTTCCACTGCAACGGTGGTGACTCCCACGGCCGGTGCGGCCCGGAATGTGAAGGTCAACGGCGTTACCCTGAATAAGAATCCGGAGGGTGTGCTCAGCTACGCCGCCGGTGAAGAGGATAAGATAACCCTGGTACTGACTTCCGGTACCTATATCATCGCTTGTCCTATGGATACTGTGTCGCTGTATAAGCAGTCCCTGAATGATGCCATTACCGCGGCTGCTGCGCTGGATATTTCCATTTATCCCGAAGCCAAGCAGGAGGCCTTTACCGCCGCTTTGGAACAGGCCAGAAACCTTTATTATGGTTCTGAAATTGGCAAGATCCAGAAGAATTACAATGATGCAGAACTGGCTCTGGAGGAGGCGTTGGCTTCCATGCAGGGCAGCCAGGCTCGGCAGGATTTGTTTGCTGCCATCGCTGCAGACGGTGCGGAAGACATTCGTAATGCTACCGCCACTGCCGCAGCCAGCTACCAGTCGGCTGTTCTGACGGCAACCAAGTTGGCCAACGATGATTCTGTACAGGATGATGCTTTGCGTCAGGCCAACCAGAATCTCCAGACAGCCAAGGCACAGCTGGCCTCCGAGGACAACAGTAAGCCGGTCGGGTTGCTGTATGTGGGGCTGTCGGAAGGCACCTTGAATCCTGTCTTCAGCTACTTTACCGATGCCTATACTGTGTCGGTGGGTAAGGAGGTAGATTCTTTGATCCTAACCCCTTATGCCACCGCTAATACCGAGATTACAGTGAATGGCGCTGTAGTTGCCGACGGTACGGATTCCGATGCCATTCCTTTGGCCAAGGGAGAGAATACAATCACCTTGACTGCCGGGGGCATTGCCGCTACCATTGTGGTGACCCGGGAAGAGGATCCCTTCCTGCCGGGCGATTTGAGCGGTGACGGTGTCCTGTCGGTCACCGATGTGGTACTGCTGCGAAAGGCCATTTTGGCAGGTACAGCTGCGGCTGATTTGCCTGCCGGCGATTTGAACACTGACGGCGCCCTGTCGGTTACCGACGTGGTGCTGTTGCGGAAGGCGATTCTGGCCAAGGGCTAAATCCTTCTAAATCCAAAAAGCTGCTACAGTTTTCGTGCACAACGAAGCTGTAGCAGCTTTTTTTGTCAAGATATTACCGGCTTTGCTGAAGAATCGGTGTTGGGGTAATTGAACCCCCGGCGTTTTTTGAATCGGTTGGAACGGGCGGATCCCTTGGGTTTACTTGGTATAGGTGAAGATTTCCGGGCAGTCCAGATATTTGGTTTCCAGTTCCGGGAAGTGTTGATGGATCTGTTTCTCCACATACCGCATGCCGGCCTTTTCCGACTGAATGTGCCCCAGTACCAGCAGAGCCTTGGAATGCCCCAGCTCCACGGCGTCCCGAATGTATTCGCAGGCTTGCCACTCGCTGCGCTCGCCGGAGATAAACAGCTCCGCATCCGTGTGCTTCATAATATCAATCATTCCCCATGCACCGACGCAGAAGGCAATTCGCTGCATGGGTTGGTCGGTCACCCCTACCATGCGGACATAGGTGATTTCCAGCTTTTCTACTATTTCCATGGCCAGTTCCCTGGCAGTGCGGGGCTGCCTTGGGGTCAGAGAAAACTGACCGTCAAAGGCTTCCTTTTCCCAGCCCAGCTGCTCCAATTCTCCCATGGTGATGGCGTCGGGCCGGGTGGCATGGGCATGGTCATGGTACCGGTATAGGGTCATGCCGGTGGAGGCAATCAGTGCTTGCTTTTCCTGCCCGATGGTATCATCCTTTGCCAGTATATCCCAGTGGTCATGGTAAGTAGGTTCGTGGGTGATCAGCAGGTCAGCGCCCCAGGCGTGAGCCTGCCGGATCAGGTTGGGTTTGCTGCGGCGCAGCAAAGGGCCACTTTGTGTACCGGCCTTGCCGGATCCCCTGCCTTGCAGGTATCGCAGGTGTTGGGCTGTGGTGCTTTAGCCAGAGCCATCAGTTGAGCCATGAGTTCTTGTGCGGTCATATGGGATGCTCCTTTGGAAAGCTTTTTGGATTTGTTTCAATTATAAACGCCCGGCGGGGAGAAAGCAAGCTAATTCCCGCCGGGCGTTGTTCTGTTTTGTTATACAGGTTATCCTTTCAGGCTGGCAATCTTTTTCCGGTGAATCCGTGCCATGAAAATGCAGGCAATGGCGGTAGAAACCCCTTCCGCCAGAGGAAAGGTGATCCAAACCAGCCACTCCGGCGCAGTGCCGCGGATCATAAGGCCAGCAAAGACCCAGGCCACTGGCAGTACAAACAGTAACTGCCGGCAGATGGAAATAATCAGGGATTCCAAACCGCTGTTGACCGCCTGGAAGATGCCCTGGAATGCAATGTTGGCGCCGGCAAACAGGAAGCTTAGGGAAATAATTCGGGTGGCCATAATGCAGATGGATTGGGTTTCCCCGGAGAGACCGAAGATGCTGGACAGGGGATTTGCAAAGACCTCCAGCAAAATCAGGCCGAAGGCCATGACTGCCAGTGTATAGATCATGCCATATCGGATGCCGGACTGGATTCGGGATTTACTCCGCATGCCGTGATTGAAGGAGACAATGGGAGTGATGGCGTCCCGCAGACCAAAGGCGGCAAACAGGATGAATTGCTGAATCTTGTAATACAGTCCGTAGGCAGTTACGTAGTTTTCGCTGATTTTACCCAGGATCAGGTTGAGTCCGTAGGTCATGATGGACATGAGGGCCTGGGCAATAATGGCCGGCAGTCCGATGGCATAGATTTCCCCGATAATGTGCAGATTGGGGCGCAGATAACGGGGCGCTTTGGAAACTTCATGGTTGACCTTGCAGTGAAAGAGGAAGGCCAGAATCAGGGAGACCCATTGGCCAATCACTGTAGCCCAAGCCGCACCCAGCACGCCCATTTCCGGGCAGCCAAGCCAGCCGTAAATTAAAATAGGGTCGAGAATGATATTGGTAATGGCGCCGGCCATTTGAGCAATGGTGGAGTACAGAGACCGGCCGGTAGCCTGTAGCAACTTTTCATAAATGGCAAAGAAGGGAATGCCGAAGGAAAAGATGCAGCAGATACGCAGATAGCCCACTGCCATCTCCAGGTTCAGCGGGTTTTCGGTTTGCGACTGAATGTAAGGCCGAACGCCGAACAGTCCGAATAGCAGGAATACAATATACAAAACGCCTGCCAGAAAGGTGGCGTTGCCTGCCACACGGTTGACCTTCTCCAGATTGTTTTGTCCCAGGGATTTGGAAAGGAGGGCGTTGGCGCCAACGCCGGTACCGATGCCGAAGGCCACCATCAGCATTTGGACAGGGAAGGCCAGTGTCAAAGCATTTAACGCGGCTTCGCCGTTTTCCGCCATGTTGGAAACAAAGGCGCTGTCCACAATGTTGTATAGGGCTTGCAGCACCATGGAAAGGATCATGGGAATGCCCATCGTGAGCATCAGCTTTCCAATGGGCGCTGTTCCCATCTTGTTCATACTTGCTTCTTGTTGCATATCACAAATCTCCGTTTCTAAAAGCCGGCGGAGGTGAAACAGCCGCCCGTCAGCTATTAAAATGAATCATACCGCACGGCGCAAAAAAAGCGTAAATCCAATCCCTGGATTTACGCTTTTCGCTACGCGGTTGTCATTATTATAACAAAGTACATTTAAAAATGTCAAGGATTTTTTGCGGGTGAAAGCCGAAGGAAAATATGAAAATCGGGAAGGAATTGTATGGAAATTCAACTGTTTGCTCTGCTGTTTCGGAAGGATTACCTACTTTTTTTCGAAGATTGAATCATGAATATGGATATATGGCTGAATTGTATGTTTTCAAGACTTTGTATGCAAAAGGTGTTAGCTTCCTTGACAATACTCTTGTTATTGGATTGGCCTTATGCGCTGCGCCTGTTGTTTCATCCTCGGATCCAACGTTTTTTGGCGTTGTTATGCAAAATGGTTTTAAGTTGAACGGAGATCTCTCGGTACGAAAAATTTAACGACAGCTATGAAACAGATTTCCCGCAGAATTGGAACCTGCCACTTTGGGCAAACGTGTCTCATGAGAAAGCTAAGGCGAATCCTTCAGTGGGATAAAATAGCAATCACCGCCGGGGTAGAAAATTTGCTCCGACGGTGATTTCATCATCTCTATTTTTGTGCGTTGTTTATTAAGCGCTGGTCTTTTCAAACTGGCTGTTGTACAGCCCGGCGTAGAAGCCGCCCTGCTCCATGAGGGTGTCGTGATTTCCTTGTTCAATGATGTCTCCATCCTTCATGACCAGAATCCAGTCGGCGTTGCGGATGGTGGACAGCCGGTGGGCGATAATGAAACTGGTGCGACCCTCTGTTAGGCGATCCATGGCCTCTTGAATCAGACCCTCGGTGCGGGTATCCACCGAGCTGGTGGCTTCGTCCAGGATTAGGATTTTGTTGTCGGCTAGGATGGCGCGGGCAATGGTCAGCAGCTGACGCTGGCCGGCAGAAATATTGGTGGCATCCTCATTGAGCACCATTTGATAGCCGCCTGGCAGGGTCTCAATAAATGAGTGGGCGTGAGCAGCCTTGGCGGCGGCAATGACTTCCTCGTCGGTGGCGTCCAGTCGTCCGTACCGCAAATTTTCCAGGATGGTGCCGTGGAACAGCCAGGTATCCTGGAGCACCATGCCAAACAGTTCCCGCAGCTGGCTGCGGCCAAAATCGCAAATATCATGGCCGTCTATCCGGATGGTGCCGGATTGCAGATCATAGAACCGCATGAGCAGTTTGACAATGGTGGTCTTTCCGGCGCCGGTGGGGCCAACAATGGCGATCTTTTGTCCCTTTTGCACCTGGGAGTTAAAGTCGTGAATAATGATTTTATCCGGATTGTAGCCAAAATGCACATGCTCAAAGGTGACATTGCCTTCAATTGTTTCCAGAGGAATGGCAGCGGCTTGGGTTACCGATTGGATTTCTTCTTCCTCCTCTAAGAAAGCGAAGATCCGCTCTGCAGCGGCTGCCATGGATTGCATCATGTTGGAAACCTGGGCCAGCTGAGTAATGGGCTGGGTGAAATTTTTCGTGTAAGAAATGAAGGACTGAATATTGCCCACAGTAATGCGGCCGCTGGCGGCAAACACACCGCCCAGGATGGCCACCGCCACATAGCTCAGATTACCGATGAAGTTCATCACCGGCTGCATCAACCCTGAAAAGAATTGAGAACGCCAACCCGCTTTGTAGAGGGTTTGATTGGCCTTATCAAATTCCTCCAGGACAGTGTCTTCCTGATGGAAGGCCTGGATCACCTGAAGTCCGCCGAAGGTTTCTTCCACCTGGCCGTTGACGTGACCCAGATAGTTTTGCTGCTGGCGGAAATAGCCCTGGGATTTTTTTACTACCAGACTGACCACCATTGCAGATACCGGCAGAACGATGAGAGCTACCAGTGTCATGATCCAGTCGATGGAAAACATCATAAGCAGTACGCCGGCCAGCGTGGTAATGGAGGTGATTAGCTGGGTGGCCGACTGATTCAGCCCCATGGACAAGGTGTCCACGTCATTGGTAATCAGGGACAGGGTCTCGCCATGCTGCTTTTGGTCAAAGTATTTCATAGGAAGCCGATTGATTTTTTCATCAATATCCCGGCGGATCTTGTAGGTAATTTTCTGGGTAATCTGGGTCATGATGATTCCCTGTAAAAAGGACAGCAGGGCGCTGGCCAGATACAAGCCCAGTAGCCATAGCAGAATGGAGCCGATTTTGCCGAAGTTAATACCTGCGCCGCCGGAGATTTTGCTAAGGAGGCCGGTGTAGACCTCAGTGGTGGCGTTACCCAGGATTTTTGGCCCCACAATGGAGAAAACTGTGCTGCCCACGGCAAAGAGTGCCACCAGACAAATTCCAACTTTGTATCTGCCCAGATAGCGCAGCAGCTTGCCAACGCTGCCTTTGAAGTCTTTTGCTTTTTCGCCGCCGCCTATGGGTCCGTGTCCCATGGGGCCACGGGGACGGGGCGGTTGTTTCATTTCACTCATGCGTCCATCTCCTCTCTGCTTAATTGGGAAAGCGCAATCTCCTGATATACCGGACAGGATTCCATCAGTTCTTTATGGGTGCCCTTGCCTGCGATTTCCCCATGATCCAGTACCAGAATCTGGTCGGCGTGAAGTACCGTGGAGACCCGTTGAGCCACCACCAGGATGGTGCGATGGCCTGCCTCCTGCCACAGCGCTTTCCGCAGCGCAGCATCGGTTTTGAAATCCAGGGCAGAGAAGCTGTCATCAAACAGGTAAATTTCCGGATCTTTGGCAATGGCCCGGGCGATGGAAAGCCGCTGCCGTTGGCCACCGGAAACATTGGTGCCACCTTGAGAAATATGTGCGTCGTACCCGTCTGACTTGGCCTGAATAAATTCGGTGGCCTGGGCAATTTCCGCTGCCTTTTGGATCCGCGCCGTTTCCGGCTTTTCCATACCATAGGCAATGTTGCTGGAAATAGTGCCAGTGAAAAGCTGTCCTTTCTGGGGGACATAGCCAATTTTATCCCGCAGATCAAACTTTTTGATTTCCCGTACGTCTACGCCATCCACCAGTATGGCTCCACCGGTGACATCATAGAACCGGGGAATCAGATTCAGCAGGGTGGATTTTCCGGAGCCGGTGGCGCCGATGATGGCGGTGGTTTGGCCGGGCTTAGCGGTGAAGCTCAGATGCTTCAGTACATCGCCGTCCGAGCCGGGGTAGCGGAAGGAAACATCCCGGAATTCTACCACACCGGTTTTGTCCGGTTGAGAAGCAACCGGATTTTGGGGGTCCAATACGGTGTTTTCGGTTTCCAGCACATCTGCCACCCGGCGCATGGAGACCATGGCTCTGGGCAGCATGATGCTGGTCATGGACAGCATCAGGAAGGACATGATGATCTGCATAGTGTATTGGATCACAGCCATCAGACTGCCCACCTGCATGGTGCCTGCTTCAATTCCCTTGGCACCTACCCAGATAATCAGGATGCAGATCCCGTTCATAATCAGCATCATGGCGGGCATCATACAGGCCATAATCCGGTTGACAAACAACTGGGTTTCCATCAGATCGGTGTTGGCCTTGTTAAATCGCTTTTCTTCCTCTTTCTCCCGGCTGAAGGCCCGGATCACCAGGATGCCGGTGAGAATTTCCCGGGAGACCAGATTCATCCGATCCACCAGGCTTTGCATAATTTTGAATTTCGGCATGGCCACCACCAGCAGGAAAAGGATCAGTACCAGAATCAGACCTACTGCCAGTCCGATGACCCAGGTCATACCGTTGTATTTTCCCATGACCCGAAACAGAGCACCAAAGCCGATAATCGGTGCATATAGCACCATGCGCAGCAGCATGGTAATGAGCATCTGCACCTGCTGAATGTCATTGGTGCAGCGGGTGATTAAAGAGGCAGTGGAGAATGTTTCATATTCTTTGTTAGAGAAGCCTACAACCTTGTGGAATACCGACTCCCGCAGATCAGCCGAGAATTTGGCACCTACCCGGGAAGCCAGTAGGGTTACCAGGATGGAAGACAGCGCAATCAAAGCGGCAAACAGCAGCATTTTTCCGCCGGTTATCAGAATATATTTTTGTTGGATTTGCCGGGTGTTCAGACCAATGGCTTCGTATTCGGCCCGAACCCAGTTGATCCCCATTTGTGTGATGGTATCTTCCCCTAAATCAGTATAACCGGCAAAGGCATCCTGGATTTGCCCGATTACCCTGGTTCTGGCATTTTGCGGTAATACTTCCATCACATCAAAGAAGGTTGCATCTTCCGGCAGTTGCGCCAGCACCGCTTGCGTTTCCGCATCCAGTGTTGCAGGATCCAGAAGTGTGAATTCTCCTTGGGAGGAGAGATCTAAACTGGAGGCTTCTTCCTGGCTGAAGCCGCCTTCCAGAGCGTAGACTGCAACAACGGGCAGTCCTGTGATCGTGTCCAGCGCTTCCAAGTCTGCCAAATCGGTTTCGGTCAGTAACAGGGTGTCCGGATCATCGGGATTTTGTTGATAGGCGGCTCGCAGCTGGTTTGCTTCTTCTTCGGTTAGGAACAAACAGAGCCGTTCTAATTCGGTACTTCGGATTTCCAGGGGCGTCACATGCCCAATACCACCCTGTTGAATTCCCACATTGACAATGTTGGAAATGTAATCTGGGAGAGCCAGATCCCCCTGGGCTTGCGCAATTAACAGCACTATGATCAGAAGGATAGCAGGAATAGATTTTCGAAAGAGCGAGAGCAATTGTTTCATGAGGTTTCCTCCTTACATACTGTCTTTTGAGATTGCAAGTGATGTTCTAAACAGTTGTTAAACTTTTCCAATAGCTGCAGCAGCTGGGTGGCGTCTGCCTCTCCCATTTCGGTGATGATTTGATCGGCGTACTGTAAGGCGCACTCTAGATGGATTTCAAAGCATTGGCGGCCCTGTTCGGTCAGATGAATGATGACAGCACGGCGGTCTGATGGATCTTTTTCCCGACGTACAAATTGCTTGGCCACCAGCCGCTCCACACTTTGGGTGGCAGCCGGCTTGGAAACGGACAGAGCCTGGCTGATGGCCGACATGGTAATGGCAGGCGCACCTGATACTTTTTCCTGATGCAGCAGCAGGCCAAGCAGGGCGAGTTCTCCAGCTTTTCCTTGCGCTAATATTTTTCTCTTCTGATGTCCATGGCCAAACCGCAGGAATTGCCGAAACAAATCCCGGGATAGCGGATGATGTTCCATAAAGAGTCCCTTCTTTTTTTGTTAATGTAATTAACAATTATAGAGAACACCCTTTAAGCTGTCAAGAAATAATTCGTGAACTTTCCATGAATCTATCCCGAACTGTTTGCAAACTTCCCGGTGCTGCCAGGCGATAGAGTAGGTGATGGGGCCATAATCTTTTGTTGCGCTTTGGCTTTTCCGAAGGTTACTCCCATGTCAAATGGCAGAGGAGCTTCCATAGGTCTGGAGATCGGTGATTTCAGAAAACTGGAGAGCAGAAATTTAGAAAAGTTTATTATACGAAATCTAGCAACCAATGGAGTGACAGTTGTTGCAGCATAGCAGATAGCTTCTGTTTATGCAAACACCGCCGGAGCGGTAGTCGCTCCGGCGGTGTTTTAATGGTTTGCTTTTTGTTCTGTTATTTGGATTCCAACACCTGCAAATAAGCTTCGATAGCCTGGACGGCCTTATCAATGCCCAGCTTGCTGCTGTCTAAACAGAGATGGTAGCTGTTGGCTTCTGACCAGCGTTTGCCGGTGTTATAATTGTAATAATTGCTGCGCTTTTTATCAATTTTTGCCATTTGCGCTTTGGCTTTGTTCCGGGGAATATTCTTGAACTCTACCAGACGTTCCATACGGAAATCCTCATTGGCGTAGACAAATACGCTAACCAGCCGGGGATCCTCCTCCAGAATATAGTCGGCGCAGCGACCCACAATAACACAGGGACCTTCTTTAGCAATTTGCCGGATGATGTCCGACTGAATTAAAAACAGTTTATCCGGGGTCAGCAACGCATCATTATATCCCATAACGAAACCGCCGCCGCCTGCCATATGGGAATTTAAGGACAGGTTATAGAGGAAACTGTTGGTGGGTACCTCGTCCACTTCTTCAAAGGCAGCCTGACTAAAGCCGCTTTTTTCAGCAGCCAGGGCCAGCAATTCCCGGTCATAAAAGGGGATGTTCAAATCGTGGGCCAGCCGCCGTCCGATCTCTCTGCCGCCGCTGCCCTGTTGGCGGGAAATGGTGATAATTTTATCGGTTGTCATAGGGGGATCCTCCTTTGCGTGTTTGGTACAAGCGTACAAAACCGAAAGATGAATGCTTTCATAATTTGTACACTTCTATTATACTTGGATTCCCCCAAAAAAACAATAGTTTTATTGAAATATATCCGCTTGCGGTTTGTTTTCGTCCATTTTGTATACTTGTAGGTTGCCGTCTTTGTCACAAGTTGCCAAATAAACTTGGTGAATTTGGCCAATTCCCTGGGCTTTTAATGCTGCTTTTAACCAAGCTTCATTTCGTCCCATGGCGCTGAGGTTCTGTTCCATGACCTTGCCGTCCAGAATTACATTGCTGCAAAGAGAGGCACTGCCGGGCGTCAGCTTCAGATCCTGGGGATTGACTGGGCGATAGCTGGATTTGGGCAGAAAGGAGATCTTTCCATTTGGTTCCAGCAGGGCGGCTTCCAGCTCGTTCAGGTCAAAATATCCTGCCACCCGACATTGGGACAGAAATTCATCTGCATCTAACCGGGCTTTTTTTAGATTTTCCCGATACAAGGTGTGGCCGTGATATAATAATAAGGTACGCCCTTCAATAAACCGTCGGGCTTTAATGGATTTGTTGGTGAGGATGGCCGCCAGGGTTGCGATGACAGCATAAAGAATCATCGCCACTAAATATTTAAAAACGGAGCGATCTGTTTGCACCGCCATTTCAGCGGCAATAGATCCGATGGAGATCCCAACAATATAGTCAAACATGTTTAACTCTGACAGCTGTTTGTCTCCCATGAGCTTGGTTAGCAGAAATAACGCCAGCAGCGAGACCACCGCTGCAATGACCACTTTTCCCAGTTCCATAAACATGATGCATCATCCTTTCCAACCTAGTGTACCCACCGAAAAGAATTTTATGGGCCGTTTGCTGTAAAATTTCAGGCTCCCTTGGACGTTGCATCCAAGGGAGCCTGTGTCATGCTTTTAAATTGTATAATTTATAATTATAATGTAAATGTTTATATTTATAATGTAAAGCTAGTGTTTTTATCCTTCTGCTTGTGCCTCTGCCAAAACAGCCTGCACCACCTGAGGTGGCGCTTCCTCATACCGTGCAAATTCTAAGGTGAATACCGAACGACCGCTGGTGATGGAACGCATGGCAGTGGAGAAATCGGCCATTTCTCCCATGGGCACCTCCGCCAGGATCTGTTGCCCGTCTTCTGCAGGCTCCATGCCCAGCACCCGGCCCCGGCGCTTATTGATATCCCCAATGACGTCACCCATGGCGTCGTCCTGCACCGTAACATTTAAGGTGCCGATGGGTTCCAACAGAGTGGGCTTTGCCTGGGGAATGGCCGCTTTAAAAGCAAGGGCTGCTGCCATCTTAAAGGACATTTCGGAGGAGTCCACCGGATGATAGGAGCCGTCCACCAGGGTGGCCTTGATTCCTACCATGGGGTAACCCGCCATGACGCCTTTTTGTACGCAGTCCCGCAGACCCTTTTCCACTGCAGGGAAGAAGTTTTTAGGTACTGCGCCGCCAAAGACCTTTTCCTCAAAGACAAGATCGTCAGAATCACAGGGCTCGAATTCGATCCAGACATCACCGAACTGCCCATGTCCGCCGGATTGCTTTTTGTGGCGGCCCTGGGCTTTGGCTTTACCGCGGATGGTTTCCCGGTAAGGCACTTTGGGTGTAGCCAAATCGGCGCTAACCCCAAATTTGGATTGGAGTCGGGACAAAACTACATCTATATGCTGCTCCCCGAGGCCCGAGAGGATTTGCTGCCGGGTTTCGGCGTTAGTGGAGAAGGAAAGGGTGGGATCTTCTTCGGTCATACGCAGAAGACCGGCTGCAATCTTTTCCTCGTCGCCTTTGCGCTGGGGCAATACTGCCACGGAATGGCAGGGCTTGGGGAATGCGATGAGCGGTAGAGTCACTGGATGAGCCGGATCGCAAAGGGTATCCCCGGTGCGGAGACTGGCGATCTTAGCCACGCAGCCGATGTCTCCGGCCGTTACCTGGTCGACGTCCAGCTGTTTGCCGCCCATAGGCAACATAACCTTGGTAATACGCTCTTCCGTACCGGTTCGGGGATTCAGAATGGTATCACCGCTTGCTAGGTGCCCAGCATATACCTTAAAGTAATTGAGTTTGCCAACAAAGGGATCAGCAACCGTCTTAAAGACCTGGGCAGCCAAAGGAGCGCCGGATTCGCATTGCAGGGTAACGGTCTCATCGCCTGTAGCAGCTTTTACCGGAGCGATACTGGCAGCCGGGGCGATCTGCGCCAGGGTTTCCAGCAGGAAGGGAACAGCCTCCCCGGTCTGGCTGACGCCGCAAAATACCGGATACAGTTCCCCGGTAGCCATTCCTTTTTCCAGGCCCTCGTAAATTTCCCGTTCGGTAAAAGGCTCCCCTTCAAAAAACTTTTCCATCAGGGTTTCATCAGTAGCAGCCAGTACCTCCAGCATTAGCTCTCGCAGATGCTGAATCTTTCCGTCAGCCGGCAGATCACAGGAGACCGCCGCGCCATCCTTGTATTGGAAGGCGTTGTTATGGATCAAATCAAAGTAGCAGAATACCTTGTCTTCATAGGTAATGGGTGCGATGATTGGACAGATCTTAGCGCCATATTTGCCGGTCAGAGCGGACAGTACCTTCCGATAGGCGGCGTGAGGAGAATCCAGTTTATTGATGAAAAAGGCGACGGCCTTTCCCTGTTTGGTTGCCAGATTGTAGGCCAGTTCAGCACCGACAGTCAACCCGGATTTCCCAGAAAGGACGATAAGGCTTGAATCCGCGGCAGCTAATGCCTCCCGGACGCCGCCTGCAAAATCAAACAGACCGGGTGTGTCCAACAGATTCAGCTTGATTTCCCCGACCTCCAGGGAAGCAACGGCGGTGGAAACCGAAACATGGCGGGTCTTTTCCTCAGCATCAAAGTCCAAGGTCAGGGTGGACTCCTCATTACGGCCGATCCGGTCTATTTTACCGGCTGCAAAGAGAAGTGCGTCCGCCAGAGTGGACTTTCCGGCGTTGTTGTGCCCAAGAATGGCAATGTTTTTAATGGCACTGGGTGGGAATGTTTTCATAGTGCAGGTTCCTTTCTGTTTAGATTGCATGAAAGTAATGCAGTGTTTTGTGTTTAATCAACAAGTTCAGAAGCCTGAAATTGAAAATTACTATTTAAAATATACTACATAGTCAAGCAAAATGCAAGACAATATTTTAAAAATAGATATATTTTCTATATAGATACGGATTTGGTTGTGCAAATATGCCAAATTTCTTGGAATAGAACAGATACTATTCCCTGTGAATCCCTACGAAAAAAAATGAAAAAAGAGAGAAAAAAAGTGTTGACAAACGGAAAGGGATGTGATA
>CAYZTR010000024.1:0-31177 GCA_964481575.1 uncultured Eubacteriales bacterium
TAGATATAGCCGGAGCTGACCTGATAGGTGGAATCGGGGAAGCCGGAGATCTGGATCACGGGGGTATTGCTGCCGCCAGGGCCGTCAGACGCAGTTGTGACCGTGGTAACGGAAGGGCCATTGGGCGTCCAGGCAAAAGAGGAGGCACCCAAGGTGAAATTACAATCCTTCAACAGATTCACCGGGTTGGGGGCTTCGCCCTTCTCCATCTGGATATCGTCAAACCAGGCTGTTCCAGTAGAGAGGAGGGACAGGGATATGCTTTTTTCCGCCGTGGTGGTCATGGTAGCGCTGATCCGCTGCCATTCGTTGGCTTCCGTCTGGGTGACACTGGCAGAATATACGGCGGTATTCCCAGAAGCCGTCAGACGAATCCGGGCGCCAGTGCCGCTCAAGGTGGCTCCGTTGGTAGTGATATAGGCCGAGAAGGTATAGGTACCGGCAGGCAGAGTCAGGGTCTTACTGGAGGAAGTGGTCACTTGCATGCTGCCTAAGCCAATATGACCCACGGCTGTATCCCGGGTGCCGCCGGAAAAATCCGTGGTATCGTTCATGCCGGGATCCTCCAGGTAATTTACCACACTTTGCTGTACCGTGGAAACCTCGGTGGATTTATTGGCGGCGGCATTCACCTTCCCGCCGGTGATACCGGGGGCCACCTGCTTGCCATAGCTGGCAGAGCCGTCCTGGTGGTTCACCACACCGGTGGTTTGGCCGAAGTTATTAAACTGATAGGTATAACGATTCCCGGAAAGATCCGCTACAGTGGTCTCATTATGGCCGTATACAAAATTATAGGCCGCAAGATTCGCGCTGCCAGTCCCCTGGGTAATACTGGACACGGGGATCCCTGCGGTTCCGGCATACCAAACGGAGGTAACCTCCCCACCGGAGGTACGAATCACCGACAGTCGACCAGCGTTGCCCCCATAGGTATAGGTGACAGTTTTTCCATCGGGGTAGGTAATGGTGGTCAGCCGGCCGGCAGAGTCATATGCAAAGGATACCGTTTGAGAACCGGGATAATCAATGGACGTTAGCTGATTGGTATCCTCATTATAATGATAATTATACAATCGGCCGGCTCCATCGGTCAAACGGTCCAGCTTTTGTTCACTGTCAATGGTGATGTCGATGGAGTTGCCGTTTGCGTCGGTGATGCGCTTTAACCGCCCTGTTGACTGGCTAAAGTACATTTTATTGCCGTCCTTATCCTCCACCACATTCAGGTCATTGGAAGCAGAGGCGGTAGGGGTCAGGGTGTAGCCCAGGCCGTCTTCATCCTTGCCGGTAGAGGCAGAGGCACTTTCAAAATAAAAATAATGCTTGGTGCCGTCTGCGTCCTGCATAGAATAATGGTAGCCATTATTATACATATCGCCGGTTTCCTGCTCCAGATACATTTGGAAATTCGTGCGCCAACCGTTCCCAACCTTGCTGGTTTCCTGGCGGCTGTATCTGGCGCTGTTATACGTCAGGGAAATGGAAACGGGCAAGCGATTGCCTTCCACACCACAAAGGGGCTGGGTGACCACCAGGTTGCCGTTGTAATTGTTCACGGCAGCGACACCGCCCCGGCCGGCATCCACCGAGGTATAGCTCCAGTAATCCTCCAGGCCGCACTGGTTCCGATAGGTAACGGTCATGCAGGGGTAGCCAGAAGAATCGGTGTAATAGTCCGAAACATACTCGGCCTTGAAATAATGCATTTTATCCGTTCCGTTTTCCCTGGCGTCAGCGGCTTTCAGCATAAAGCCGTACTGGGACTCGCCAGCGTACCAATCCTTGACCGCCTTGGTAACATCATAGCAATAGGCGTTGGCAGTATTGCTGGCACCGGGCCCGACCGTGCCATAATCCAGAACAGTATGGTCATGGGAAGGGCGCGTATTCCAGGTAACGGTAGTGGCATTAAAAGGCGCGGTCAGCTTACAAACCTCAATGAGTTCCTCCCCGGAGGCAGCGTAAAAATCCCGCACAGCCCACAGATTCAACTGGGCGGCAACCACCACGTCCCCTGCATTCAGGGCAGGCAACGCAATATTCAGCAGGCCGCGGGAGGTAGTGTCCGTGCTGCTGGTAACGCTGTAACGCCCCACCTCCATGAGATAAGCACCGTTAAAGGGGCTGTTGGGCTGATAGCTGGAAATAAAGGAATTGGTGATTTTATCCTTGGTCTGGCCGGTGGTAATGGCAGGGTCCACAGTGACAGGGAAGACCCGGTCAGGGTCGTTCATCCAATCAGAGTCAGCCTGGGTCACCAGCAGCCAGGAAGCATCCTCCTGCTGCTCTACCGACAGGGTAACATCATAAGATGCTGCACCCACCGCATCATACATCATGGGGGCGGGAATGGTAAACACCGGCTCCTCTGATTCCTCTAACGTTGAATAGGCACCGATGCTGCCATCTTCCAGGCGGGACAGACTCAGGTTTTCAGCCGTCAGCCGGAAAGGGAACGCATACGACTCCAACGGCGCCTTGACCAGAATATTTTCTTTTAACCCGCTGCCGTGGATCACATATTCCAGATCCACAGACGGGAACACTTCCGCATACAAGGCGGAAGATGCAGTCGTATGCTCCAGGGCAAAGGCCTCCTGCTCCGAAGCTTCCTCCTCCAAACCATAAGAAGACATTGCCGATGCAGGGGCGGCGGCATCAAACTGGCCGGTTACTTTGGCGGCCTGCCGACGGATGAGGCCAGTTTCCGTCTGGGTGGCAACCGAGACATCCGCTTGCGAAGTCTGCTCGGTTGCCTCCAAGGCATCTTCCATAGCTATTTCCTGCGTGGGCAGAAAAGTATCCAGGGCAAAAGACAGGGAATATTCCCCCTGGGAATACTGCATGAGGTAATCTTCGGCTGTATTGGCGGCCAGCTTGGCGGTAAAACCGTTTGCCGCATTGACATAGCCGGGAACGTCATCATTCGTATCCTCCACGAAGCTATTGTCAATTTCCTTCCACTGGCCATCCTCAAAATAATGAATGTCATCGGGGTAGACTGCCGCCGAAATGGAACCGTCACTCATAAGAAACCGTTTGGAATTGGCATCCCGCTCCTCCACCAGCTCCGTCAACACAGCAGCCGCCGCATCTGATTCTTCCGGAGAATCCCACGGAACACTATCCAAAATAGCATCCTCCGCCGGATCCGGCGCCGGATCCAGCGCAAAGGTATCCATCGGCGCCGTCTCCAACACAAACAATGCCGTAAGTATTACGGCTACCAATCGTTTCTTCCAGTTTTTCCGCATCATTCAAAACACCCTTTCTGATATCACAACGGTCGAACAAAGCATGTATCTTACCGCAAATCATTTTACCATATTATGGATATATATGCAACACCTGGAAAGCACATAATCAAAAATTTTTTTAAAAATATCGGGAATCATTGCTCAAACCCTTACTTTACTGCTTTTGAATAAAAAAATGAACGATCTTCTTTGATCGTTCATTTTTTGCTTTGCATAAAAATACAGTTTAGGTTTTCTGATTGTCTATCAAAACTTGCCGCCGCCACCGCCGTGTCGGGTACCGGAAGAGCTGGTATGGGTACGGCTTCCGCCGGAAGAGGAACCGGTATCCTTGGGCCGTGGCCGCCGGGAGACAGTATGATACAGGAACAGATCCTGTTTGGACGTCATCTGCAAACTGCCGGGCTTTGTATAGGCGGCTGCGGCCGGCTGGGGCCGGACAGACTTGAGCTTGCATTTCATAGAAGTCACAATTAACAAGGCCACCAGCGCACCAAGCAGCAGAGAACCTGTCAGACACATAAACACCAGAACCGATTGGTCAGACGGCTGCAGATCATAGGGCGTTCCGGCTCTCGCTTCGGTGACGAACCGGTCACACACAGCGGCAAAAGTAGCAAAGGCATCGGCATAGTCTCCGGATTGCAAATCCGGCAGAAACTGCTGGGACATATTCTCCAACCCGTAGTCAGTAATGGCAGTAATGCCGAATCCGGTGGTACTAACCCACCAATCCCGTTCATCCATGCAGACCAACAACAAAGCTCCGTCCCGGTCATCACCATAGCCATAACCGCCATCGTCGTAAAAATCATCAGCATAGTCCATGGCAGATTTTCCGCCCAGACTGTTCACCGTGACCACAACCACATCAAATTGCTGCCGCTGACTGATCTCATCCAGCTGAGACAAAAGCTGGGCTTCCTGACTACTATCCAGAAGGTCGGCGGAATCCACCAGACGCGGGGCACCGCCGGCCGCCTGAGTCACATACAACGGACTGCAGATCAGCAACAGGACAAGTACCGCACAAGCAACAAACCGTTTCATAAGGTACCTCCTTACAGCAAGAAGAGCAGACAGCCGATGACAAAAGCCACAGCCGTACAGATACCGGTCAGGGCAGCAAACCACTTCCACCAGGCAGCTTTATCCAGAGGCAGATCCCCGGCAAATTTGCCGGTCTGACCATTCATGGCAAACGTATAGCGGTTGCCGTTCCAGGTCGTATTCAGCAGCCAAACGGGATACAGGGCATATTTGGCCTTGCCGCCCCGAAGCCGGATACTACTGCTTTCGGGGGTAACGGTGGCATAGCCCTGCACCGTATTGGCAAAGGCAGATTCCGTGCTGTTCCGGACCCGCTCATTGGCTCGCTGGGCGCTCTCCTCCGCCGTTACATCATATTTATCTGCCAGATAGCCGGACAGATAGGCCGTCTGGAAGTCCACGGCCCGGGAAAGGTCAAAGGGTTCGATGGATTCCATCAGATCGTCTGCCATTTTGGAGGAGCCGTCCACCGGCACACCGGCAAACCCGATGCTACCCTCCCGCACCACCGAGTAAAAGCTGGTCTCGGTATAATCAAAGTCCCGGTCACTCCAAATTCGAACCCGGGTAGCCCGATAACGGATATTGGCATCGGCATCGGTATCAAACAGCCAAAATGGGACGTAAACTCCCTGGATTTCATCAATATGATTTTGGTCTTTAAAGACCTTAGGCAGCAGACGCTTCCCCTTCAGATGCCGCAACAAACCGGCCTTGGCCGCCTCCCGGTCCAACTGGAAGGGGATGACCAGATCCGGCTTCAAGGTCCCGGAAAGCCGCCCCTGCAAAATCACAGGATTGCCGCAGAAGGGGCAACTGGTAGCCGCTGTGGTTTCCCCGGCCATGATTTCACCGCCGCAGGACTCGCACAGATATATCTGCACACCATCGGCTTCTTCTGCCTGCCACTGGGCACCGGCTTCGGTTTCCCAGGAAAAATCATCCGCCGGCTGGTGCAGCGCTTCGTCATAGGCCCGCAGCGTTTCCACCTCAAACTCAGTATCACAATAGGGGCATTTCATCTTCTGGGCGGCACTGTCAAACGATATGGCACCGCCGCAGCAGGGACACTTATATTCCAACAGGGAAGACATGGTCACTCGCCTCACTTTTTACGACTGAATATCCTTATCGTCAAAGGGATCGCCGCACTCAGGACAGAATTTTGGCGGATGCTGCGGATCTTCCGGCTGCCAGCCGCATTTATCGCACCGATACAGCGGTGCACCTGCCGGTTTCTTGGCACCGCAGTTCTGGCAGAATTTGCCCTGGTTCAAAGCGCCACAGGAACAAACCCAGCCCTCCGGCCGCTTGGCACCGCAGTCCGGGCAGAAGTTGCCGGTGACTTTAGCACCGCAGGCGCAGGTCCAAGAGGAGGCTTGGGGGGCAGCGGAAGCTGCTGGAGCGGCAGGCTGCTGAGGCTCCATCTGGAACAGAGACTGGGCGTTAACGCCCCCGGCCTGCTGCGCCATACCCATTCCCATAAAGCCCATCATGGCGCCGTTTTCGTTGCCGGCAGCAGTACGCATGGCATCGGCCTGTGCACCCACCAGAGTCGCTGCTGCCATATTGGGATTCCGCAGGATGGCCGTCCGCTGGGCTTCCTTAATCATCTGGGCGTCTTCCTCCGGCAGGGTAATGGGATTCATGGCGATGGAAACCACTTCCAGGCCCCGGGTTTTCGCCCACTTCTGGGTCAGGGCCTCATTGACAAAATTGCACAGTTCCTGGGCATGGCCCGGCAGCGCATTGGGCCGCACCTCCATTTCGGAGATTTTGGCAAAGGCCGGCTGCAGGGCGCTGATAAACTCGGTTTTCAGCTGGTTGTCAATCTGCTCCCGGGCAAAGACCTGCTCCACGTTACCGCAGACATTGGTGTAAAACAGCAGGGGATCGGCGATTTTATAAGAATAGACACCGTTGCACCGGACCGAAACGTCAATATCCAGACCGATGTTCCGGTCCACCACGCGGAAGGGGATCGGGTTGGCGGTACCGAACTTATTGTCCATCAGTTCCTTGGTATTGAAATAATAGACCCGCTGATCCTTACCGGTATCGCCGCCATAGGTGAAGCGGCGGCCTACGGTCTTGAAGGTCTCCAGGATCCCTTGCCCCAGGGGGCCGGCAAAAATACTGGGCTCAGTGGATGCGTCGAAGGTAAACTGGCCCGGTTCGGCGCAGACCTCCACCACCTTACCCTGCTCCACAATGATCATACACTGACCATCGGCCACAGCAATGCCGGAACCACTGGAAATGATATTGTCATTCCCCTTGGTATTGGACGAACGGCCGGACACCCGCTTCTGGCCCTTGACTGCCAGCACATTCTTCTCCAGAGCATCACAGTAGAAAAACTCCTTCCACTGATCCGCCAGAGTGCCCCCCAGAGCACCAACGCCTGCTTTAATTAACCCCATAACATCATACCCCTTTCAAATATGGATCTACTCATTAGAGATTCGGATATTGACCGGCTTCCACCAGCGCACGCAGCGCGGAAACAACAGCAGCTTTATCCTCCTGGTAGGTAACGCCGTACCACTTATCCTCGGCCACCAGCACCTTCACCTGCTTCCGGCCGGAACGGATCAGATCATCCACCACAAAGGGCAGATAAAATTCTGACTTCAGCTCCTGGCCGCGTTCCTGCAAAAACCGGACGAAATCTGCCTCCAGATAGTCAAACAAATCGGTGCCAAAGCCCCACATATTCATAGACACCACTGTATTGGGAGAAAGAGGAACAGCCATTTCCCCCTCCCGGGCCACGCAATTCTCATCAATGGCCGGAGTTTCATTCACCTGCCGCAGCAGGCCGTTTTCCACGGTACAGATGCCCCGGGAGACGGTACCGTTTTCCGTGACGGTATTCCCCAAGCGGAAACCCACCATACAGTAGTTGTTCCGATCCTCCTGCAGCTGCCGGTAGATCTGAGCAAAGCCGGAAGCGCCGTAATAATCGTCGGCATTGATGACGGCAAAGGGCGAATGTACCGCCTGCCGGCAGCAAAGCACCGCCTGACCGGTTCCCCAGGGCTTTTCCCGCCCGGGCGGACAGGTAAAACCGGCCGGGAGCTTGTCAGTCTCCTGAAAGACATAGTCCACCTGAATCTTTTTCTCAATCCGGCGGCCCACGGCGGCACGAAAATCTGCCTCAATGGCCCGCTTAATGACAAAGACCACCTGGTCAAAACCGGCCTTTTTGGCATCGTGGACCGAAAAATCCAGAATCGCCTCTCCGTGAGGACCGATGGGCTCCAACTGTTTCAAGCCGCCGAACCGACTGCCCATACCGGCGGCCATAACCACCAGCGCTGCATGACCCTTTTGCATGGTAATTCCTCCTTACACAGGTTAATAACTGCGATAACTGCCGATCACCTTGCCCAGAATGGCGAGAGTTTCCGGATAAATGGGGTCAAAGTCCGGATTCTCCGGCAGCAGCACCGGCTGCTTCCCCTGAAACTGAATTCGCTTGACAGTGGCCTCATCCTCAATCAAGGCGATGACAATATCCCCCGGATGCCAAACAGCGTCCCGATCAGCTATCACCACATCACCGTCCAGGATTCCGGCATTCTTCATGGAATAGCCGGAAACGTTCAAAGCAAAGAGATTCCCGCTGCGAACCCGGTCCGCCGGATAGGGAATATAATCCTCGATCTGCTCTACAGCCAGAATCGGCTGCCCGGCCGTCACCTTTCCCAACACCGGCACCTGGACGGCATTGGTGGTACCTTCAATACGGATGGCACGGGAGGCGTTTTTATCCCGGCTGATATAGCCCAGTTCCTCCAAATCATCCAGAATTTTGTGGACCGAAGAGGTAGACTTGATGCCGGTAGCACAGCAAATCTCCCGCACAGTGGGGGGAAGCCCCTGACCCACCTGCTCTACCAGATAGCGAAACACATCCGCCTGCTTGGGATTCAAAGGGATGCGTGACATGGCAATTCCTCCTAAATATCGGATACGCACATGCGAACTTATGTTTGTGCTGATTTCAGTATACCATGTCCCCCGGTTGAATGCAATCTTTTCTTGCCCTTTTCCCGAAAAGTTCATCATTTCTGCTTGTTTTACATGGCGTCCGGCGGTATAATGAGGGAAACCCTTTCCAATACGCCTGGGAGGGAACACAACAGAGATACAGCAAGGAGGCTGTTCAGCTTGGCAAAACGAAACCAGAACCTGATGACCTTTGTCCGGCGGAAGGAATACGCCCGCCGGTTAAAATATCATGAAACCTTCGGCCACGTCGGCGGAACCGGATACGGCATTCTGCAAACATTGTGGATCCTGGATTTTGCCTATCTGACCCTGTTCAGTTTGGGATATGTATTGTCCGGCATCAGCCGGTATTTCTCCAGCCAAGGGGTAGCTGACACTGCGGCGGCCCGCAACGCAATCCTGACTGTGGCAGTGGCCATCCTGTGTATGGTTGCGGCTCTGGTACTGCTGCGGAAGTGCATACCCAATGCTTATCTGCCGCTGGCAGCGGTAGCCGGCGTTTTGCTGGCAATACAATACGGTCGGGATGTATCGGCCAACCGCCAGCACTTCTACCTGTTAGCTAATCTGGCAGAATGTATTCTGCTGGTTGGGCTGGCCCTATGGCTGGCGGGCATCACCTGGCGGGAGCAAGCCTATTTCCGCCGGGTATACAATGAAATAGAAGAACGGCTCTACCGCCGGGCGGTGGAGCAGACGCCGGACGGCGTGGTTGACCCGGCCCAATGGGACGCCATACTGGATGCTTATGACCCGGTGGAAATGGAACAGATTCAAAACCAGTGGGCCGGGGAACGCAAACCCACCCGGTCGGAGCGGCACCGAGCCAGAAAACAAGCAGCCGGTAATTCATCCGGCGCGGCGGCCCAGGATGCAATCCAGGATACAGTACAGCATGCAGAACCGGATACGGAACAGGAGGCGGAAACATGACAAAAAAAACAATGGCAGTTTGCTTCCTGCTGTTTCTGGTGTTGCTGCTGGCGATACCAACCATATATATCGTCATGAGTCCAGACGATGTGCCCCAGTCCAAGCCGGACAATTCTGTAGGCAATCTGCAAAACGGCGGTGCCATTGTCTCGGACGAGGTGACCTATTATATTGCAGACGGCACCCTGTACCAGCTGTTCAACGATCAGGTGAAATCTCTGGTAGAAAATGCCGCTGCCCCTCTGTTTCTCACCGAAGGCGGCGTGGCTTTCAGCCGGGACGGTGGCCTGTGGCAGGTCAGCGCCAACGGGGGCAATTTGACCTGTCTGCTGGAGCAAACGGAAAATCCCCTGGTAGTGGGACGCTGGATTTACGACACCCAGGACGGGGCACTGTACAAAACCCGCATGGACGATGGCAAGCGGTTTGACCTGGGGCTGTACCCTGTGGGGCCCTATTTCATTTCGGCCACCCGGATCTTTTACCTGGGGCAGGACAGCTGCCTGTACACCGCCAAAACCGACGGCAGTGAAAACGTCCGGTTTACCGATTATCCCGCCACGGACTTTGTCATAGGAGACAATTATGCATTTTTCCGGAATGGGGAAGGTCTGCTGCAATGGTGTTCCCTGGAGGACACCCAAGCGCTGGTCTCCCTTCGACGGGTGGATAGTTATAATTATGTCAATGGTTATCTGATTTATGTGGCGGAAGGGGAACTCCACGCTATGGATCTGACCGGTTTGCAGGATCAAGTCATCACCCAGGAGCCTGTGGTTTGTCTTTCCACAGATGACAGCTATCTGTACTATTTCAATGGTGACGGCGCACTAACCCGTATGTTGCCTGACGGCAGCGGGAAAACGGTGTTTTAACGGGATAATTTCTTGAAACAAACCCTCCCTTTGGCATGAACAAATTCGGTTCATGGCTAAAGGGAGGGTTTTTACATAACAACGTGATTCCGAGACATTTCTGCATCCCGGCTCCGGTTTCTGCGTTAGTTCCGAACGGAGGCCTGCACGGTCATGAGCGTCTGGCCGGCAGAACGCGGGGTGGAACGAATGCCATACTCCTCCACTGCCGCCGGCAGGATGAAGGTTTCGGCATAATGCACCTGGAACGGGGCAAAGGCGCCAGAGGGACTGAACACCTCTGCTTCCTGCCCCTCCACCAGATTCAGCATATGAACGCTGCCTTCGGTACGATGGAGCACCGGGCCGGTAAAGGTATGCCGCCGGGTTTCGATAAATTCCAAGGCATGGAGGCCGGTACGCTCTTCTGTATAGTCGCCCTTATACAGCACCTGTTCCTGATGCACCAGATTGTTTTTGACCCATTGGGTATCCCGCTCCCACTGGATAACCTTGGCTCCATGATCAATGTGAATGGGACGGGGCCGGCCATCCAACCCCAGCCGCCCCCAATCCCACAACTTAAAGGTGAAAATATAGGGGGTGGCGCTGATCTCCAGCACCATGGCATTGGCCCCGGAGCAATGGACGGTACCGGCAGGAATGAGAAAATGGTCATGCTTTTTGGCGGGGAATCGGTTAACATACCGTTCCGCATCAAACGGGGCACCCCCGGCCTGGGCTGCCCGCAGATCGGCCAGCATGGCCTGCGAATCCACACCGGTTTTCAATCCCAGATAAACACAAGCATCCGGCTCGCAGTCCAAAATATAATAGCTTTCGTCCTGGGTGTAGTCCATGCCAAAGGTCTCCCGGATATAGGAGGTCAGGGGGTGCACCTGCAGGGACAGATTCTGCCCATTCATGGTATCCAAAAAATCAAACCGGATGGGAAATTCCGGACCAAACCGATCATAGACCCGCTGTCCCAACAAAGACACCGGCCGGTAAAGCACCAGATCCATGGCGGGGATTTCCACCCGCACTTCCCCGAACCGGAATAACAGACTGTTTTCTTCCGGGACGCCGTCAAAACTCCACGCGTAATTTTTTCCATTCTCCGGCAGGCTGCAAACCTGCTTCATCCACTGACCCCCCCAAACACCCGGGTCAAAATAGGGCACCAGCCGAAAGGGACGGGTCACCGCTTCCTCCAGCCCGGCCTGGAGCGCCGTCCCGGAAATCAGGTTGGGCTGCCCCGCCCGGTTGGTATCCAGCAGGAAATCCAGACGGTCCAGCAGGCGGGCCTTTTGCCGGTCGGCCATACGCCACTCCAGGAAATACCCCTGCTTATATTTGGAAAGAAAGGGGGCATCCGGGTTATCCGTATGGAAGTTGGGCATGCCGGCTTTGTACCGGGTCTGAATTTCCCAGCGAGCCAGGTCACAGTAAATCAAAATGTCCCCTTCGGCGATCAGAGAAGCACCCACACCGTACAGCAGCACTACGCCCCGGGGAATGGCCCGGAGCTGTGCCGCCAGCCGCTTCCGTTGCTCCGGCGGATAAAAATCCTCCAGCAAAGCGCGACTCATACGGCCAAACACCCGATCTTCGGTAAGGGTCGGCGCAATACGGCGGGCGTAAGCCTCCCGGCTGATCATACAGTCTTCCGCCGGAATGGCCCGGTCATAAAGGCCAGCCAACCCTGCCAGCACCTCTTCCATCCGGACGCCGGGATAACATTCCAGCACAATCAGGCATTTTTGCCGGCCGGCCACCTGCTCCCGCAGCCGGCGGCCAATGGCATCATACCCGGAAACCGCCTGATCGGCATAGCCCTCCACAGCGATTTCCGGAAATTTCTCATAATTTTGATAATCGGGATACATTTTTTCACCTGACCTATAGACATTTTACTGAGATTATGATATCATATGTAATAACATATGTCAACCGTTTTTCCGATATGTCAGCGACATATTTACTTGAAAAAGGAGGATATCACCATGGCGGTGTATCTTGCACTGGACGTGGGCGGCTCCACCATAAAGGCAGCCCTGGTGGAGGAGGACGGCACACTGGTCACCCAGCCAATCCGGTTCCCCTCCTGCTCCGGCGGCAGCCGGGCAGAGATCCTGGGGCAATTGGCTCTTACCATTTGCACCCTGGCAAGACAGGCCAGGGAGATGGGGCAAAACCCGGCCGGCATTGGATTCGGCTTTCCCGGTCCCTTTGACTATGAGGCGGGCGTCTCCCGGATACAGGGGCTGGGCAAGTTTGACAGCATTTATGGCTGCGCTTTGCCTACAGCTTTGGAGACAGTGCTGCCGGAGCCTTTGCCCATGCGGTTTGCCAACGACGCTGATTTGTACACACTGGGGGAGGCCAACTTCGGCGTAGGCCGTCCCTATCGCAAGGTGTTTTGCATTTGTATTGGCACCGGCATCGGCTCCGGCTTTTGCCGGGATGGGCAGCTGGTTAAATCAGGGGATACGGTACCGGAAAACGGCTGGATCTACCAAACCCCCTATGGAGATTCCATTGCTGACGCTTACGCCTCAGCCACGGGACTTCGGCGCATGATACGGCAAGATCCGGCCCTGGGGCAAATTCCCGATGTAAAGGAGCTGGCAGAAGCGGCCACCGCCGGAAATACACCGGCTCTGGCCCTGTTTCAAAGCTTCGGAGAGATTCTCCGGGATATTGTGCTGCCCCACGCCCTGCGGTTTGGCGCGGACTGCCTGGTCGTAGGGGGCGATGTGGCCAAAAGCGGCGCGCTGTTTTTGACGCCGCTGGAAGATGCCCTGGGGAAAGCCGGCATTGCTCTACAGGTTTCCCGGGCCTTTTCGCAGCTGACGCTGCAAGCGATTCCGCTGCTGTTTGTGAGAAAGGAAGGATAATACATGCCGCTGTATGAACAAATAATTCAGGATATTCTGCAGGATATTTCCACCGGCCGGCTGAAAGACGGGGACATGCTCCCCACTGAGCTGCAATTATGCGAGCAGTACAATGTCAGCCGGCCCACGGTGCGGACGGCGTTGCTGAAGCTGGCGGCAGAGGGCCGTTTGCACCGGGTCAAGGGACGGGGAACCTTCGTGACCCGCCCCAAGGTTTCCCAGGAATCCACCAGCTTTATTGAAAGCTACAATGAGGAAATGCGCAGCAAGGGTCTGGAGCCAAAAACCGAAGTGCTGAAATGCTGCATCTGCCGGGGCGACGCACCGGTTTGTGAAAAGTTGGGGCTGGAGCCGGGCAGCAGCCTGTTCCAGCTGCGGCGGCTGCGGTCTGTAATCCGGGAGGAAACCTCCCAGCCGGTGGTATTGACCACCGTGTGGCTTCCGGCAGCGTTAACGGGAGATCTTTCCAGGCTGGATTTCATCCACGGTTCCCTATATCAGATTCTGGCGGAGCACGGGGTCACTGTACACCGGGCCAGAAGGATTCTGGAAATCAAACTGCTGTACGGCAAAACAGCCCGGTGCCTAGCGGCGCCGGAGGGTTCTCCGGCCCACTTCATTTCCTCCATCGGCTATGATGAAACCGGTCGGGCGGTGGAGTACAGCGAAAGCTTTTACCCTGCCGACCGAAACCAATTCATCATTCAAGTAACCAACGAAACCTGAAAAGGAGGCCAGATAATGCAACAACCCTTTACCTTATGCCTGATTCATCACAGCCATACCGACATTGGCTACACCGACTACCAAGAAAAAATTGAGATGCATCAGATCTATTTTATCAAGGAAGCTGTGGACATCCTTAACGCCGCCCACCGGGAGCATCCGGAATGGCTGGGCTTCAAATGGAACTGCGAAAGCTTCTGGTGTGTGGAACGGTTCCTGGATTGGGCGGACGAAACTTATAAAGCAGATTTCCTCCGGTATGTCCGGTCGGGGGAAATTGGCCTGTCGGGCAGCTATCTGAATTTAACCGAGCTGGTGGACGATGCAACCCTGCGTGGAACTCTGTCCCGCTGCTGCGAGACGGTAGCCCCCTATGGCGTCACGCTGCGTTCGGCCATGACTGCTGATATCAACGGCTATAGCTGGGGGTTTGCCGACGCCTTGCTGGATCACGGCATCACCCGATTGCTGTCCTGCATCCACATTCACCACGGCTATCACCCATTAAAATTAAAGCAGACCCCCTTTTACTGGCAGTCTCCCAAGGGAAACCGACTGCTGGTCTGGAACGGGGAACACTATTTGTTGGGGAATGAGCTGGGAATTGCCCGGCAGCCAGCCTTTGAATACACTGTACGGGACGGGCTGGACGCCGCCGAACCGGATCCCTTCCGCCGGGCGGAGCGGCGCATCCGGGCCTATGTGGACAGTTTACTGTCGGCGGAGTATCCCTATGATTTTGTGCCGGTAAATCTGTCGGGCATGATGACCGACAACGGTTTCCCCAATGTCTCCATTGTGGATTTCTGCAACAGCTACAACGCCCTGCATGGTCACGAGATCCGGCTGCAAATGATAACGCTGGACGAATTCTTTGATTTGGTCGAGGAAAAGGCAGGGGATTTGCCGGTGTATACCGGAGACTGGACCGATTGGTGGGCGGACGGTGTCGGCTCCACCCCAGATGTGGTACAGCACAGCCGGGAAGCCGCCTGGAAGCTGCAAACTGTTCGGCAGCTGGATCCCCAGGGGGAACACTGCGGCAAAGAACTGATAGAACAGGCCCAGTATCATCTGCTGTTTTATGCAGAGCACACCTGGGGCTATTCCTCCTCCGTCTCGGAACCATGGCATCCCAACGTCAACCGGTTGGACAAACGCAAAAGTCTCTTTGCCGGAAAGGCCAACGAGTTTGCCAGTCGAGCCCTGGATCAGCTTACCTATTCTTACGGGGAAACACCCCCGTCTCTGCAAAAGGATTTCGCTCTATACGCGGTAAACCCCCATCCCCGGCGGGTTACCGACACCATTAAGCTGAACATGGAAATTCTTTTTGGCCACAGCCACTTCCGGGTGGTGGATAGCGAAACCGGGGACGAAGCGCCCTATCAGTTGGGCAGCTACGCTCGGGGGCCTGTTTTCGTGCTGGAAGTGACCCTGGAACCGGGCAGCCGAAAAAAATATGTGCTGCAGGAAGTGGCGGCGCCGCCCCTGTCCTCGGTGGGCCGATGTGCACGCCAGGGCATCGAAGGGGTAGCTGATCTACACTACCGGTTTCAGCAGGAGCTGGCAGAACAGGGGTACACCGCCTCCCCTTATCGGCTGGAAACTGCCTTTTTCCGCATCGCGCTGGACGAGGAGAAGGGGATCCTCTCGGTCTTTGACAAGCAAAAGCAGCGGGAGCTGCTGAAACCGGAAGCCAAATACGGCGCCTTTACTCCTATTTATGAGGTAACGCCGGCCCACAGAACCCAACAGTGCGAGGTGCGGCGGCAAATGGGGCGGAACCGGAAATCCACCGCCACCCGCCGCTTTGTGGGAATCCCCTGCGGCATCCGGGTGCTGGAGCAGGGACCGGTGTACACCTGTGTGGAAATAGAGTATCAGCTGGAGGGAACCGAGTTCGCCTCCCTGCTGTTGACAGCTTATGCACATATTCCCCGGCTGGATGTGGATTTCCGGATACATAAGCACAGTGTCTGGAGTCCGGAAAATCTGTATCTGGCGCTGCCCTTTACCGCCGGGCCGGACGAAGAATTCTGGGTGGAAAAAACCGGCGCCATCCTGCGGCCACGGGTGGATCAATTACCCGGCACCTGCACAGACTTCTATGCCCTGCAAAGCGGCATGTGCTTTTGCGGGAAGGACGGCTCCCTGGTCATTGCCACACCGGACACACCTCTGATTACCATGGGAGACCTCCGGGCTCATGAAATCCGTTTGGCCGGGGAATCGGGCGTAGAAAACATCGACGATGTCTACAGCTGGGTCATGAATAACTTCTGGGAAACCAACTTCAAGGTAAGCCTTGGCGGCTTCCATCAGTTCCGGTATTCTCTCCTGAGCACCGGAGAAACCACCCCGGCCGATGCCATCCAGTCTGCCCGGGAAGCCTGCATGCCGGTGCTGGGCTTCTATTCCTTCACAGAAGAAAAATAAACCAAAAAGAAACTGCCCCCGGGAAAAACCAACGGTTTTCCCCGGAGGCAGTTTTTGTTGATCAATTGCAATACTGCTAAGCTCTCACGCCTGATTTAAAATCTGTTTCCGCAGCAATACCACATCGGTGACCGACAGGCTGCCGTCTCCGTTCATGTCACCGGCAGGTGCGTCCGCAGCGGTACTGTTTTGCAGAATGGCTTTCCGCAGCAGCACCACATCGGTAACAGACAGTTTCCCGTCTCCATTCATGTCGCCAAGCAGAATCTCCGGCGCCAAAGGCTCCAGCGCAGCAACGGCATCCAGGATCGCCTGGGCCCAGGCATCCACCGCAGCCTGCTCCTCCTCCAGGCGACCGCGTTCCACCGCTGCCACCACATCATTCAGAATCTGCACACTTTCCGCCGTATAGCCGGACAGATCTGACGGTACACGATTCAGCGCCGCGTCCACCTGAGTGTAATCGGCCAGCGTCAAAGCGGTAAAGGAGAACCAGTCCATATCACAAATGGACAGGGTGGAATCGGATGTAAACACCAAATACACATCATG
The DNA here is from genome assembly GCA_964481575.1 of uncultured Eubacteriales bacterium. Lineage (GTDB taxonomy): Bacteria > Bacillota > Clostridia > Oscillospirales > Acutalibacteraceae > UQRS01. The sequence goes on from CAYZTR010000024.1 coordinate 16,732, forward strand.
GATGCCGGTAGCTCGGATACAGTCGGTAGTAAAGCCTTGCAGCACATCCCAGCTTCCGGTTGCAGAAATGGACACTTCGGCAATCTTCTGCCCGTCGGAAGCATCCAGATACACCTGGCAGATACCAGGGCTGCCGCTGGGGCCGCAAGCCGCATAAACCGTAAATTTAGCGGCGCCGCTCTCCCCGAAATCCACATCCTGATAGCAAACCCAGTCGCCAGATTCAATGTTCACCAGTTTTCCGTCTCGCAGATTGACCCCCTGCCGGACGGTGGCGGTCTCTGCCTGCGTCACCCGGTAGGCGGTGGTGCTGTGTACAAAACGCCACCAGTCCAGCTGGCAGACAGCATTCTCTGTCCTACCGGTGAATTCAAACCAGATGTCACTGGTTACGGCATCGGTATCCCGGGAGGAAACCACCAAAGTATGCCACGCTCCATCCGCCGGCACGGACAGGGTGGTCAACACCTTATCGCCCACGCCGTTTTCATATACAATAATATTACCGCCGTCGGTACTTCTGACCCGGGCGATAAGGGCATCCTTTTCCTCACCCCGAATTTCAGCATACTGAATGGCGCAGTCACTGTCCATAGCCAGCAGTTGGCCTTCCTCGGCATCGGCGTCCTCCAGGATGACGCCCCCGGTGATCTGGCTGGCGCTTTCCCCCTGAATGGGGGAGAAGCCGTCCACCGACCGATCTATGCGCTGGAAAGTCAGGGAATCCAGGTTGAAGTTACCGGGATTGACCCCTTCCTCAATTTTAAAGGTAATGGTATGCACGCCGGCAGTCAGAGAAACATTTTCCGTCGTATAGTCACGCCAATCTCCCTGCTTGTCGGAGGTTCCCCAGGTGGGGGTCAGTTCAAAGGACTGGGGATAAGCGGTGTCATCCACGTACAGAGTACCTGTTCGGGGGGCGAAGTCATATTGGGCGTCATTCTTAATACCGCAATTGACCCGCAGCACCAGGTTATAATCTCCCGCCTGCTGGATGTTGACCTGGAAAGTCAGGTAATCGCCAACCGCCTTGAACCCTTTGGCGAAGCCGGTGCCGGTATAACCTTTCCACTCGGTATCCAGGATTACCTGACCGCCGGGAACAGACACCATTTCCGCGTCTTCCAGCTCGTACCGATCTCCATCCCGGATTACTGTAGGCGGAACGCCCTGATTCTCCTGGCCCAACTCCGGCTCCTGGATTTCACTGTCCAGCAGCTGCACAACGGTTTGCGCACCGGTGTCGGGGGTTTTCACATAGAGAATCTGGGCCTCTGCATCCACATAATACGCCTGGCCGGCGGCGTTGTAAGCCTCCAGCGTAGCGGCGGCAGTAACCGCCTGGCCGTTGATTTGAATGCTGCCGGCGCCAACCACATGGTTGAATTTCAGGTGATAGCTGCGGGCATCCGGCTGATACACAGCGGCATTGTGATCCTGCCGGGCCTGAATCGTAAAGGTAAGATCCTGCCCGGACAGCGTGCTTTCATATTCGGTGGTACTGTAGGCCTCTTGGGTGATATACTCCCGGGTCTCTCCGTCATCCTCATACAGGGTGAAAGTGGTGGTACCCTGGGCCGGATAAATATCCAAGGTCAAGGGATCCAGGGGCTTTTCATCCGCATAATTCACATCAGGGCCCATAGGAACAATGGCCCCGGCTTTTACAAACACCGGGATCTCGTCCAGATCAGCCGCCACGGTAATGGTTTTACCGGAAGGGCCGCCCTCATACCGTTCCCCGGTGGCATAATCATACCAGGTGGTTTCCGGCGGCAGCCACACCGAAACGGTAGTGGCATTGGTATCAGCTGCCGGCGCCACCAGGAACCAGTCGCCGTAATAATACTGTTGGTTCAGATTCCAGGCATCCGGATTGTACTGGCTGCCATCCTCCAGCAGCATGGCCCGCATAATGGGAACCCCCTGGCTGTAGCCCTGCCAGGCCAGAGAATAGGTATAAGGATACAGGGCATACCGAATTTGCAGATTCTCTTTCAGGGTTTCCTGGGCCATTTCATCATAAGTCCAGGGTTCCCGGCCATCATGGCCATGGGTACGCATGATGCCGTTCCAGGCCCCGAACTCGGCCACCCAACGGGTGTAAAGGGCGTCGGTGGGCCGGCTCATAAAACCACCCAGGTCATGGGACACAGCCCAGTATCCCACCAGACCGGCATCAATGCTGTAGCCAATCTGGTTCCGCAACTCGGTGGAGGTAGGTTCAATATCGCCCGACCAGGCAGTGGCAAAATGCTGCCCGGCATAGCTGCCCCGGGTCATAAACATGGGGCGGCTCTGATCGGTATAGGCCTGCCAGGCCTCATAGACACTTTTTGCCGCAAACACCGGCGCACTGTTGGAACCCAGCACGTCAAACTCGTCCGGCCAGAAAAAGTCACCGAAACCGGCAGAAATCACCTGCATGTGAGCATTGACCCAGGCCGCAGCAATGGAGCTGTTATACAGCTGCTTCCCGCCGGAGGCCTCCGGCGTGCCGGCGTTATTATGCAGACCCACATGGAAGCCCAAAGCGTCCGCCTCGGCAAACATCTCGGAAAGGCTGGGGAACTTCACGGTGTCGTTGCTCCACATCAACTTGCCGAATTTCTGCCCGGCACCGGTCTGATTGCCGCCATTGTCAGCCACATCACCCCGCCAGCCATAGTCAAACACATAGGCGTCGCAGGGATAGCCTTCCTCCCGCAGGGTATGCAACCATTCCAGAAACTCGGCCTGGGTGGCATTATCGTTACCGTACTTGGAAAGCATAAAGCCCAGGGCCCACTTACCATACAGCTCCATGCGGCCGGTAATTTCAGCGTATTCGTTCAGAATGGTCTTGAAATCCGGGCCGTACATAAAATAATAGTCCAGATAATTCTTGGTCTGGAAGCCGCCGCCCTGCTTATAGAAGGTGGTCTGGGTTTCCAGGGTGTTCAAAAAGACACCGTAGCCCACGGTACTCATAAAGAAGGGGGATACCAACCGACCATGAGACATGGTAAATTCAGAAAAATCCACGGCATACCGGTTCAAAGCAGAGCGTCTGCCATGGTCGCCAGAGCCAAAGCCAAAGATGCCCCCGGCGTTCTGGGTGCCCTCGGTTTTCCGCACCCCTACGATACCGGTGCTATCCCAGTACATGCCCTGGTCGTCACGATCCTTACTCAGTAGGTTACCTTCCAGGTCATACATGGCGATCCGGAAGGGACTCTTTTGAATCCGAACCTCCATGGCCTCGGTGGTAATCCGGAGGGTGTCCCCATCCTGGGTCACCGTTTTTTCCACCAGGGGCCAGTCGTTTTTCTGCACCATATAGTATTCCGGGTCGTCCGGGCGATAATTGCCGCTGCCGTTAGCAGACAGCTGCACCCGAACCGTTCTGGCAGTGCAGAACTCCACCTTTACTTCCCCGTTTCCACAATCAAACAGCAACACGTTCCCATCCTCTTCTGTGGTTTCAAAGCCTGTGGCATCTCCAATGGCAGTCTGGGTATCCACCGCCTGGGCCAGGCCGGCCGGGAACAGCAGGGACGCAGTAAGCAGCCCTGCCAACATGACGCATACTATCCGTTTTTTCTTCACACACATTCCTCCTTCACAACGTGATCCTGTCGTGATTATAGCACAGTTATTCATACATTCCAATTACAGAATGAAGCAAATTCCATTACCATTTCGGGCCATGCACCGACAGCCCCCAAAAAAGCAACACCAACCAATGATTCTGCAACAAATCATTGGTTGGGCGATGGTGAAGCAGGTTACATTCTGCGCACCCTGCGGAAGAACCAACGGTGCCTCCGCAGGGTGTGAGCTTATGAAACCCGGTAAATATTTAGTTTAAAATGGCTTTCCGCAGCAGCACCACATCAGTAACACTGAGATTTTCATCTTCGTTCAGGTCGCCCACCTGGTCAAAGGCGCCGGACAGAATAGCTTTCCGCAGCAGTACCACATCGGTGACCGACAACTTACCGTCACCGTTCAGATCTCCCAGCAGCAGCTGATCCGCCGGCGGCAACAATGCAATCTGTGCTTCCAACAGGGCCAGCTTCTCCGAGCCAACCACCAGAGCCTGCTGTTCGGCCGTCAGGGTCCGGAAAACAGCGGCGGCCTGTTCCACAGCGGCCACCTCTGCCCGGGTCAGCAGCTGCGGCGCGGGTAAGGCTGCAATTTGGGTCTCCATATCGGACACCTGTTCTTCCATCTCAGACACGATTTGTTCGGCAGCAAAAAGCAAATCGGCATTGGACACAAAGCTCTGCTGCACCTGGGACAGGGCATCATACCCAGCCCGCGCGACTGCAATGGCCGGTTTGGAGGCGATCCGCACCGATTCCTGCGCCGGCAATACCGCAATCAGAGCTTCTACGCCGGAAGCAGCCTCCAAATCTGTTAACCGGGTCTCCAGCGCTGTCAGCGCCTCATAGTTGGTGACATTGGCCTGCAAATCCGACAGCAGCAGGTCATAAGCCTTCCGGGCCGCCTCCACAGCATCCGTATCCGACAGCTGCAGATCATCCAGTCCGGGCAATGCCTGAATCAGCGCTATGACCTCCTGGACCATTTCCTCCTCTGACCGGGGGATAAAAGCGGCAACCGTATCCGACACCAGCATGTAACCCCGGGTAAAGTCCTGCCGAATCCCCTCTGCGGTGACATACTCGTCACTGGTGGGGGTACCGGTCACCTGGAACCGTGCCTCCATGGAATCCCCCAGCGAAAGGAGAATCTCAGCGAAGTCCCCAGCCACCACAAAAGCTCCCACCGGATTGGCAGTATTCTTAGCTGCGGCTGCTTCCGCGCTTTGAATATAGGCCGCATCTCCGGCAATATAAGCGGTGCCGTTGGGGCCGACAAATTCTTTGTACAGCACACCGGCCGCCGTTCTGGGATCCGCCGCTTCCACAGGAATTCCTACCGTACGGCTTTCCCATTTGTGGTCCTGGTTAAACCGGGCATAGGCAAAGGTAAAGGTATTGTTGGTGACATCCTCGTTTTTACCACCGGCCCGCAGCGTTGTGGAAGCGGTCACCGGGATGCTGTTATTTTGATTCAGCGTCTTATTGGGGGCTACATCCGCATGGGAACGAATCCCGCCGGTGAACATCTGATACACCCGACCCTGGTACACGAAGGAATCACTGATAGGAACGCTACCGCTGAAGGTACAGCTGAAATACCCATTTTCCGAGAAGGAGATGCCGGGGTAGCAGGTGCTGACATAAGCCCAATGGCGGGTATCGCCGTACTGCCACCAGGGATTACCCAGGTTGTCATTCTCTTCCCGGTTATCCGCACTGCCGAAACCAATGCCCGGCGCATCTCCCCAATTGGGGTCAATGGCCTTTTCGCCGGTGGTAATCCCCAGCCGGTAACCCCGTTCCACATACTGATACTTCATTTCATCTGCCATGGCCTGGCGGGAGCTTTCCTTTTGCTCCTCCGTCAGATCGGCATTCATCCAGGGGGTGCGGGAATACACCTTGCTGTCCCAGCCGGTCACCGTCACATCGAAGGCATCGGCAATGGCCTGCAAGTCCGCTTCGGCCTGGATCAGCAGAGCAAGATTTTCCACCTGTTCCTGTTGGGTCGCATCCAGAGCATCATACGCATTCCGGGCCCCCCGGACGGCAGTGACGCTTTTATAGGTGACGGTGCCGATGGCGTCAATTTGCGCCGCAACGGCTTCCACCGGATCCTCCGGTTCAACAGGCTGCTCCGGATCATCGGGCTGCTCCGGATTGCCGGGCTGCCCCGGATTGTCAGGCTGCCCCGGATCCTGTGCTTCAACAAAGTTGATGCGATCCAGATCGCAGATAGAATTTTCTGCATCGGAAGAAAAGACCAGATATACATCATGGATGCCGGTTACCCGGGCGCAGTCCACCGTCAAATCCTGGAAGGTGTTCCAATCAGCGGTGCGGGTGATATTGGCAGTCGCAATTACTTGACCGTCCAGGCTGTCCAGATACACCTGGCAAACGCCCTCTTCGCCGGTAGAGCCCAGGGCATAGTACAGATTGAAGGAGGCGGCGCCTACTGTGCCGAAATCCAGGTTCCGGAACAGGGCATAGTCGCCGTTCTCAATGTGATTCAGTGCGCTGACACTGCTGTTGATGTCAATGCCGCTACGCTCGGCAGCCGTCTCCGCCTGAATCAAATAATAGGCATCGGCCACAAAACCGGTGAATTCATCAGACACCAGCATATAGCCCTTTTCAAAATCCTGCCGGAGTGCGCCGTCTTCGGTGACGTATTCATCACTTTCCGGTGCGCCGGTAGCCTTCAGACGCAGGGTCATGGTGTCTCCCAGAGACTGGAGAATTTCTGCAAAGTCTCCGGCGATGACATAAGCACCCACCGGATAGCCGCTGGCGGCCAGCGCCACTGCCGCATCACTTTGAATATACGTTTTTGAACCGGCAATATAGGCAGTGCCGTTGGGGCCAACAAATTCCTTGTACAGCACGTTGGCGGCATCAACCGGATCCGACTCGCTAACCGGAATTCCTACCGTACGGTTCTCCCATTTATGATCCTGATTAAATCGGGCATAGGCGTACATAAAGGTATTGTTGGTCACATCCCCGCTTTTGCCTCCGGCCCGCAGGTTGCTGTTGTTGGTCAGGGAAGCCGCTGCTTTACCGCTGGTATCCTCCATTTTCTGGGGCTCCACCGCGTCATGGGACTTCAACCCGCCGGTAAACATCTGGTATACCTTGCCCTCGTACTCAAAGGAGTTGCTCAGGGGCACGCCCTGAGTCCAACCGCAGGCAAAATACCCGGTCTCGGAGAAGGAAATCCCAGGGAAGCAGGTGCTGACGTATGCCCAATGACGCCGGTCACCGCTGGACCACCAGGGGTTCCCCAGGTTGTCGTTGGGTTCATCGGTACTGCCAAAACCGATGGCAGCCGCATCATTCCAACTGGTATCAATGGCCTTTTCGCCGGTGGTAATTCCCAGCTGATAGCCCCGCTCGATATACTCATACTTCATTTCATCGGCCATAGCCTCCCGGGAAGCCTGCTTGGCATCCTCGGTGATGACGTCTCCACGCATCCAGGTAGTACGGGTATACTTGGGTCGGTTCAGGCTGTCCACTGTGGCGTTATCCCAGCCGGTAACCGTTACATCGAAGGCGTCGGCGATGGCCTGAATCTCCGTCTCAGCGGCAGTCAGAACTGCATAGTTGGTGACCTCCGCCTGTTGGGCAGCGTCCAGGCCGTCATAGGCGGTCCGGGCCGCCCGGATGGCGGCGGTGCTCTTGTAGGTTACGGTACCAATCGCGTCAATCTGCGCAATGACAGCATCCGCCTCTGTACTGGCGCCGGCCTGAAGCACCAGTCCGCTGCACAGCAGGCTAACGGCCAGCAACAGGGCCACAACCCGACCAGTCCATGATTTCACTCCGTAAGAAAACATCTTTTCTCCTCCTGACGTTCTCCCCGAATTAGTCCTCCAGGGCAGTGAGAGAATCCGCGGGGGACAGCACCGTTACCCGGTCGTTCCCATCGCTATAGGTGATGTAGAAAGCCACCGTACGGTTGCAACCGGCGCTGACACCGGTACGGCGATAGCTGAAGTGGCTATAAGCCGTGGTGCCAAAGGATTCCTTGTAGGCCTTACCGGACACGGAAGCTGCCACATCTTCATCCTCCGCCAGTGTCTGTCCATAGGTATTCATATCTGCCGAAGTCGCAGTGATAATCATGCCAGCATCCTCCACCGTATAGGTTTCGTTGAAGGTGACGAACTGATCTCCAAAGGTATCTGTCAGAGCAAAGTTCCAGGTCAGATCATAGGCCGGATCACTGGCTACCGCAGAATGGCTGGTCACAGCTGCATCAATGGCATAAGCAGGACGGTCGGACTCAACAAAGTTGATGCGATCCAGATCGCAGATAGAATTTTCTGCATCGGAAGAAAAGACCAGATATACATCATGGATGCCGGTTACCCGGGCGCAGTCCACCGTCAAATCCTGGAAGGTGTTCCAATCAGCGGTGCGGGTGATATTGGCAGTCGCAATTACTTGACCGTCCAGGCTGTCCAGATACACCTGGCAAACGCCCTCTTCGCCGGTAGAGCCCAGGGCATAGTACAGATTGAAGGAGGCGGCGCCTACTGTGCCGAAATCCAGGTTCCGGAACAGGGCATAGTCGCCGTTCTCAATGTGATTCAGTGCGCTGACACTGCTGTTGATGTCAATGCCGCTACGCTCGGCAGCCGTCTCCGCCTGAATCAAATAATAGGCATCGGCCACAAAACCGGTGAATTCATCAGACACCAGCATATAGCCCTTTTCAAAATCCTGCCGGAGTGCGCCGTCTTCGGTGACGTATTCATCACTTTCCGGTGCGCCGGTAGCCTTCAGACGCAGGGTCATGGTGTCTCCCAGAGACTGGAGAATTTCTGCAAAGTCTCCGGCGATGACATAAGCACCCACCGGATAGCCGCTGGCGGCCAGCGCCACTGCCGCATCACTTTGAATATACGTTTTTGAACCGGCAATATAGGCAGTGCCGTTGGGGCCAACAAATTCCTTGTACAGCACGTTGGCGGCATCAACCGGATCCGACTCGCTAACCGGAATTCCTACCGTACGGTTCTCCCATTTATGATCCTGATTAAATCGGGCATAGGCGTACATAAAGGTATTGTTGGTCACATCCCCGCTTTTGCCTCCGGCCCGCAGGTTGCTGTTGTTGGTCAGGGAAGCCGCTGCTTTACCGCTGGTATCCTCCATTTTCTGGGGCTCCACCGCGTCATGGGACTTCAACCCGCCGGTAAACATCTGGTATACCTTGCCCTCGTACTCAAAGGAGTTGCTCAGGGGCACGCCCTGAGTCCAACCGCAGGCAAAATACCCGGTCTCGGAGAAGGAAATCCCAGGGAAGCAGGTGCTGACGTATGCCCAATGACGCCGGTCACCGCTGGACCACCAGGGGTTCCCCAGGTTGTCGTTGGGTTCATCGGTACTGCCAAAACCGATGGCAGCCGCATCATTCCAACTGGTATCAATGGCCTTTTCGCCGGTGGTAATTCCCAGCTGATAGCCCCGCTCGATATACTCATACTTCATTTCATCGGCCATAGCCTCCCGGGAAGCCTGCTTGGCATCCTCGGTGATGACGTCTCCACGCATCCAGGTAGTACGGGTATACTTGGGTCGGTTCAGGCTGTCCACTGTGGCGTTATCCCAGCCGGTAACCGTTACATCGAAGGCGTCGGCGATGGCCTGAATCTCCGTCTCAGCGGCAGTCAGAACTGCATAGTTGGTGACCTCCGCCTGTTGGGCAGCGTCCAGGCCGTCATAGGCGGTCCGGGCCGCCCGGATGGCGGCGGTGCTCTTGTAGGTTACGGTACCAATCGCGTCAATCTGCGCAATGACAGCATCCGCCTCTGTACTGGCGCCGGCCTGAAGCACCAGTCCGCTGCACAGCAGGCTAACGGCCAGCAGCAGGGCTACAGCCCCTCCCAAAAATTGCTTCGTTTTCATCATGTGTTCATCCTCCTAACAATATTTCATCAAAAAACCGAAACCGGTTTAGGATCCCAAAATCTTCTTGCGCAGCTTAACCACATCACTGACCGTCAAGGCGCCGTTTTGATCCAAATCACCCCGATGGAACTGGGCAGCCGAAACAGTCTGTCCGGAAAGGATGCACTTACGCAGCATGACCACATCCGAAACCGACAAGGTCCCGTCCTGGCTAACGTCGCCGTCCGGTTCAGCCGCCAGCACCAGCAGATCCTGTTCCAAAATCTCCAAGTCGGTGTAGTTGGGCACCTGCGCCAGTTCCACCGATGTCAACTGATCTGCCATGGCCCGAACAGCCGCTACGGCATCCGCATCCGCCAAAGTCAGGGCTGACCGGTCAGGCAGCGCCGCAATCGCTGCCTGAATCTCCGGCGCAGTCACCGGCGATCCGGCTTCCAGCTGGGAAACTGCCGTCTCCAACACAGTGGCAGCGGTATCCAGTTGGGTCTGGGTAGCATAGGTATTCGCCAGCGCTGCCACCGCATCAGCATACGCCGCTTCGAAAACCGACCAGGACGCTTCGGTATAACCGGCAGAAATCCGACTGACATTGGCATTGACCAGCGCGGTCAGATCAGACGAATCTCCCACCTGCTGGGTATTGCGGGGACTCTCTGCCGGCCCCCAGCCGCTGGGATTGGATTCCCCGGCCTGGGTGGTCAGATAAATCCGGTGGGACACAATGCCGTCCTCCCGGGCCCAGATGTTCAGGGTATGGACACCGGGGGTATCCACCATGATCTTCCAGCTACTTTCGTATTTTTCCCAACGATTACTGCCATTGTGCTGGGCGTAGTTGGTATGGCACTGCCACACACCATCCAATCCTACATGGTAGGAATCTGACGAATCAAGGGGATGGCTGGACAGGGTGTGAATATAATAGGTACCGGCCGTCTGGAATTCAATCTGGAAATTGAGTCTGGCAGCGTTGGCATCCAGATAAGCGGTATCATTGGCGGAAGTTGCATTCCACTGAATGCCAATGTCAGGCTGGAGGGTGAGCGCATTGGCATCGGCATTCAGCCGCCAAAAGTGCGTAGCTGTGCCGGACATCCCGGCATAGCAGGACTGCTCCAAAGCAGAAGAAATGTCAATCATTACCTTGCCGCTTTCCTCCCGGAATTCGGTCAGGACGGTGTCCGGGGTGTCGGTGACCTCCACCAGACAGTAGCGGGCCACGGCGGCGTTGTCGGCAGCCGCAATTCGCAGCAGCGCCCGACCAACGGCATTGCCTCCCACCACGTATTTCCCGTCGGTTCGGGGAATCAAGTCAATCAGATCCGCGCCGGTATCCACCGTCCAAATGGCGCCGCCGTCGGACAAGGATTCCGGCAACGCGGCTTCAAGAATGGCATATTCACCCGGCTGCAACCGCAGGTAATCCTCTACGGGAATGGGCTGACTGGCCCCCACAGAGGAGCGATACAGACTGATTTGCCGTTCCTTGCCGGACAGGTCTGCGGGTTCCGGCAGCACGGACACTAACTGGTGGCTGCCGTAGGTGGAATTGTAGCTTTCAAAGCCACCCAAATACGAGTGCTGTTCTCCACCGGTATGAATGGTGATCCGGTCAAAAGCAATGCCTGCATCGCAACGGTAAACCACCAAAGTATGAATACCCGGCTCGGTCACCCGGATGGTAAAGGTCAGCTTCTCAATTTGTTGCAGGGTGTTTCGTTTCCAAGCTTCACTGACGTCCACCGCCGAACTGCAGCCGGAAAGCACCTGGGGCGTATCGCCCTCCAAACCTACCGCAATGCGGCATGTTTTGGCCACACCGTTTTCACTGCCCTCGTTCAAGGTGGGGATCCGGTATAACGTACCGGTAAAGGTGCCGGTTGAATCAAAATAAATGTCATATTTCAGCTGGGCAGACTGGGTGGCAAAGTCGCTGTCCACCCGGACGGCCTGATCGGGGTATACCTTCATGGAATCCCCGCTGCGGCCCAGACTTTCCACCAAGCGCCACTCGGTATCGCCCACGGCGACACTTTCGGTGTAATGTTCTGCCTCCAGAACTACCTGACCGTTTTCTTCGGCGTAGGTATTGGCCGGCAAAATCTCCTGCGACTTATGGGCCAAAATACGGAATGTCTTGCTGAACCCGGTATCATCCCGGACAGTAATCGTGCCGGTGTTGTCCCCATCCTGGGCCTTGCTCCAGTCAATACTGATATAGATGCGCTCCTCCACATCCACAGTCCCTTGAGTTTTGGAAGGAACGATGAAGTCGTCGCTGGCCTCCACCGTCCAGGTATGGGCAGCGTCCTCCCGGCTGTAAATATCCAGGAAGCGGCAGTTATCGCTGAGGGAGGAGAAGGTCAGGGTCACATCATCTGAGGGGAGGGTCTGCCCTTCACAGACGGCGCCGATGCCGGTCACAGCGTTGAATGCCGACACCGTAGCAAAGCTGCGCAGCCCCACCGCCACCGGGAATCCGTTGGTATTATTGTAAGGGTTGATGATCTTGTTCCACTTGCCATCCTGCATGGTCTGGTTATAGTAGGTCAGATCATTAAGAATATTCTGGTATGCCTGGGTGGATAACTGGGCGTACTTTTCTACACTTCCATACCGGCCCTGCTGTGCATACAACTGATTCTTTTGATAATAAATATGCATTTCCAGGGAAAAGGCGCTGGCACGCAGCGGATAGTATATCATCTGGTAAAAGGCATCCCGTCGGGCGGCAGGCAACGATCGGTAGACCGCTTCTGCCCGTTCCACCAGCGCATCCAACTGATTGACCCGAATTTGCCCTTCATCACCGTTGGCTACAATGCTGTAAGTTTCATCGGGGTTGGTGGATTCGTAACCCTGGAACTCCGGACGCTTGGCAATGTTATATTGGTAATACTGTACCATGATGTCAGCCACTTCAGCAGCCGTTGCCTCATCTACCAGATAATCCCGCTGGGCTACCTTGGCCAGATACTGGGGAATGGTGGTATCGTCATAGGCATTGATATCCCGGGCGATGGTGGTAAAAAATTCCAACGACACTTCGGAGGGCTTAATATCCCCCACATTCAGGATCCAGTAGGCGCGGGAACCAGTGTCGTACGCCTTTTTCAGCTCCTCATACATCTGACTCAATGGGGTGGTATTTAGCCAGAGATAACTGGTATTGGCCACGCCCCAGTAGGACACATGATAGTAAACGCCGGAACCGCCGCTGCGCTGCTGTTCCTCCGCTGTGGGGGTCTGCCGCAAATACCCGTGGTTATCCTCCGCCCACATGAGAATCACGTCATCAGGAATCTGCACACCGGGGGTGGTGGCGTCTCCATTATAATAGGTAGCCGCCTCTTTATAGGGAATAAAGGCCTGGGGAATCTGATCCGCCGGCTTGCCGATGACTTCTTCCAAAATGCGCCGCTGGCAGTCAATGACCTGCTGCAACACGGCAATCTTATCCGCCAGGGTGGGATTGGTCAGACCGCCGAATTCCATACCGGTATCGTGGATGCCACGCATACCGATATTGTAAATCCCCTCAAAGTCTTTATTTTTCTCCACCCGCTCCCGCCAGTAAGCCTCCAGGGCCAGGGGATTGATGGTGTAGTCATACACAGGAGTACCCTTGGCGTCATACTGATTCTGGTGTGCATTGGCCCAGGTGTACCATTCGCCTTCGTTATTCCGCAGCAGCATCTCGCAGTGAGAGGAGCCCATGATAATGCCATAACGATCCGCCAGCTGGGCATTGATGGAAATACCGTTTTCATCCTCATACAGATTGAAAGCGTCACTGTAGTTGTGCATGGCGGGCCAGAGGGTGTTGGCTTTCAGCCGCAGCAACAGTTCAAACACCTTTTCATAAGCTCCGGCATTGGGAGAACCGGGGGTTTCGGCGTCGGCAAACTGACCGGCCCAGGTCATAAAGTTCCGCTCATCATTGATAAAAATACCCCGATATTTAACCGAAGGCTCTCCCTCGGTTTTATCGGCATCGGTCAGCAGAATTTGATCCTGCTGTACCGGCGTTACATCCGCCCACCAATAATAAGGGGAAACGCCGATTTGGGCGGAAAGATCATAAATGCCGTAGATGGTGCCCCGCTTATCGCTTCCGGCAATGACCAGTGCCTGCTCTACGCCGGCCATGGGGGCATCCACCACCTGAATGGTAAAGGCCTCAAATTTGCCCTGGATGGCCTCGGCTGCATCCAGCTTGCCGGCCTCCGCCAGAGATTGTATCATGGGGCTGCTATCCAAGGAACCAATCAGCACCGCGTATTTCCCGGGAGCGGATCCATCTGTAATCAGGTCCGGTGTCTCTCCGGTGACCCGGCAGACATCTTCCTGCAGATCTCCGGCTGCCCGGAGCACCTGGGAATAATCCGCATCCGAAACAACCAGGCTGGCAGCTTCGCCCCGGTAATACAGAGGAAAACCCTCTGTCTGTTCCACCGCCGCACCTGCCGGCAGCACTCCGCACAGCAATACCGCGGCCAACAACAAAGAAAGCATTCGTTTCATAAAATACCCTTCCTTTCCAGATTGCCTGGCCCCACAGACACCAGCAGACTTGTAGGGGCGTTACTAAGCAATTGTGGCGAGCAATTGTCATACATTTTTAGCTACTCATTTCTTGCCGCCAGGCCCTTTTTTCACTATGTTTATTATAAATCCAAGTACAATGCCATTACAATTGCAAAAAACCAGTTGTTTTATTGTATTTAACAAATAAAATAATGCGATAATAAAAATTTATATTGCAAAAAATAATTTGAAACGTTGTATGATTTTCAGGCCGCTCTGTTTGAATGAACAGGGCGGCCTTCTAGTTTATAAATCCAAGCGATTACTGTGCTATTACTGCATCAAGATGGCTTTCCGGAGCAGCACAACGTCGGTAACACTCAATTTGCTGTCACTGTTCAAGTCAC
>CAYZTR010000025.1:0-30925 GCA_964481575.1 uncultured Eubacteriales bacterium
CCACTGACACTGCGGGTATGAACCGCATGCTCTAGCCAACTGAGCTATACCGCCAATTAGAATCGCTTGTAGCGACTAAATTATTATAATCGCTGTTTCTCACTTTGTCAAGCACTTTTCTGAAATCCGTTGGTAATTTTTTATAATTCTTCTAAAAAGGGGAATTAACAGAATTTTTTGATTTTTGTGCCGATGTGTGGTATGATAGGAAGGAAACTGAGGTGCTCTTATGATGAAAACAGCGGATTACAATCGGATTTACCGGCAGCCGGTGGAGGAAAATCCTGGCGCGTATCGGACCTCTGCCTTGGAGATCCAGCATTATATTTCCCATTCCACGGCCAAATATCACGGCCGCTGTGTTCGTACCCTATATCTCCCCAAGCTGTTTACCGAGACGGATGCGGCAGTGTTCCGATATATTGTTTCCACCTGTTGCTCTGTGTTTGATAAGATTATTGCCGCTTATATCCGGGACGCCGACTATCGCCGGTTGTTTGCCTTTGATCCCCGGCTGGAGCCTTATATTCTCCGGGAGCCGGTGTATGCGGGGAATCTGCCCCAGGCCCGGATTGATATTTTTTTTAATGAGGAAACCAAGGACTTTAAATTCTGTGAGTTTAATACCGACGGCACCAGCGCCATGAATGAGGATCGGGAACTGAATATTGCCTTTTCCCGTTCGGCGGCCTTCCGGGAATTCTCCAGCCGGTTTGAGACGATGCCCTTTGAACTGTTTGACTCTTATGTGGATACGTTTCTGCAGGTATATGCCACCTATGCTGCCGCGGTGCCTCACCCGCATGTGGTCATCTCCGATATTATGGAGAATGCCACCACCAATGAATTTGAGATTTTCAAGTCCCGTTTTGAAGGCAGAGGCGTCACCTGTGAAATCTGCGATATCCGGGCGTTTCGCCTGGAAAACGGCAGGCTGATTGCTCCCTCTGGCCGGGTGGTGGACGCCATCTATCGCCGGGCGGTGACCTCGGATCTGCTGGCCCACTGGCAGGAGATTGGCCCCTTTCTGGAGGCGGTGCGTACCGATGCGGTGGTTTTGCTGGGAGATTTCCGCACCCAGATCATACACAATAAAATCCTGTTTAAAATTTTGCATCTGCCCCAGACCCTGGCTTTGCTGACCTCAGACGAGCAGGCCTTTATCAAGGCCCATGTGCCCTATACCGTCTCTCTGGAGCGGGGTCGGTTTGACTATGACACTGTGGTACACCAAAAGGATCACTGGATTTTAAAGCCGGAGGATTCCTATGGCTCTCTGGGCGTCTACGCCGGTGTGGAGTTTCAGGACACCGCCGCCTGGAAAGAAAAGCTGGACAGTGCCATGGGCTGCCGCTATATCCTTCAGGAATTCTGTATCCCCTATGAAACCCTGAATATCGACCTGACCGCACAGCGCCCTGCCTGGCAGAAATACGCCAACCTTACCGGGCTTTACGCCTACAACGGCCGGTTTGCCGGGGTTTACTCCCGGGTTTCCGCCAGCCAGATCATCTCCACCCAGTACAGCGAAATTACCCTGCCCACACTGCTGGTAAAAGAAAAAAAGTGAATTTTTTAAAATTTATTGTTGACAAATCCGCCCTATCGTGCTATACTATTCAAGCACGATAAATGGGGGTTGCGTCTGGACCCTGTTGTACGTAGCATGTATGCGGATGTGGCGGAATTGGCAGACGCGCTAGATTCAGGTTCTAGTGGTAGCAATACTGTGCAGGTTCAAGTCCTGTCATCCGCACCATCAAAGGGGTACGAAAAAGATATACCCCGCAGAAAGCCCGATTTTATCGGGCTTTTTTGCTGCCCACAAGCCGTTTTTCGGAGTTTTAAAATCGTAGATAAAAAATCGGCTTTTTCCCTTTGTGGATAGATACGAACTCATGTAACAACTGAATACAGAACAAGAACGGCAGATAGTTACATACACTACCTGCCGATTTTTGTTGTCCTCGGAGCCAATCGTTTTGAAAAGAAACGGTTGGCTCTTTTTTATTTCACAGATAAGGAGTAGGACCATGATTTTTTTCAGATTCACCCCAGCAAAGAGCAATGGAACGGATGATGTCAGCCATTCTAAGATTCCCTTCCAAAGGAGGCGGCATAATGGTGCTTGGCCATTTCGAGTACACGGCAGAGATGTGCCACTGCCGGTATGCCCATATTACAGCGGAAAAAGAAAATGCACAGCCAGCAAGTGCCCCTGCATCGAAGAACGAATCCTTGCCGGAACTGCAAGCCGATCCTAGGTCATGACCGAAATCATGAAAGACAACCACAACGCCGCCTTTCGCAGACGGCTCCATCAATTCATCAAAGAAAGTGAGCAACTCCTTATGAACTTCAAAAACGAAAACACCGCCAGGTATTCGACCAGGCAGCCCACAAGCACCACAAGAAAAACTACACTTTGCTGGCAGCGGTTTATCTGCTAACCGCCGACCACAGGCTGTGGATGCAGATCAAGCACTTCGTTGAGAGAAACGAGATCAAGTTCGACAGCTTCAAGCCGAAGGACAGTACCGAGAACGGATACACCCTCCTCTGCTGTGCCAAGGATCTCTGCCTCGGCACGAAGCATATCACAATCAGAAATGCCGATCACAAGATTGACGCCTGCTTCCCCATCAGCGAGAACGAGCTGTATGCAAAGCTGGCTGAGATCCACGCTAGCAGCGAATAAGATATGAAGTAATCGTGAATTTTTGCAGATTCCGTATTCTATCGTTAGCTATTCGCTGACACCTTGTGTATTAATCCTCACCTCAACAATATACTAATACTAACGGCATTGTCGCTCACGATATTAGCCGGAAAAGGAGGTGGGTGTGTGCAAAAAGATAATAGCGTAGAACAGAGCATCGGGAAACGAATTCAGAAGATCCGTAAGTCAAAAGGCTATACGCAGCAGCAATTTTCAGAAATGGTAGGGCTTTCCACAAACTATCTCTCTGACGTGGAGAGAGGTAAGAGCTCTGTGAGGCTGGATAAGTTGGTTTCAATCATCAACGCGCTGGAATGCTCGGCTGACGATGTGTTTATGGATGTAATCAAATGCGGTCACAAAATTAAAAGCTCCCGGCTGTCTGAACGGATTGAAGCACTTCCACCCGACGAGCAAAAGAAAGCGTTCGCTGTGTTGGACGCCTTAATCAGTCAATCTGAGAAATGACACAAAAGAGTCTGCTGCATGCAGGCTCTTTTTCGTGTCCTATCTTTTTTTTGATAAACTCTTCCTTTTTTCGGTTCTCTGTGCTATACTAACGATAATAGCATTAGATATTCGCTAATATCGTTATTGGTGATTTGATGAAAGAGAAAACATGCTGTTTCACAGGGCATAGACAAATATCGCCAGAGTATCTACCAGCTATCTCTAAAAAGCTGAAAGATACTCTGATTTTTTACATTGAAAAAGGATACCGTTACTTTGGCACCGGTGGAGCCTTGGGTTTTGATACTCTTGCTGCTCAAACGATACTTCTCTTGAAAAAGCAGTATCCAGATATTAGGCTGATACTTGTGCTGCCGTGTCAAGATCAAGCTTCACGATGGCAACGCAAAGAGATCGAAGAATATGAACGAATTAAAGCTTCCGCAGACAAAGTCGTTTATACATCTGATCACTATTATAACGGTTGCATGCACAAGCGAAACCGACATTTAGTGGATAACAGCAGCCTATGCATCTGTTATCTCACAAACAGTAGCGGAGGAACTAAGTATACTGTGGATTATGCGTTGGAGAATGGCCTCAAAGTTGTCAATGTGGCAAAAAAATAGGAGTGCCATCGACACTCCCATCCCGTCTGTTTTTCGTGCTGACAGAAAATACTATGTTTCATTCATGCGGAACTTCAAATTATTCTGCCGAAATTATAAAAAATATCTTTTTCGTAGTCTCTTGTCACAAAGGGGATACAAAAAGATATAGCCTACAACCCCTTGATAATATCGGGGGATTCGCCGTTTTAGGCCTGTCCTAATGTCACGATTCCTTATTAAAAAAGACGGTTTTCCTTTGCAGAAAGGTGTTGCACTCTCACGGCAAAAAATAGCAGACAGATAGGCCTTCCAAGCCTATCTGTCTGTTTCATTTTTCTATATCCGTTTTCTATTTTCACATTATTTTTTCCCTTTAAAAATGTTGGGGCAGTAAAATATACTTTTTCAATACAATCGGGAAAAATTTATTTATTTCCCCGGTAAATGAAAAAGTCACGGAAATTTTACCCCAAATTAGTTGCGTAAGCTACTTTTTTCGTTTATACTATAAGGTAGTGTCGGGGAGAAGGTGACATATGGATCATAAATTTTCAAATTTAGGGCGCTGTGTTTCTATCTTTGACAGACTCATGAAAATGTATTATGAACACGGACTGGCAGATTATGAAATCGGTTGGGGACAGCAATTCTATGTAGAGTACATCTACGATCATCCCGGAACCTCTGCGCAGCAAATGGTGAAATATATTTGTGTTGATAAAGCAACTTTGACAAAGGCCGTTAAAAAGCTGCTGGAGATCGAATATATCAGCGTCGTCAGTGATGACAGGGATAAGCGTATCAAACATCTGTATCTAACGGAAAAGGCTGTTCCTGCTGCAATGCGCATCAAAAAGATACACAGCAGTTTTTACAATACCTTTTCTGCCGGTCTTTCATCGGAGGATATCTCCGGGATAGAAGAAGCCATGGAAAAAATGGTAGATAACATCAATCAAAAAGTTTGGCACAGAATGGAGAATTACCTTGGAGAGTAATGAAATTTCACAAATAAGAAATCCTCTGGAAACAGAGTCGGTGGGAAAGCTTATTTTCAAATATTCGTTTCCCGCTATTATAAGCAGCATTGTAAACTCGGTTTACAACATTGTAGATCAAATTTTTGTCGGCAACAGCATCGGAGCGCTTGGAAATGCTGCTACAAACGTCGCATTTCCTCTTGTAATGGTCATTACGACAATCGCAATGACCTTCGGAGTCGGCAGTGCTTCTTCCTTCAGTCTGTACGTAGGCGGGAAAAGAATAGAGGAAGCAAAATCCATTGTCGGAAACAGCCTCATATTGATGGCGCTGTCCGGTATTGTTGTGGCGGCGATCTCCCTTGTTTTTTTACGCCCGATTTTAACGGTCTTCGGAGGACGTGGACAAACGCTGGAATACGCAATAGAGTATACGCGGATCATTGCAGTTGCCGCACCTCTTGCCATTTTGATGAGCGGAGGAAGTCAGTTGGTACGCGCTGATGGAAGTCCGAAGTTCGCAATGGTAGCTACCCTGTCCGGGGCAGTGCTGAACTGTATTCTTGACCCGATTTTTATTTTTGGTTTGCGTATGGGAATGTCCGGCGCAGCCCTGGCTACCGTAATCGGGCAGTTGGTTTCGGCAGTGCTCATTCTTGGCTATTTCAGAAAATTCAAAACATTTGCACTGACCCAAAAGGATTTCCTTTTGAGGGCGAAAAGCGTCCTGCGGATTCTCAAACTCGGTATAGCGGCAGGAGCCAATCAGCTTGCCGTTACTGTTGTGCAAATTGTAATGAACAACACCCTCGGCTATTACGGCGAAATGTCACAGTACGGAAGGGATATTCCCCTTGCATGCGTCGGCGTCGTGTCTAAAGTAACCGTGGCGTTCAACTCAATTATTTTCGGTATATCGCAAAGCACGCAGCCAATTATCGGATATAACTACGGCGCCGGGAATTTTGCCCGTGTAAAGGAGACTTTCAAAAAAGCCGCCCGAGCTGTACTTTGCGTATCTATCGTGGCCTTTATTTGTTTTCAGATATTCCCGCGGCAGATCATAAGTATTTTTGGGCACGGGGATGCGCTTTACTATGAATTTGCGCTGAAATATTTCCATATTTTTCTATTTTGCATATTTATCGTGGGTTTGCAAATTTTGTGCGCACAGTTTTTTCCGTCTATCGGCAAGGGCGGCATTGGTACAGTGGTATCGCTCAGCCGGCAGGTAATTCTTCTGCTCCCGCTGGTAATCGTACTTCCTTTGATATGGGGGATAGACGGTGTCCTGTGGGCAGGTCCCATCTCAGACGGATTGGCTAGTATTATCGCCTTGGTGCTTGTCGGCAGGGAAATGAAAAAGTGGCGAAGTATCTGAGTGCATTCCATGCGTCCAAAACCGCCGAAAAGCCCTTTTTATAGTACTGAAAGATTTAAAGACACCTTGAAATCTGCACCCTCCAGTTCGGACTCAATGGTGTTTTATGCTTAAAAATCTCAAAAAATAGTCTCCTCGGCGGCCTGCTGTGCCGCCGGGGAGACTATTTTTCGATGATTCGCTTTTGCTGTGCACTGGCGTAACGCAACCCCTTCTCCACAAAGCTGTTGGCAAACCGTTTCCGAATCTGCCAGGCATATCGGGTCTCGGGATCCAGGAACTTCTGCTGCTCGAATGCCAGAATCTCCTGCAGTTCCGGGGCAGCTTCCCGGTAAAATTTGCGGATTTGCTCCAACAGTTCCAGTGCAGCGTCTGCCACCGGAATTACAGATCCGTCAGGCCGCATGATATTGACGGCTTTCAAATCGTACCGGGCGGCATTTTTGAAGTTTTGCATAGCGCAAACCTGATCCCTGGAAGAAAGAGGAATCTGCGGCAGGGAAACCAACCACACCAAAAACAGCCGGACAAATTCCACATCCCGGAGATCCACGCCGCTGTCGGTCAGGGGATTCAGATCAAACATCCGCAGTTCAATGTGATTGACGCCCTTTTGCCGCAGCGCATCCAGGGTGTTCTCCCCCCTGGGCTTAAGCCTTACGGGGTAATACAATTCTGACGGCGCGTCAATCCACCCTTGATCCACGTAAAGCTGAATACTATCAGCATACGCCTGAATATTGCCGTAATCCAGCACAGGGGTAAAGGAATTCCAGTATCCCAGTTCACTGCATCGAACCGAGGCCATACCGCCAAAGCAATCCGTTCCCCACTTGCCCTTTTCAATGAAGGAGCTGTCGGTCACGGGGCTTGCAGCCGTCAGAGCCACCAGCAGCCAACCGTGCTCCACAACCCGCTGGGCCAGGGAAAGGTAAAACCGGTTTTTATAAACGGAAAACTCCGTTTCACCACTCTGCAGAAACGCCTGCCGGAGCAGCTCCTGGGAAAAGGAGTAATTCACATGGATGCCCGAAAGGGTCATTTTATATCTGCCGTAAATTTCGGCAAGATGCTGCCGATATAAGGTTTTGCGCTGCGCCGCACCGAAGAACTGGGCAATGGGAATATCCCTTTCGTTTCGGATATAGGGCGGGTTGGAAAAGGGCCAAAGCAGCTCCGGCCGAGGCAACTCCAGCAGCTTTTGCTGGATTTCCCTGGTATATTGCAAAAGATACGCCACTGCTTCCTCTGCCGAATCCGAAACCGGCGTGTTAATCTCGGTTTGATTTTCGCAAAAATCCCGAACAATATGGTCGTTGTCAGGGAAGGGGTGCTGGGTGTGGGAAAAGAATCCGTCCCCGGTAATCCGCAAGCTTTCCTTTTCCAAGCCAAACTGTCCCCCGTACAACAAGGCTTGCACTTGCTTTGCCGTATCCTGCATAAGGCCTCCATCCTTTCTCCTTGGAAGGATATCACCGGCGGCCGATCTGTGTTCCGCAAAAGCCCACAGTAGCACCCGATGGATCATTCTGCAAATTTCCCAATATAATCGTCGATGGTTTTGCCGTGCTCCAGCCCCAGAAGCATCTCTTTTGCAGGGCTCAGCAGCTGTTCCGCCCGTTTGTAGAGCGGCGCGATAAAATGTGCCTCTGAAAAACCGCGTTTTTTCAGACCGTCTCCGGCCAGATCCAGAATGGAACACAAGGTCTCCGAAACCTGTTTTTCCTGGAAGAAATCCGGATACTCCCCCCGGTTCATCATCTCCCGCAAAGCCGCAGCCGAATAGCCGTGCCCGTACAGGGAATGATCCTGCTCCAGCAGCGCCGTAAGCCCCTGAAGATTTTCAGACAAACCTGCGTGAAAGGCGGCGGAAGCCATCACCTGGCTGACAGGCTGCTGACATACGCTGCGAAACTCCACCGTCCCCCGGAAGGTCAGATCCTCCAGCTTATAGGAACGCAGATAAGCCAGATCCTCCAATTGGGGCGAAAAGGTGATTTGGTGATAGACCCCGTGGGCAAAGTATTCCCCTGTGATGCTTTCGGCTGCAAAATAATCCTGCAGCGGGGTGGGCGGGAAGTTGATATATTGGTCCCCCCGCTCCACGCAAAACAGGCTGGTCTCCTTCAAATACCGAACCAGGCCTTCCACGGAGTCCACACCGTCGTAAAAGCCGACGTTTTTCGGATTCAGACCATGGAGACTGGAGGCCCAGAAAAAGTCTCTGGAAAGCAGCCTCTTCGGCCGGCAAGGGAACAGAGAATTGGCAAATAGCAGCGACTTAAAGGGTTCCAGTTTCGCAAAGGTCTGCAGGGTTTCCAAAATGGCATCTTCCTCCACGTCCAGCTGCACCTGGGAGGCGCAGGCAAACAGACCATAGTTGGGATAGTGGTGGAAGGGAATCTGATTTCCGTATTTTGGGTAAGAGGATAAATGGTGAAAGAGCATACGGTAGCGGCCGTTGGGGACGGGAACATTGTGATTCCTATCCCAGTGGGGATTGATGCCCATACCCGTCAGGGTATGACGCTCTGACAAAAGCTGACCCTGGAGAAAATCGTAATAGGTTCGGAATCTCTGGGAAAGCCGGTTGATATCCGCCTCGGGACCAAAGGACAGCTCCAATGTATTGTAGCTGCAGTCAAAGGAAAGGCAATCGCCGTTTTCCGGCGCATCAGCGGCATAAATATGCCCCTCGTCATCCCGCTTTTGCCGGGTAAATCCGAACTGCCGGGAAAAGGCTTCGGCCAGCCGGTGCACCACCGCAAAATCCACAGGCTCCTTGTTCAGATTCACAACAGGGAACTCCAGTTCTACCCCTACAAACGGCCGTTTTTTTCGCTGGGTAGGCTGGATGTACCGCTGGTAAACAGACCGGGTCAGTGCGTCATTGGATAGCATGGTAAACGCTCCTAAATGTTATAATCAAATGTGCTGGACGTGTTGATGGCAGGATCAATATATTCAAAGTGATGGGCTCTGCCCCGGTAGGTCAGACGGCCGTCCTGATAAGCCAACAGGGTAGACAGGGGAACTTCCTGCCAGGGGCCCTTGTCCAGCGGCACTGTGGCGAACACCACACCACCGTCCTCTTCTTTGTAATACAGTGTTCCCCGCATGTTGGTATGCACATACATCAGCTGGCCGTCAAACAGAATCAGATTCAGTTTGTTCCGTTCGGACAAGACAGAAACCATTGCCTCCACTAAGCGGAACCGCTGCAGAGAATTGAGAGCTTCCCCAGACTGCTGGGCCGCGTTCACCTGCAAAATCAGGTGGGCCAGGATCCGTTCGCTGTCGGTGGTACCTTCCACCAACCCTTCAAAGGCATAAACGGGAAGGCCGTTGAATACGGTGCCGTTATGCATCAGCAGCCATTCCCGGCCGTAGTTATCCCTGCGGTAAAAGGGATGGCAGTTTTTGCTGTTGACGCTGCCAATGGTTGCCCGGCGAATATGGGCAAGGGCCGTCTTCTGCACAAAGGGGGACCGGAGAATCCCGGCCACAGTCCGGCTTTGGTTGGCAGCCACCGGTTCGGTTTGAATCTGCGGCTTGCCGTGGGAAAAGTCAACCAGACCCCATCCATTTGGATTGGTGACGCTGTGGCGGAAAAATTCAGTTAAATAAGGCGTCAGATCTCTGTCTTTTGGGGAGGAGAAACCGAACAATTCGCACATAGTAAAACTCCTTGCCGTGATTTTCAAGGGAGGGTATCTGCCGGTGGCGGGAGGGAATGAAAACCCTCCAACGCCTGGCTGGCAGGCATCAGAGGGTACAGCTTAATCTGCAAACAGCGGGGTAGAAAGATATCTGTCGCCGGTGTCGGGAAGCAGCACAACGATGGTCTTGCCTTCATTTTCAGGACGCTTTGCAAGCTCAATGGCGGCCCAGGTGGCGGCGCCGGAGGAAATCCCTACCAGCACACCTTCGCTTTTGCCGATGAGCCGGCCGGTTTCAAAGGCATTTTCATTGGTAACAGGGATGATCTCATCATAAATCTTGGTATTCAGCACATCCGGTACAAACCCTGCGCCGATTCCCTGAATCTTGTGGGGGCCGGGAACACCGGTGGAAAGGACAGCGCTGGTGGCCGGCTCCACCGCCACAATCTTCACTTCCGGCTTTTTGGACTTCAGGTATTCCCCCACACCCGTTACGGTTCCGCCGGTACCAACGCCGGCCACGAAAATATCCACCTGACCGTCGGTGTCCTCATAGATTTCCGGACCGGTGGCTTCTCTGTGGGCGGTGGGATTGGCCGGATTGACGAACTGGCCGGGAATAAAGCTGTTAGGGGTCTGATCCGCCAGTTCCTGGGCCTTGGCAATGGCGCCCTTCATGCCTTTGGCGCCCTCCGTCAGCACCAGCTCAGCGCCGTAGGCTTTCATAAACTGTCTGCGCTCTACCGACATGGTTTCAGGCATGACGATAATAATCCGGTAGCCTCTGGCGGTAGCCACCGAGGCCAGACCGATACCGGTATTGCCGGAGGTGGGTTCAATAATCACAGAGCCGGGCTTCAGTTTGCCGGTGGCCTCCGCTTCATCAATCATGGCTTTGGCGATTCTGTCCTTGACGGAGCCAGCAGGATTAAAATATTCCAGTTTGGCAACCAGCTTTGCCTTCAATGCAAATTTTTCCTCAATGTGCGTCAGCTCCAGAAGGGGCGTTCTCCCAATGAGCTGATCTGCTGAAGTATAAACCTTAGACATGATAAATTCCTTCTTTCTGCTGTTACAGCGATTCGAACCGGAGGAAAAGCACCGGGGCCATCCGCCTTGCGGCGGCCACGGGAAGAAACGGCTTTGGCACGTAAATGAAAATAAACCCGGGAGACTGGCGGCATCTCCCGGTTCAAAGCAGCGTTACAGTGTCCCGTCAGGACCGTGCAGCACTTGCGCCTGGACGGAAAAGCGGATTGAAACGGGTGCAGCAAACTGCAGGCACATACAGCCACAGGGACACATCCCCAGCCGGTTCACAGTGCAAACCCATGCCATCTGCATCACGAATCTCTCCTTTTGTTCCACCCACCCGGTAGGTTGTAATCATATTACCGCATAATTCCTACTTTGTCAATAGGTAAACTAGTCTTTTTTTAATTTTTTTCGAAACAGCGGTAAAACACAGAGTCCGTTCCGGGAACCGGCATAAAAAACTCCCCTGTGAAAAGGGAGTCCAGGCGCATCAATAAAATGGGGGATCGCAATTTATGTGCATGAAAAAGGACTCCCCTGTCTAAGGGGAGTCCTCTTTCATGGGGATGCGGCTCTGTGTGCAACGCACCCCCCTTGTCCTTACAACTGCCAATTCCGCAGTTGCAGGACGGCTCATCCAAGATCGTTGCCCAAATCGCAGGTATACAGCCATTGGATTTCATCGCCGTCAGACAACTGGTAATTCCCGCAGCCCACGGAAGGCGAACTGCCGTTGACGTAATACATCCAGCCGGACAGATCTCCAAAATCAAATTCGTAGAGATTCTGGATCCCCTCAATGTAAACGCCGGCGCCGCTGCCGGTGCTTTCCATGGGGATTCGGTTGGCCCGAACAGCCTCCGACAGAATATCGAATACCGTGTCATCGGCGTCAATGGAAAAGGAGGTCACCGGCAAAATCACACCGTCCCGGGGAATATAGGACGCATCGGATTTGTGCACCACCGTATCACAACGAATGGTAAGGGTCACCGTGCCCACAGCATCTTCTGTTGCCGCCCTTTGGCAGCTGTAATACTCCTCCACACTCTGGAGCTGTACCGAACAGACCAGCACCACAGCCAGCGCCACGGCGGCCAGTACAGTCAGAAAATGGTGGGGCTTTCTTTTTTTGGCCAGATATAGAATCAGGCATCCCACCACCCCGGCCAGCACAATGGCCAGACAGATCCACAGTCGGTAGGATCGTTGTTGGGACAGTTCGCTGTCCTGGGCGCTGTCAGCCGCGCCCTCCACCCCGGATGGGGCAGAAACATCGGCACCGTCGGAAGCATCTTCCGGCACCGAACCGGCCATCAGGCTGGCCGCAGCAATGTCCTGGGACGGCGCATCTACACGCTCTGCGGAAAGCGGTTCGGAGGCATCCCCCGCCGGGTCGGAGACTCCGCCTTGGGAGGAGACCGGATCCCGGGAGGAATCCACCGTCTCGGACACCGCAGAGGAAGCAGCGGAATCCCCGGTCAGAAGGCCGTCTGGATTCCTTCGATCCAACAGATACAAGGGCCCCTGCCCTTTGGCCATACGCAGATAAGCCACCAGCCCGTAACACACCTGCACCGTGGCGGTCTCATTGGAAGCCGCCCCCAGCTTGTGGCAGAAGCTGCCGTCCGGCAGCCGGTACTGTTCCAGCCCGTCCAACAAGGTGTTGCCGTTTTTAAGGAACCGGGCATCGGATTCACAGGGGATCCCCAAAGCGGAAAGGGCCACCAGCACCTGGGCCGTGCTTTCCGGATTGCTGACGCCGTAGCTGGCATAGTCCCCGGCGGTCTGCTGCCGATCCGACAGCAACTGCAACGCCTGCTCCACCGCCCCTGTCACTGCGGAATCCGTTCCGTAATAGGGAGCCAAAGCCTGCACCGCCATGGCGGTGACGTCCACATCGCCGCTGGTTCCCAAAACAGCCCAACCCCCATCGGCCAGCTGCAGGGACAGCAGCTTTTCCCGAACAGAAGCCGCGGAATACGCATCACTGGTGTAACCGTTGTTCAGCAAATGCAGCCCGTAAATCCAGCTCATAACCCCCTGCTGTCCGATGGAATCGTTCAACGTGCTGCGGATATAGGAATCCGTACTGCCGGTGGCAATGAGAGCCAGCGCATACTTTTGCCGGGAGGCAGCCGCATACACCGGATTTTCCTCCAGATACCGGAGCAGCGCCGCCTGGTAGGCGGAAAAATCATAGGCTCCGGATTGGCTCAAAGCCAGAATATACCATTCGGAGGAAGCACCGGCATTTTGGGTCAGAGAACCGTCAATCCACTGCTGAACAGTGGAACCCCCGGATTTTTGGCATTGCATGTCCACAATACCGTCCAGCAGACGCTGGGCCTCCTGCACGGTATTGGAACTGCTGTCCGCCGAGGCCGAAATGCCCCCGGACAGCAACAGGAATAACAGCAGAACAAGGGCAATGCCCCTTGTAAGCTTACTTTTCATTGAAACGGCTGCGCTTCACCGACACCACCAGGAACGCGGCCAGAGAAACCGCCCCCAGCAGAAGCACAATCGCATTGGAGCTGTCACCGGTTTTGGGAGACACCGTGGCGGTGCTGCCGGAGCCGGTGCTTGCAGTGGCGCTGTCCGAGCTGGTGCTTGCAGTGGTACTGTCGGCAGCACTTCCGGTGCTGGCGCCGTTGGTGTCAGCCGGCCGCTCCGTGCTTTCGGTGGCCGCAGAGACAGACGCCACAGATTGGGTTGCGGAAGAGGTGTCAGCGGATTCCACCGGATCACCGGCAACGGTCACACTGCAAACCGGCGGAACCAGCGTGGCAGTGTCAGATACCGCGCTGATAACATAAGTACCGGCAGCCTCCAGCAGAATTTCAACCTGTCCTGCCTCATCGGTGGTATAAGCGGTTTTTTCACCGTTGACAGTAATCACGGCGCCCTCCACCGGCAGCTCCACCGGATTCCAGTCGGCATCGTAGCCCGACGCAGACAGAGTCAGCGACAGGGTCTCCCCAGCCTCAGCAGCTGCGGTATAACGGTCAAAATAACAATAAGTGTCCGACCAGTTTTCCAGATCGGTGTACACAAAGGCATTCACATAGTCCCCTTCCTGTACAGGATCTGCCAGACTCCAGGCGGAGGCATTGTTCACATAGTAACCAAAGCTGCCGCCGTTGGCTGTACCCCACAGCTTGTCCAGACTCAGACCATAGTCCCCGTAGGAGGCGCCGAAACCTGCAGCCGCGCCCCCGTCATAATTTGCCTCGTGGGCGGAATACAGGGCATCATACACCGTCAGAGCGCCGTCCAGATCGGCGTCGGACACTGCAACAGTCTCCTGCGCCAGCACCAGACGACCGTCTGCGTCAGAAATGCTGACAAATACACGGACCGGTTCCGGGCTTTCGGCCAAAGCCGTCATACCCAGGGACCCCACCAGCAAAAGCAGCGCAGTTGTGATTGCAATCCATTTTTTCATGTAAAACTCCTTCTTTCTTCAGAATCTATACAAAACAAGCAAATGGCTTGTCCTTGTCAAGTGTAAGGCTCCGCCCATCATCCTACCGCCGGGCCGTCCTATTGCTGGAAACTGCCGCTTGGGAAGGCGGCTCATTTCGCGGCAGTTTCAAACCCACAGCCGCAAAAAAAGAGTGCAACGCTGCAAAGCCGCCAGGCGGCATCTTGGTTGCACTCTTCACACCAAAGCTGTGTTGAACCCAAAAGAAACGGCAGGTATCCTGACTTATGACAAAGTGACCATGGTCACAAGGAGCATCCCAGGCCGGCCGCAGCCTCCGGGTCTCCATGCCCTGTCTCATCAAATACAGTAATGGCGGTTGTTCCGGACTCGAACCGGATTTCCTTTTACATCTACTCAGTATACAACTTTTCAAACCGTATCTTTTGATCAATATTCATTTTTTGGTATTATAGCAAAGGATGCGTCCGAAGTCAATGAAAAATTGGGATTTTTTTTGATTCGGATTTTTCCGGTTGGATTTTCCCCGCCATATTTTACACCCGCCGGGCCGGAAAAAGGAGACCGCGGTATCCACCAACGGTCTCCCTAAAGCCTCGGTTTCGTCATTACGCAACAGCTGCCTCGCCATCTGCAACGGCCTCGGTTTCACCCCAATGCAACAGCTGCCCTTGCAGCAATCATCGCATCTGCCGCGCTGTGACAGCACACAGCCGGATCCCCGCATTAATCCAGGAACTCCTCCCGGATGGTAACGCCAAAATCCCGGGCAATGGCCCGCAGTCCGTCATCGGCAATGGTTTGCCGGATTCCCACTCCACAGGAGCAGGCCTTCACATAAATTTCGGCCGCTTTTTCGATGGTGTGCATCAGACCGAAGGTCTCGTCGAAGTCAGCCCCGGCACAGAACAGACCATGATGGGCCCAGACCACCGCAGTAAACTCCTTCATACACTGGCTGGTGGCCATGGCGATTTCGGCACCGCCGGGCACCATCCATTCCACCACCCCGACGCCGCCGGGGAACACCACGGGGCATTCGGTAGCACTCTGCCACAGTACCCGGCTGAAATCCCGGGCGGTCAGCGGCAGCACATAGGTCAAAGCAATGAGATTGGCCGGATGGGCGTGGTAAATCACCCGGGAAGCCCCATCCGTGGCGGCCACCCGAACGCTGTGATTCATAAAATGACTGGGGAATTCGCTGGTGGGGCGTCCGCCCTTGACCAGTCCCCAGACAATGCGGTAACTGTCCCCGGCCTGGTTGATTTCCACAATGCAGATATTCTCTTCCGGGGCGTCCTTGACATTGCGAAAATACTTGCCGCTGCCGGTGGCGATAAAGTAGGCCCCGGCCAGATTGGCACCGGTGACCCCCATGTTGACCCAGGGCTTGTCATAGGTGAATTCTTCCTGGCAGTCCGCCACTTCGGCCTCGGTCAAGCGGTAGGTCAGATTTCCGCCGTTGCGCTCGTGCCAACCCTGATTCCAGCCGTCGTCACACATCCGAATAAATCCCTGAACAGCGGCATTTTTCAAAACTTTACTCATATTTATTTAGCCTCTTTTGCTTAAAACTTCACGCTCATAGGTTTCCACCTGGCCGTACCAGGCGTCATCCGCAGGCACGCCCTGCCGCCGGCAGTATTCCTCCCAAACATCCCCGAAGGGCATGGTTTTCATGGCTTCACTGAGCACCATCTTCCGGGTGAAATCCCCGGCGTCCTGACAGGCCTTCAGCGCCTCATTGGGTTGCAGCAACGCCTGGAGCAGCGCCTTCTGCATATTGCGGGTTCCGACTACCCAGGCTACCACCCGGTTAATGCTGGCGTCAAAATAATCCAGACCAATCAGCACCTTGTCCAGGGCGTCGTTGCGAACGATCTCCTTGGCAATCTCTACCAGCTCATCCTCCAGCAGCACCACATGGTCGCTGTCCCAGCGAACGGGCCGGGTTACATGCAGAGGGATCTTATCAAAGAACAGCAGCAAGCTGGGCAGCTTGTCACTGACCATTTCGGTGGGATGATAGTGGCCGTTGTCCAGCAGGTTGTAAACGCCGGGGTGGGTGGCCGCATAGGACAGGTAAAACTCCGCCGAACCCACGGTATAGGACTCCAGCCCCATGCCGAACACCTTGCTCTCCACGCTGTCGATCAAATATTTGGGATCATACTTTACGCTATAGATTTCATCCAGGCTCTCCTTCAGACGGCGGCGGGGCCCCAGCCGGTCGGCAGGGATATCCTTGTAACCGTCGGGAATCCACAGGTTGTGCAGGCAGGGTGTGCCCAGCTGCTCCCCGAAATAGGCGGAGATTTTCCGGCAGGCTTTGGCATGCCGGATCCAGAAATTGCGGATTTGGTCGTCCGGATGGGACAGGGTCAGATCGTCTGCCGCCATGGGATGGGAGAAGAAGGTGGAGTTGAAATCCACCCCCAAGTCATTCTCTTTGGCAAACTGCACCCAGGGTTCAAAATCCTCCGGCTCCAGCGCATCCCGATCCACCTTCCGGTTGGTAATGGCGTAGGAAGCGTGGAGATTGATGCGCTTTTTCCCGGGAATCAGTGCAATGGCCTGTTTGAAATCGGCCATCAGTTCCTCCGGATTCCGGGCCTTACCGGGGTAGTTGCCGGTGGCGGCGATGCCGCCGGACAAGGGGCCGCTGTGATCCTCAAACCCCTGGACGTCGTCCCCCTGCCAGCAATGGATCGAAATGGGAACCTGCTGCAGCGCATTCAGAACCTGTTCGGTATCCACGCCCAGGGCGGCATACCGTTCTTTGGCTTGTTGATAACGTATATTCATACTCAATCACCTTCTATGTAAAATATCAAGATTTAACGAAATGAAACAAAATCGGAAGCAGACTGATCCACTTCTTTCACATCCAGGGAATCGGCTATCAGCTGCCGCCCCTGCGCCAGGTCGTCCACAGCGCCGCCGGCGATCATCTGCACCAGCAGATTTCCCACAGCAGTGGCCTCGGTAGGCCCGGTAATAACCCGACGGCCGGTATAGGCCGCTGTCAGCCGGTTTAGATAAACATCTTTGCTGCCGCCGCCCACAATGTGGATCTCCGGGTAGGTCTTGCCGGTGAAACGCTCCAGCTCCTCCACCGTCTCGGCATAGCTTTTCGCCAGACTGATGTAGATGCAGCGAGCCACATCCCCGGGAGTCTCAGGTACCGGCTGGCCGGTTTCCCTGCAATAATCGCAAATGGCGTCGATCATGGAAGCCGGCGCCAGGAACCGGTTGTCATTGACATCCAGCAGCGCGGGGAACTGGCTTTCCTGGGCCATGGTGCACAGCTGGTCAAAGGAATACTGATCTCCGTACTCATGGCGTACCGACTGGATCATCCACAGACCCATAATATTTTTTAAATAACGGTACCGCCCGTCATAGCCCCCTTCGTTGGTCAGGCCGGCGGCCAGGCTGTCGGCATCGGTACGGGGCACCGGCGATTCCACCCCCATCAGGGACCAGGTCCCTGAACTGATATATACGGTGTCCGCCATGGTTGGCACCGCCAGCACAGCCGAGCCTGTGTCATGGAGGGCGGGCAGCACCACCGTGGCGTCAAAGCCCACCTGCTGCTGCACCTGGGGGGTCAGATGCCCTATCGTGCAGCCAGGCATATGAATCTCCCCAAACAGGGCAGGCTGAAATCCCAGCAGCTCCAGCAGTTCCCAATCCCAATCCTTGGTTTGAGCATCCAGCAGACCGCTGGTGGACGCAAAGGTGTACTCGGTCATCTTCACACCGGTCAGCAAAAAGTTGAAGTATTCCGGCACAAAAAGCAAGCAGCTGGCCTGCTTCTGCACCTCCCGCATGGTATACAGCTGGTAAATGGCATTGAACACCTGAGGCTGGATCCCTGTCCGGCGGAACAGCGCCTCCCGGGGCAGGATCCGGTCAATCTCCTCCGGCGTCCCGGTGGTTCGGCTGTCCCGATAGGCCACCGTATCCCCCAGGATCTGATCCTGGGCATCCAGCAGAACAAAATCCACCCCCCAGGTATCAATTCCCAGATAGGCAGGAATTTTGCCCAAAGCCTTGCACTGCTTCAGCCCGTTGAGAATCTCCCGGTACAGTGCCTCCAGATCCCAGCACAGATGTCCGTTTTTCCGGATAACGCCGTTGGGAAAGCGATAGACCTCCTCCAAAATCAGCCGGCCCTGTTCCAAGTGGCCCAGGATATGCCGGCCGCTGGAAGCGCCGATATCAATAGCTAGAAAATATTGCATCTGATCACCCGATTCATTAAAACGTTTCAGTCATTTTTATTATACGAAATCCGCGAAGAAATGTCAATATTTTCAAAAAAAGATTTCGCAGAATATTCTTTAAAAAAATTGTGAATAATACATACAAATGTCAATATTCTGAAAGGAGCGGGAGCAATGCAATATCTTTGGGCCTTTCTGGTAGGCGGCGGCCTGTGTGTAATCGGCCAGCTGCTCATCGACCTGACCAAACTGACCCCGGCCAGAATTCTGGTGGCCTATGTAGTGGCCGGGGTAATCCTGACAGCCGTGGGTGTGTATGATCCGCTGGTGAAGCTGGCCGGTGCCGGCGCCACCGTCCCCCTGACAGGGTTTGGGTATACCCTGGCCAAGGGGGTACAGAAAGCAATCGGAGAATACGGCTGGATCGGGATTCTGTCCGGCGGTATCACCGCCACCGCAGCCGGCATCACCGCAGCCGTGGTATTTGGGTATTTGGCGGCGCTGCTGTCCAAACCCAAGGAAAAAACCTAACTGAAAAAAGCAGCGTCAGCCTTGCCAACCATCACCGACAAACGCAGCGGCAATCATGGGAGGGTCCGCTAACGTATCGTTCCGTTTGCCAAGCCAAAGATTTGGAGCATGTCGCAAAAGCCCTGCCTATAAGGGAACTCGCCGTCTTTTGCCAGGAAACGGTTTTGACCGTCCCCTCGCCTGTACAGAGAGAAGCATGTGGAACGGCCCAAGCGGTAAAATCGCTTGGGCCGATTCCATCCATAGAACGCCGCCTAAAGCCGGCGGCTTTTATCCTGCTTTGCTGCTAACAGCGTATAGAAAGCCCGTGGGCCTTGGCTTGAAAATTCAACTTATAGTTCCCCGGCTAAACCGGAGGCTTGCATCGCCCTTCAAGGGCACGTTACAGGCGCAACCCCTTAAGGGGTTTTATTTATGCCATCTTGTTCCCGCTGCCCGCAAACGGGTCGATGTACTCTTTTATGCGCATTTGGTCTGCTATCTGGCCTTCGTCTAACTGGTACTTTATGTATTCCTGTACTTGCTTTTTGTTACTTCCACAGTATCTACATCATATCCTTTTGCTCAGAAATGCCTGTTTCCAAATTTATATTGTATAAAGAAAAATCTCGCCACACCGAAAAGGTGTACCGAGATTTTTTTGGTTGCGGTGTCCAGACAATGGCGTAATATAAGGCTTTTTCGGCACTTTTGTTAGTTACTTGTTAGAAGTTCAATTTTATATTATGCTGTTTTACAGAAGAGTTTGATAGAGTTTTAAGCTGCTTTTCCTTTGGTAGTGAGAATATCAGCAACTGCATTCAATGCCGCTGAATGGATTCTATGAACTGATTTTAGCGAATAATCCATCTTTTCCGCTATATCTTCCCACTTCATAAAGTCAATGTAACGATACCGCAAAATCAATATTTGCTTTGCATCACCGACAAGGCTGACTGTTTCCCGAACTTCCATTCTTAATTCAAGCAGTTCTGCCATTTTAACATCAGTAGCTTTTTCAAGGTCAACCAATTTATTTACGGCATTCACAAACGGTGCATCTGCGTTTCTTGTTTGGCTAACCTTTACTTTTGTGAAGTCCGGAGAAGCAATGCTTGTTGCCATAGCACGGAGATTTTCAATTTCTGCAATATTTTCTTGAATCAGTTCATTGCAGCGGTAAATCTGTTGCAGATATTGTTTCGCCGCCATCTGTTTTGGATTTAGCACATACATAGCCCCCTTTGGCTAAAAGAAATTTATCTTTTGATATGATAATTATACCATATATTGTATTAAATTTCAATATCAAAACAATATATAGTGTTAATTATTGCTTGTGCGCCGCCTAAAACGCCCTATAAGCCTTTATTGTTGCTTTACAGTATAATCTTATAGTCAGAACAGAAAACGCCGTATAGGGAATTGTAGAGCGCAACAATGGCATACACTTGACATAGTGATATATGTTAGCATTTGTTAGCATATATTCCTGAATGTCAACATTTCTCAACATTCTGATCAGTAATTAAAAATCCCTCTCCACCAAGAATGAACAGCGGAGAGGGATTTTTTGCATATTATATTTGAACTTCAGGTTTTTTCAGGTTGTTTTTCATTGTTTTCAAGGCTTGCATAGAATGAACATTTAACACACGGTTGACCAAGGTACATATCGAATCCTCTGTAATGCTCACAACCGCTGCATTGCCCTTTCATAATGATGTCATCTTTTTCAGGGCAATAATCCTTGTCAATGGCATACATATTGTTATCCTTCATCTTCTCCACTCCCTTCTTCTACATATTCCATCAAATCACCCGGCTGACAGTTCAGCAGCTTGCAAAGTTTAGCAATGGAGCGGGTATCAATATCCCCACCTTCTTTGATTTTCTTAAATGTTGCCTGACCAATGATGTTGTCTTTCTTGATGGTATAAGAAGTAATTCCTTTTTCGTCCAATAGCTTTAACAACTTATCATATACAATTGGCATTTTTATCACCTGCTTTCATGTAATTGGGGGCGGGTTTTAATTTACCCACTTTTCCACTATACACATTATAGCACAATTATATCTCTAATACAAGTGACAAAATGCACAAATTACATCACTAATATTTGTGACATTTACCGGTTGATTATCTCTATTATTAGTGATATAATATGATCAGAGGTTGAGAGAACAACCCCAATAAATTTAAGTGAGGTAAACACAATGAGCGCAAACGAATTAACAAGCAAGGTCAAAGAACTGAAGGAACTGAAAATGATGGCAGAAGAACTTGCCGCCGAAATCACCGCTATTGAGGATAGCATCAAGGCAGAAATGACCGCAAGGGAAACGGATGAACTTATCACCGGTGAATATAAAATCCGTTGGAAAAAGGTTGTTTCAAATCGCTTTGACACCACCGCATTCAAGAAAACCCATGCTGATCTGTATGAACAGTACACCAAGACCACAGAAACCCGCCGTTTCACCGTTGCATAAGAAAAGCCCCATACAGCAGCACCCGACCAAAGGAACGCTGTACAGAGCCTTATAACCGCTATGGAGCGGGTACAACTACATTATACCGTACCCGCTCCGAAAATTCAAGATATAGGAGATAAAAGCCATGAATAAATTGTATGCCTTTTGGGATAGCCTAACAACTGCATTTTTCAACAACAAAGCTAAAAGAAAAGATGATCACATTCTTATCAAAACGGTCACACAAGCCGAAAACATTCAGATCAACAAAATAACCTTAATGGTGTTATGTGCGGATTGCAAAAACCTTCCGCAGATGATCTTAATTGATGAATCCCAAGAGGGATTCACAACCTATCATTTCCCGCTGTATGCCGGTTATCAGGTACACACCTGCAATGAATTTTTGCGGTCACTTGATACTGACCTTGATATTCAGTTTGTTGCATACAAGCAGTATGCGGAACTGATAGAAAGTTGCTTTGAAGCAGTCAGCAAATGAAAACACGATTTCCGAGCGGGTTAGTTGCAGCTTGCCCGCTCAATTTTTTTCAGAATGATCAAATTCAGCGGATAGACGGTTGATAATATATCTATCTTTTCGCACATCTGCATCTTTTAAGATTGCATCAAAAAGGTTTTGTAATTCAGAGCGGGAAAGAAGTGCAATAGTTCCATGTTCCGCTGACACTATTTGAAAACGGTCATATTCAATATCGGATTCATCTTGATCAAGAGAAAGATTTATTTCATCTAAATAATCCATCATCTGTTGAAATATGGATGTTTCTTGATCTGCAACTGCTTCATCATTGACCAATTGAGCAACGGAAACGCCAAGAATATCAGCAATTCTTTTAAGTGTTTCAAAATTAGGTTCACGGTTGTTGTTTTCATAATTGGAATATGTTGAAAAAGCCATATTTAACTTCTTTGCAACTTCTCTTTGGCTTAATCCTTGTGATTTGCGTATTTCTTTAATTCGGTTTCCGATTTGAATGTATTCGTTTAATCCCAACTTTTATCACCGCCTTTTTGATAGTATAGCACAAAATATTCAAAATTGCAAACTTTTTTCAAAAATCATCTTGACATATTCAATATTGTGTATTATAATATTCGTATCGAATACGAAAGGAGCATTTGAAATGAAAATCAATGTAAACAAATTATCAATTGCTATGGCAAGAGCGGGAATGAACTTTTCAGAATTGGCAAATAGTTCAAAGGTATCAAGACCCACTTTGTCATACATAAAAAATGGCAAATCATGCCGCCCTGATGTAGCTGCTAAAATCGCCGCTGCTTTAGGTGTTGATGTTACCGAAATCATTGACACAAAGGAAGGATGATCAACGATGAAAAAGGCAAAGGCGGTGATAATTGATGTTAAAGCAGTATATAGAGTTTAATGGTAAGCATCCGAGAGGGAGAAAAGAAAACCGCTGCTATTCTGATCAGCCTGATACAGAATGGGTCAGTTACGGTTGTTCTTATTCTGATGGGTTCCTGAAGGTTGATGTAGATGACTATGATCACAAAACAGGAGAACTTGAAGAACCAATTCACGGCAAACCAAGAAGCGAAGCAATAATAAAGCTGCTTGATGATTTGCATATCAGATACAACGGCATCAGGACTGAAAACGGTGTTCATCTGTTCTTCCGTGTACCCTCTCCAATGAGCAAAAAGACGGTGCCGCCGTGGTATTGCACTATTGGTGTTAAGTGTGAATGGAAATTTCCCGCTTCAGATGACCATATACCGCTGAAGATCAACGGCGTGGAACGGACATTCTTCAAAGGTTCGCTTTCAAACAAAGATATTGATGAACTGCCATTCTTTCTTTACCCGCTCCAAAAAGCAAAAGAAAGACCGTATGACATAACCTTTCCGAGCGGGGCAAGAACGCAAGAATTAGGCGGTTATCTATTCCATTTGGCCAAGATGGAGAACAAAGGACTTAATATAGCACCGGAACAGGCTTTTAATATTGTTCGCTATATGAACAACTATGTTTTTGAAGATCCCATCCCGGAAGATTCTCTGAATGCCGAAATCTTGAATGGCAGCACGCTTGAAAAGCTGAAGGCAAGCCAAAAGGAAAAAGCAGAAAAGAACCTTTCCCATGTTTCTATTGGTGATGAAATAATTGACCGCTATGATCTGATCACTGTAAACGGCGATTTTTACGGTTATGAAAACGGTGTTTATAAACCGTTTGCGGATGGCAAAATTACCGCTTTTATGAGTGACAATTATCCTACTGTAAAAATCAGCATGAAGCGGGAAGTCACTGACTATATAAAGGGAAAAACCTTTCAAGATCAGCCGCAAAGCAGCGGGGAAATCAATGTCAAAAATGGACTTCTTTCCATAGATGACAGCGGAAAAGTTCGGCTGCTTCCGCATTCGGCAGAAAACATTTCTTTTAAGCAGTTTAACGCTGTTTACAATCCCAATGCGAAATGTGAATTGCTTGAAGAATCTTTGTTCAAGTGGTTCAGCGGCAATTCAGAAGAAATTGAACTTTTTAAGCAACTAATGGGGTATCTGATGATGAACCATGTTGACTATGAAAAGATATTCTTCTTCATCGGTTTGCCCTCTACCGGAAAGACCTGCTTGTTAAAGCTGATCATTCACTTTTGCGGCAAGGAAAATGTATCAAGCATTGATCTGAATGATATGAATCAAAATTTTGGGCTTGAACCGCTGATTGAAAAAATCGCAAATATTGCAGGTGATCTTCCCAAAACAAAGGTTCTTAAAAGCGACAAATTTAAAATGCTTGCAGATGGTTCACCAATAAGCATAAAGCGAAAATACAAGAGTGTACTAACATATTCCTTCACCGGCAAGCTGATATTCGGCATGAATCAATTTCCCGATATGTCAAATGATTTTGCCGGGGTAGAACGAAGGCTTGTTATATTCCGCTTTAATCACATATTCCGCAAGGGTGACCCTGACTATAATCCGCATATCAACACAGATTTGGCAACTGATCAATGTATGTCAGCACTGCTTAACATGGCTATTGAGGGTTATATAAATCTGATCAGAAACAAGGGCTTCATATCGACCAAAGAAAGTGAGCGGGCTTTAGATGAATTTGTCACTGAAAATGACACGGTTATTCAATGGCTGCATAATGCGGATATAACGGAAGATTATTTGCTGCGTGAGCCTATCAAAAACGGCATTCACGGCGTATATCCTGAATATCAAGCATTCTGCATCACTATTGGAGAAGAACCAAAGCGGCAAAGGGATTTTTCAACCACAATATGCAACCGGTACAGCTTTGAAACCAAAACAAGACGGTTAAACGGTGCAAGACTGCAAATGTTTGTGAAAAAGTAAGTGTCAACCTGTCAATCAGATATATATAATTTTTATTATCTATTCACTGATAAAAAAGTTTTTATAAAAATTTTTTCTTCTTATGTGATAGGTGTAAAAATGGCTGATTCTGATTGACAGGTTGACAGCAGAAAGGCAGGTGAAAAGACAATGGAACTAACCATTGATCAACTATGGGATATTGTCAGTGAAATGCGTGATGATATAGAAAAGTTAGAAGAACAGCTTGATGAAGCTACCGAAACAATCAAAGATTTAACCAACCGTGTGAATGATTTAGAAGCAAGTGTTGATGATGCGGGATATGGTTACTGATCTTCTTTGGTGCCGGAGAGGGATTTATTAGTATATCCTCTCCACCTTAACAAAGCTTAACAATATGGGTGTGAATGTAGGGTTTTTGTGGGTTTTGTATTTACAGATCAGCGCAACTAATGTGAAAGGGGGTGTCCGTTATCAAACTACCTAATGGGTATGGAACAGTATATAAACTGTCCGGAAAGCGAAGAAAACCATATATAGCAAGAAAAACAATCGGATGGGATATTAACGGAAAGCAGCTTTATTCAACCATTGGATATTTTGCTACACGCCAAGAAGGGCTTCAGGCTTTGGCAGATTATAATAACAATCCTTATGATCTGATCATGTCAAAATTGACCTTTTCAGAAATTTATCAAAAATGGTTTGACAGCACCTTTGATGAAGATGCAAACCGATCCACCATAAAGAACTACAATACAGCATACAACCATTGCAAACCGTTGTACAACATGAAAATGGCTGATATACGCCTTTACCATATGCAGAAGGTGATTGATGACTGCCCCACCGGTTATCAGTCTGCAAGCCGCATTAAAATCCTTCTGAACAAGATGTTTCAATGGTGTGTGCAGCGGGAGTATATCAGAAAGAATTATGCTGAAAATTTGACTGTTCCGAAGGTAGAGCAAAAAAGCCAAAGAAGGGCATTTACAAGGGAACATATTGATTTGCTTTGGAGTGTTGCACATACCAACCCAAATGTTCCGATTGTGTTGATGCTGCTTTATTGCGGGGTGAGAATCAACGAACTGTTGAACCTGAAGAAAGAGGATGTCAACCTTGATGAACAATGGTTCAGGGTCAGAGCATCTAAAACAAATGCCGGTATTCGTATTGTTCCCATAGCGGACAAGGTTCTTCCTTTTTGGCAAGAGTTTATGGAGCGTTCAAAGTGTTCCTATGCAGTCTGTACCACAGACGGTGACCAACTGACCTATGATAATTTCAGGAAGAATTATTGGCATCCGCTGATGGATAAGCTGAATATGGACTACATACCGCACGAAACACGCCATACTTGTAACAGCCTTTTGATAATGTCAAATTGCAATCCCACCATCAGAAAGAAGATCATGGGGCATAAAAGCCAAATGGATATTGGTGAAGCTGTTTACGGTCATATTTACACGGATGAACTATTAAAGGCAATCAATCAGATATAAAGCCCGCTCCAAGAGAGGAATTTATATAAATATTTTAGAAAGGCAAGGTATTTCAGATGAAAGATTTTGAGAAAATCAAAAAGCAAATTTCACAGATCGGTTCTGAAACCGATTCAAGGAAGGGGGATTTAGAAAAACAGATTGCATCTGTGACAGCAGAACTGAAGCAATCAAAAGCGGCAGAGGAAACCGCAGTTGATGCAAAGTCGCTTGATGATTTCCAAAAGCAGCAGGTAACTTCTGCCATGTTAGAAAGACAGCTTGAAAAGCTACAAAAAGAACTTGAAAACATTGAATTCTATGCACCAATAACCGCTGATGAACATAGTGCCATTAAAAGCGAACTGAAAGAAACCGCAAAAACATTATTTTGGCAAAATATCAAGATTTAATCAGTTTGCTTGACAGAGGATCGGAAATTGTGGCAGAGATCGAAGAAACCATAAAAGAATACAATTCTGTATTTGGAAGTTTGGATTCTGCTATAAGCAAAAGCGAAGCTGATGTGAATGGTGTTTCATTCAAGGCATTTTCAATTTCGGATTGCTATAATGTACCGTCACAAATAAAAGATGTCTTTTGCAGCAATCCCAATTCAGTTCATTCTATCAAGTATCTTCTGAAGAACAAAATTAAAACAAGATCAGTTTAATCAGAATTAACCCGCTCAAAGCCTGATTTTTCAAGCCGAGAGCGGGTTTTTGTAGTGTTAGTTACCGGCATTTTCAGGAAGTCCATTTGTTAGTTTTTTATGAGTTACTTGTGAGTTACCGCCGTGGACAAGGGTACCCTCTCAAACTGAACAAAACTGAACAACCCCCGAAGAATACTGTATTTACAATACCTTCAAGGGTTGTTCGGTTATGGCTTGTGCTACCAATTTAGATGCCACCTGATTTTTTAAGAAAACTGCTTAAATCAAGGCTTTTTCTAACTTTTGCCCGGTCTTTACACATTGGCGGATATCCGCATCCCTATATTCGACGAAATTTAATGGCTACCAATTTGGATGCCATTTTTTCATCTGCATTTCTGACTTATATATTATAACATACTGGATTTGGATTTTCCACTCTTTTTCTCATTTTTTCAGAAAGTTGACACATTTGTCTGTTTCATCTTCAATCCAACGGTTGACCATTTCCTTGACTGCTTCTTCGTTATTTGGGTCACCGCAAAACTCAATAAACATCCGCAGAGCGTCCTCCGGTGTAAGTCCCATTGGCTCGAGGACTGCTCGGGCCTGTTCAAGTAGATCATCGTCAATTT
Source organism: uncultured Eubacteriales bacterium (assembly GCA_964481575.1). Lineage (GTDB taxonomy): Bacteria > Bacillota > Clostridia > Oscillospirales > Acutalibacteraceae > UQRS01. Next base: position 27,627 of record CAYZTR010000025.1, read on the forward strand.
CAACCTCTATTGTTACCAAATTCTTTTTGCCATTTGTCATGACCGTTTTCCTCTCTATTATTACTTGACCCTGCATCTATTTCAAATTCTGCGCAGATTTGCTCTAAAGGAAAGCGCGGCAGTTTTCGAAATGCATGAAGCATCAGCTCTTGATATATGTCCTCATCAAACTTCCCGTTGTAAAAACTGATGTGTTTAAATAGTGGTATATACTGTTCAAGGAGAGCGCCCGCCGCTTCTCTTTCACCGTTTACAGCTCCGACAAGGAGAGATAGAAAATCATCAGCGGTTTGCTTCTTTGCCATTGGTTAATTCCTTCCTCAATTTCCGTAAGGCCCTGCCTTTTATTTTGTAGAGTACATCCCTTGTTAACATGAGATGCTTTGTAATATCACTTGTTTTCATTTCATAGACAAAATAATAGACAAGTACCTGCTGATACCGATCTGGCAAAGCCTTAAATGCCTTTTCTAATCTCACATTTGTGAATTGAAATAGATCGGCGTAGCTTTTGACATACGGATCTCGCAGATCAAAATATGAAGGTATCTCTTTTTCATGTAACTCGTCGAGAGTTACAGTGGTAACACTTCGATTGTAGTAGCGTGTGATCGTACTGTTCTTTTTCCGAAGTGATGTTGTTTTCAGCCAAACTGTGAAAATGGCTCGGAGTGAGTCCGATGCATCTTTCGGAGCTGATTTGGAAATAACTTGATTATTCACTCCTATTCCTCGAATCTACTGTTTTGCCAGTTCCTCATATCTTGATTCTCCTGATCACGGGACTCGCAATATTTTAGATACTTTTCCTCCGCTTCTTCTCTCGTATGGTATTCTATGTTATAATCCCATTCGTAAAAATCACGGCAAAAAGCAAGATGCGGCTCGGTCATAATAAAGTTAATTATTTTAGCGGCTTTCCAACAAGTGCAGTGAGGTTTATTTTTTTCTTCCAAGTGAGCTTCGATGGTTTCGCAAAGCGTGGAGCGAGACGGTTTGAATTTATCAACGGTTTCCTCGAATTGAGCAAAGAACTCTCCTGATATGACGGATACGCCTTTTTCATCCTTGGATTTATTCGGTACTTTCCACCAAATTCCAAACAACCATCCGGGGCATTCTCTGATATGAAAATGAACAACGGAGTTCGTTCCCATTGCGAAAAAGAAGTAACCGTCGAGATATTCTATATTTTCAAAGTGCAGAGTAATTTCGTCCATTTCACGGTTGACACCATCACAGAATAATTCAAAGCTCCTTTTGAAATCTTCTGCGTATCCGGATTTGTCGCACTCTTTAACATTGTCTTTATATGCATCTATAAAATCTTTCAACGGATTTTTGTTATTCACATCTGTATCCTCCTCGATAATTGACAGAGAGGAATTCAGTTCCATCACATTTATCCTCTACTCAAGCAGAATCGATTTGCTTATGAACCTGCATTCCTCGGGATACTTTTCAAAAAAGAATTTTTCTTTCTTTTTGACTTCCTCTGCAATAGGCTCGATATCGTAACTTTGGTACTTTCGGATCGCACGGATGTATGCGACGATCATTCCTCCCCAAAGTACGGCATCGTAGTCCCAATAATCTTTGTACCCGCGCTCGGTGACCGTCATTCGAATTGGTTTGTCGAAGGAGACATACAGAAGATCATCCTTGTGCAGATGATTTACATGGTAATTGGGGCTGTAAACCATGTCCTTTATGCCCATCACAGAGATGTATCCATTCGCCTTGAAAATCATCCCCTCGATATAATGTTCGGGCAGATCTTCGGCCGTGATTTTCGTTTTATATTTTCCCTTTGAATACAGCCATCCATTAGGCAGGTGATCGCCACGAAAGTAACCCGCAAGAGATGTCTGTTTCACAGTATAAAAAGGTGCGGTAATTTTCTTCATCATTGTTCCTCAACTCCGGTACACAAGCAGCCTGACAGAGTCTGCCGTGGGAGATAGATCGTCCATGCTTACATTACGAATGGCATAAAAAGCCCAATCACGGAAATAATCCAACATGCAGTCCACTTTCTCGACGATCATGTTGTAGCCTTTGTACCAATCGTCCGGTTCGTCCCACTCATAGTAGGTGTACTGCTTCTTCGCCTTGTCGGACAGTTTCTCGTATTCCTCGGCTGTCAGCCAATATCCGAAGCCTTCATATTCATTGATTTCATAGGCTGCTAATGCGACTTTCGTGACATATCCTTGGTAACGGGTAGGCTTGTCTTTCTTGACTCGGCACTTTACTGCTTTGCCGTAATTCACGAGAAAGAGGGATTGATTGTAAAAGTCCTTGTAGGTATCGATGCGGATGTCAGGATCATACGGTTCGTCATCTTCGTGTGGGAAAGCCATTTTGACTTCTTTGCTTATGTTTTTCGGTCGTCCCCACTCATATAGGCTTTCTTCCAATTCTTCGTAAGTGTCCCGCAGCCAATTCCGTCCACTTACGACAGAACACACATTGAGCGTTCCGTCTTCACGCTGAAATACAGGGTTGAGATTATACCATTTATCGCCGACACGAACTTCGGCATAGATTGAATAATAAGTTCCCACGATTTTCTCCTTTTCCTTTGTTCGATTATTTCGTTCTTTATTTTGAATTCTTTTCGGATTCTGTTGACAAACTATCATTGCAATGATATAATACAGATGTATCATCACAACGATACAGGAGGTATCATCTATGAGTGAAATTCAATTACTTCACGGAACTGATCACATCATTGAGGTTCCTGATATAAACATCGGCAATCCCCATAATGACTACGGCAAGGGATTCTACTGCACCAAGATCGACGAGATGGCGCGTGAGTGGGCTTGCAAAAAGAATACCGATGGGTTTGTGAATGCTTATGATTTTGACACAGAAGGGCTGAATACACTGAACCTTTTGGATGGCAATCACACAGTCCTCCATTGGATCGCTCTGCTGCTTCAGTATAGAACATTCAAGCTCGATTCCGAAGTCGCCATCGATGCACGGGACTATATCATTGAGCATTACTCAATTGACCTGTCGGGATACGATATTGTTGTCGGTTACCGAGCTGATGATTCCTATTTCCAGTATGCGGAATCCTTCGTGTCCAACACGCTGCCCCTCAGAAGCCTGAACAAGGCATTGAAGCTCGGCAAACTCGGAGAGCAAACCGTTGTCATCTCGCAGACGGGTTTTGACCGTCTTAAATTCAAGGATGCGTATCCGGTGGACAGGAGCGTCTATTATCCGAAGTTCTTGAGTCGTGACACCAAGGCGAGAGACGACTACCGCAAGGAGATCAAGAA
>CAYZTR010000026.1:0-30576 GCA_964481575.1 uncultured Eubacteriales bacterium
GACCTCATTCGGCCGGGGTCTGTAAACTATTTTGCGCATAACTCTTGACACTACCAAGAGAATACATCAAGAAAAAACGCATGAAGAGAAATTATCAAGAGAAAACGGAAAAATCAGAAAACGGAAAAATCAAATTCCAAAGAAATGTGATGCATCAAGAAAGAAACACCAAAACGCTAAAAAAGCAAAAGCCGCTCCGGATGAGCCGGAGCGGCAATCAGACAAATGTAGGCAAAAATTACGCCTGTGCTTCCTTCATCTTAGCAAAGCATTCGCTGCAATAAACCGGACGATCGTCACGGGGCAGGAAAGGAACCTTGGCCACGCCGCCGCAGGCTGCACAAGTTGCCTCATGCATCTCACGGGGCGCTCTGCCGGCGTTTTTCCGGGCATCCCGGCAGGCTTTGCAGCGCTGGGGCTCATTGGTGAATCCTTTGGACTCGTAGAACTCCTGCTCACCGGCGGTGAACACGAACTCCTGGCCACAGTCCTTGCAGATAAGGGTCTTGTCTTCGAACATTGTTAGTACCTCACTTGAATTAAAAAAATTTGCCTCGGACGGGATTGCACCGACATCTTTGAAATCAACGCTCTGCTGTTAAGCTACGAAGGCATATGTCAAAATCGACCAAAGCCGAATCAACAAAAACAGGCATAAAACCGCAACAGAAACTTCTTCCACTTCTTCACCGGAGTTTCCGGCGAATCCGCTGGATCGCATTGTCCACCCCTTTTTCGGTGATGTCCAGACGCACTGCAATTTCCTGATAAGAAGCGCCAGCCAAATACGCGCCCAAAACAGCCTGCTCTAATTTGGACAGGCGTCGGTTAATGCGGGCCATCAGCCGATGGTAATCCTCCCGATTGATAAAAATGGATTCGGGCGTTTCTGCGGAAGCAGCAGAAAAATGCTCCTCCAGCTCTTCCAGCGGAACCACCGCCCCGGCAGGCAGCTTTTTCTTACGGGTCGCGGATCTATGCACAGTGGAAAGCATCCGATTCACACACAGCCAGGCAAATGCAGAAAAGGTTGATTTCGCAGGATCGTAGGTACGGATAGCGGTCAAAAGACCGATCATACCCTCCTGGCACAAATCTTCAAACTCATCCGGCCCGGCATAGGCCCGGGCGCAAGACTTGACCAACGGAAGATACCGGGACAGCAACACGAGCACTGCATTCTCATCCCCCACCCCGGCCAGACTGACCAGAGCAAGATCCGACTTCTTCTCATATTGCATTCCTGAACTACGACTCATACAGACACCGTACACTTTTCAATACATCAGAATGATAGAATCTGTTACGTTTATTATACGCGCTTCCATGAAATAAGTCAACTATTTTTTTCAATATAAACAAAAATTCATGTATATTGATAGGAATGATTCGACAGAATCCACGAATTTGTCAAACAGTTCGTCAAAATGCAACAGAGCGAAGAAGCAAATATGGGCAGGCTTCTGAAAATCTTAGTAAAACATATCAATTTGCACTTGTAATACCACCGGCCAGAGGTTAAAATAACATAGAAGGCGCCTTGCACCCGTTCCGCGCACTGGATTTGCCTCCCGGGCACCGCCCATGTATGGCGGCGCCGGCTGCCGGGGCGATTCGGGCGCAGTCTCCTACAGAAACAGGAAAGGATGTTACCAAATGTCTGACACTACAAAAACCAAAATCATTTGCACCCTGGGACCTTCTACCGAAGATTCTGCCGTGTTGCGGCAAATGATGCTCTGTGGCATGGATGTGGCCCGCATCAACTTCTCCCATTCTGACCATCAGGGGCATCTGCAAAAGGTCAAGCAGGTGGTAGCCCTGCGGGAGGAACTGAATCTTCCTATTGCTCTGATGTATGATACCAAGGGGCCGGAAATCCGCTTGGGTAAAATTCCAGATGGGCCTGTTAAGCTAAAAGAGGGCGATTCCTTCGTGCTGACCACCCAGGAGATAGAAGGCGATGCCCATCGGGCCAGCATTACCTTTCAAGGGTTGCCGGGAGACGTTTCCAAAGGATCCATGATCCTGATTGATGACGGCCTGGTAGCTTTGGAGGTCACCAGTGTTACCCATACCGAAATCAATTGCCGGGTGAAAAACAGCGGACTCATCAGCTCCAACAAAGGGGTCAACGTACCGGGCACTGAGCTGTCCATGCCTTTTGTCAGCAGCGCTGACCGGGCCGACCTGCGCTTTGCCGTGGAAAATGGCTTTGACTTCATCGCCTGCTCCTTTACCCGTACCGCCCAGGACATTCTGGACATCCGCAACGAGCTGCAACGGCTGGGCTGTGACGATATGAAGATCATCGCCAAAATCGAAAATGCCCAGGGTGTCGCCAACATTGACCAGATCATCGCCGTCTGCGATGGCATTATGGTAGCCCGGGGCGATATGGGAGTGGAAATCCCCCTGGAGGAGATCCCCAGCATCCAAAAGCGGCTGATCCATATGGCCAGAGAAGCCGGCAAGCAGGTCATCACTGCCACCCAGATGCTGGAATCCATGGTACACAATCCCCGTCCCACCCGGGCAGAAGCCACCGATGTAGCCAACGCCATTTATGACGGCACCTCTGCCATCATGCTCTCCGGGGAAACCGCCGCCGGTCAATTCCCTGTGGAGGCGGTTAAGACCATGGCCCGTATCGCTTATCGCACCGAGCAGGATATTGATTACAAGAAGCGGTTCTTCCAGACACAGAGCAACAGCTCCTACAGCGTCACCAACGCCCTGTCTCACGCCACAGTGGCCGCCGCCCACGATCTTTCCGCCGCCGCCATCATCACCGTGACCCGTTCCGGGACGACTGCCAAAATGATCTCCCGGTTCCGTCCCTCCTGCAAAATCATCGGCTGCGCCACAACCGAGAAAGTGCGCCGCCAGATGAATCTGTCCTGGGGCGTCATCCCACTGACCTTGGAGGAACAAAGCTCTTCCGATGAGCTATTCTCCAAAGCGGTGGAGGAAGCGGTCAAAGCCAACCTAATTAAAGAAGGCGACCTGGTGGTGATTACCGCCGGTGTTCCCCTGGGGCAGTCCGGTACCACCAACATGATGAAGGTACATGTAGTCGGGGAAGGCTGATCATGGATTACTCATAGCAAAGCGCTGCCCGGAAGCCGTTTCACGGTTTCCGGGCAGTCTTCTTTTTCTCAGAATCGAAGCTGAACAAACCCTTCCTGTACGGCCTGATCACCGTACGGAGCCCATCGGCAAATCAGCTTCGGGCCAGGATGGCCTTCCGCAGCAACACCACGTCGGTCACCGACAAGACGCCGTCCTCATTCAAATCGCCCCGCTGCAGGACATCGGCCTGGGGCTCTCCTTGCAAAATAGCCTTTCGCAGCAGCACCACATCGGTCACCGACAAATTGCCATCCTCATTCAAATCCCCCAGCAGCACCGTCAGGACCGGCGCCGCCGTCAGGGTATAAATGGTGCCGAAGGAACCGAGGGCAGAAGCCACCGTCACGGTAGCCGTATCACCCTGCACCTGAATTTGAACCGCAGCATCCGGATCAGCGGCCAGAGCCATAATGCTGTCCTCCGTCAAGGAACCGCCGGAAACAGTATATTGGGTCACTGTCGGATCAAAGGGGACGTCCAGTGTGAATCCTTCCGCCAGAGACAGGGAAGCAAGGCTGGTATCCGAGATGGACGCGGTATAGTCGGCCACTGCATCGGCAAACCAACCTGCCACAATGGGATAGGAATTGTCACAGGGATGCAGACCGTCCGGGAAAAACCAGCGGAAATAGTCGGCGTCATCGGTAAAATTGGTCAGCGTATTGGTATCCAAAATTTCCAGCCCGTACTTGGCCGCCAACTCCTGGATAATGGGGATGGTGCCGGTCATATTGTTATTATGCCGGGTTGCATCGGAGGTGGTCATGGGCAGGCACAGAATAATTTCCGGGTGGGATTCCAGGGCCTGATATTCCTGGATCAGGGTTTCATAATCCTGCCGGAAGATGGTGGGAATATCCTGGCCGACTGCAACCCGGTTAGACCAGTTGGAGCCGGTAGCATCATTGGTTCCCAACATGATAAACACCAGATCCGGCGCAGAGGCCAGACCGTTCCAATATTGGTTGGTAGTAACATAAGGATAGGAGCTCAAAGCCTGATCCCGCACCACACAGGTACCGGAAACCCCCACGTTATTTACCAGATAATCCTCCCCCAAAAGCGCCTGCAGCTGGGCCGGATAGGAATAGAGCGCCTTGTTGGTGGAGCCGACCCCTTCGGTAATGGAGTCTCCCACGCAGGTAATACGAATGGGAGAATTGCGGATTTCATCCATTTGGGCCACAGCGGTTTGGAGAACAGAGGCATCCCCCACCAGCAGCTTCTGCAAATCTGTTAACGCCGCATAAGCGACCATGGCCTGTTCCGCTGTATCCATGGTATTTCGATAAAGCTGCTGAGGAATCTGCGACAGCAGCGTCTGCATCTGTGCGGCGGCAGCTTCATCCGCGGCCGTCACATCAGACATAACGTAAGGGTGCAGGGTATAGACCGCCGAGTTTCCGGAAGAACCGGTCACCGTCAAGGTCGTTTCCCCGCTGAGATCCAAAGCAGTGTCCCCAGGTGAAAGGGTGCTTCCCGCCGGCAGATCCAGCTGCAAGGTCACCTGGGAAGGATCCGCCCCAGCGGCCAGCAGCAAGGTAATATGGGTACCGTCCACCTGGCTGCACAGCACATCCGGGCCGGTCACAGACGAAACAGTTGTGGTTGCCTCCAACCAGGCGGCGGAACCGTCCGCCTCCACAACCCACTCTCCCTTCTGGAAAGACTGGCGGGTGGCGCCGGAATCATCCACATAAGCTTCTGATACGGCAGCGCCCAAAGCGGTGAAAATTTCGGCCGGCGCGGCGGTTCCCAAAGTTTCAGAAATGGAATCCAGCACCGGGCCGGACACCACAAAGGCAGCGTTCTCCCGGATGGTGGATTCATCGGTGGTGGAAACGCCCTGGATCCGGTCTGCAGTGTTGACCAGAATCACCGTTCCATCCTCCGAGACAAAAGACTGATAGAGAATGGTATTGCCCGCCATCCACTGGGCATAATCGGTGGCCAGACCGGCGGCCAGGCCTTCCCACTTATGCATCTGGTTATAGTTGGCGTAGGCATACCGGAAGGTCAGATTTGCGGCATCGCTGCCGTTGGAAAGCCCACCGGGGAAATAGGGCAAGGGCGTATTCATTTTCATAGAAGAATCCCGCTCCAGCGGAATGGAGGCATCATAATTTTGTATCTGTCCCCAGGTCTGGAGATAGCAGACGCCGTTATAAACAAAGGAATTGCCCAGGCAGGTCATGTAATTGTAATGGGCCGAGAAATATCCGTTGTCTGAAAAGGCCATGCCGGTAAAAGGCACCTGAATCCAGGCCACATACCGACCGGCCTGCCCCCAGGGATTCCCCACGTTGGAGGTAGTGACTCCCTCGTTGCCCACAGAGGCCAGCTGCATATAGTTTCCAATGGGCAAATTTCCCGTGACGCCGTAATCGTAGCCCAGCTCCAGGTACTGATAATACACCTCATCCTCAATGGCGTTCCAGGTGGCTTGACGTTCCAGGCCGGAAGCCAGACACAGCCAGGGCTGGCCTGACCAACCGTGTTCGTCGGCGTTATCAAACCAACCGGCAGCGTTGACCCAGCCATTGGCCAGATAATTCTCATAAGCAACAGCGGCCGCAGGCAGCACATCCCGGTTGGTCACGAGACACTGATATTGGGCCGGCACAGCATCATAAGCCGCCTGTGCGGCGGCAATCTGCGGGCCGCTCCGGTAACTGGCGACGCCAATGGCATCAATGGCGGTCAGGGCAGCATGAACCAATTCGCCGTCTGCGCCCAAATAAGTCCAATAACATTTGGCCAAGGTCAGGCAATCCACATTCACATTTCCGTAATTGCCTTCCCCTTTATATAAGGTAATGGTATTCGCCCCGGCATTTAAGAGAACTGTGAACTCCATCTCACCCCAGACATCCCAGGTTTTCAGGTCAGGCATGGCCACCGTCTGCTCCGTACCGTTAATCGCCATGGTCACTGCCCGGGGATAGCCATCCCCGGCGCCGTTGGCATACCGGATCACCAATGTATAGGCACCGGCCTCCAAGGCATTGATGGAAAAAATAAGGCCCTGACCCGCACCCTGAAACCCAGCGGCAAATCCGGTGCCGGTATAACCGGGGTGGTCCTTATTATTACTCATATTATTCAGATGCACTGCATCTTCCGCTTCATAAATGCGGGAAAGGCGGATCTGATCGACTGCAAGGGAGGAAGAAGCCCCCGCCTGCAAGGCATACGTTACTGTATTGTCACCGGCTTCCAACGGCAGGCTTTCCAATTGCTCAGCCCAGGTTGTATCCTCCAACACCGGCGCCAGCTGACTGGTGCGGACCACCGTTCCGTTGACCGAAATTTGCAGAGGCACATTGGCAGCGCCCCCATGAAAATAACGGAGCCGCACACCATAGTCCGCCGTTTCCTGGACAGTTACTGTAACGGTGACAGCGGCACCCCCTTCCAGCAAAACATAGCCGGTTCCGGAATAATTCTGCCGCACTGCGGCCGTCTCGCCACTAGTAATTTTGCCAAATTCCAGCTCATACATACCGCTTTTCACCGGATCAATGGCAGCGACCCAGGCTTCTTCCGGCGTCAACCCCAGCACTGAGACCGGGCATAACCCCATGGTCATCAGCAAAAGAAGGGCCAGGAAACAACTGACAATGCGAACTTTCATGCAAAAGACCTCCTATACAAAAACAAAAGTATACAATAAAAATAGATGTATACTGGTTTTATCATAACGGGAAGTCGAAGCAAACACAAGGTCGTCATCTGAAACAGTTTTGCCAAAAACTGACAGGTTCGCCAGCCGCAGTTGCAGAAATTAATTTCCCGCCAGAATGGCCTTCCGCAGCAGCACCACGTCGGTCACCGACAGACTGCCGTCTTCATTCAGATCACCCCGCTGCAGCGTATCACTCTCCGGTGCTCCCTGCAAAATGGCCTTTCGCAGCAACACCACATCGGTCACTGACAAATCGCCGTCCTGATTCATATCCCCTTTTAGGGCAATCAGCACCGGAAGCTGCAGTGTTTTAGTCTCGTTCCCGGCGGTGACAGTCACCTGCCACGCTGCCCCCTGCAAAACCGCCTCCAGTGTATCCACATTCACCGGAGCCTGATGACCGTCCGCATACACACCTGTAACGGTGAAATCAGCGGCGGTAAATGCGTAATCCGCCGGATACGCCAGGGCCTGGGGGGTAATTTCCAGAGAAACCAAAGGCGGCAGCTGCATAATCACGGTCGCCTGCTCCGTAAGTCCACCGGCAACAACGGTCAGCCGCCAGCCATCCGGCGTCTGTTCCGCAGAAACAGAATCCACCGACACCGGCGCGGTGGCCCCATCAGCATAAAGCCCGGTCACCGACACATCCGCCTGCGCAAAACTGTAATCCCAGGGATACTGCTCTGCCATTGGCGTCACCTGCAGAGAAACAAGAGCCGGCTCCAGCACCGTAACGGATAACGGCGCGGTAAATGTGCCGTCTGTCACCGCCAGATCCTGCACTCCAGGCCGGGTGGGATCATAGCCGGTCACTGTATAATCAGAAATCAGTTCTTTTGTTCCGTCAGACCAAAGCCGCACCACCTGCAGCCCGGTCAGATCCAGAGGCGTATTCCACTGGTAGACGGTGGTATTCGGGAGATTTTGGAGCTGCAGCCCCTGCGGTGTTGGCGCCGCTTCCAGCAGAGTAATATCATTGCGACCCAGCAGCGTCCCGTTGCTCGCATAAGTATAGAAGATCACAACGGTTTTCTCCCCTACCTGGGGCGTCAGATCCGCATTGGGAATCTGCACTGCCACTACACCCCCGGATGTATTCAAGGAGGTATACTTCTTTCCGTTCAGATACACATCGGTTACCGCGCCCTCCGCGCTGACATGCAGGAAAATATCGCTGCCGTACCGATACATACCCTGGGCAGGAACGGCGGAAACAGTATCTGTCAACAGTCCGGTACCGTCCGCATGCATGGCCACCACCTGAATACCGGCATCCTTCTGATACTGACCGTAAGAACTCCGGAAGCTGGCCTCGGTAGCCATTTGGGCGTCCATCCAGGCCAGCCGGTTCTCCAGCCAGGTATGCATGATCTGATAATCCGATTCAAAGCCCCGCTGGTTGTACCAAAGGGCGGTGTTCATTTCTCCGGATTCCTTCAGATACGGATAGGCCGCCTCCATTTGGGTCAGGAGGTTTCCAAACGCCTCCCGATAGATCCAGTAATACTCCTGGGCTTTGGTAAGAAAATAGGGATCGCTGGCCAATTGCTTGAACCAGATGTTCTGAATTCCATCCCGGTTATAATGCCAAAGCTGCCATTCATTATAAATGTAAGAATCATAATATCCGCCGGCTGTCAGATCCATATCCCAAATGGGGCCGAAAATCAGCTTGCCATCATTATCCTTATACAGATAATTGGAATTATATCCGGCATCCCAGTTAAAGAATACCTCCTGCACCAGCCACCATTTCAGCATACTGTCCATATCCGCCAAATCGGAATAATGTACCTGCTCACCATTGTAGGTGGTGTAGCCATCCGACCCATAGCAGGCATTCTCCAGAGCCTGGGTATATCCGGAAATATACGAAAGCATCTCCGAATTGGTCACGGCAAATTCCGGCCGGTTCACCTTAATCAACAGGCCGTGAGAGGTCCAGAAAGAGGAAACCTCATCATTATACCGGTCCATTTCCAGCAGATACCCTCCGTCCAAAGCCGGCAAAGGCTCTTGCAGATAATCGGCCGCCTGATAGGTCACTCCTTCATAAACAAACTGACCGGAGCTGGCCCATTCCAGATGCTCCACCAGCTGGGTCTCCAGGGCATCCTGATCCACATTGGCGTTAGCCTTGGCCACCGCCTCCGCCAGATCCTCGGCTATCCCCTCCCATTCGGTGATATTCACCCGGGTGGAACCGATACGAATCTGCTCACACAGAAGATAATTGCCGATACAGCGCCCATTCAGAATCACGTCCACCCATCGGCTTTCCATATATTCCATGCCCAGGGCGCCGCTGAGATCCATGGACAGCTTGTTCCGCAGGAAACATTCGTCCTGGTAATTGGCCAGCAAAATCCAGTGCTTGGCCGAACCCATCCCCAACAGGTTAGCCTTGGAATTCAGCTTGATATGATAGGGTTTCTTGGGCATTCCCCAGGTGGCGTTGCCCCGCCCCTTGATCTGGACGGCCCCATTATACTGAATGGCTGGCATATTCCCGTTGCCGGACAGTTTCATGGAGGCGGACTTGTAGGTATTCTTGTCCGTAATATCGGCGCCGTCATCGGTATTGAGATACAGCACCGGCAATCGGGAGCAGAAAAGACTGGCGCTGCCCAACACCGTCATAGTATCCCGCCGGTAAACTGTACAGGTCAGCGTTTTTTCCAGATCCGCTTCAACAGGGGTATAAATGGTCGAATTCGTCCCCACCGAACTGCCGTCCACCGTCCAAAGATAGGTACAGTCCACCTGTTTCCCAAGAGTATTCACCCGAACAGACAGAGGCGTCCCGGGTTGAGCGTAGGATGCCCCGAAGGAAATATGGGCAGGAATGTAATCCGGATCATAAATCAGCACCGGATCCCCAAAGCAAACATGCCCATAGGCAATATTCCCATCCACACTGTCTGCTGTCACCTGCACGGTGGCGCCGGCCTCCGCATGGACGGAAAAATCATAGCCCATCTGCACCTGCATGGGGCCGGAGCTCCAAACCCGGGAACCGTTGACCAAGATATTAACCACCGATTTATTGTTATACCCCACATTGGGGCTATCCACATGCCAGCAGATGCCGGTGGTTCCGGAAAAGGTATTGCACCCCTCCGGCATGGTAAAGGTGTATGACGTCATATAGCCCTGGGTATGGAATCGGAACCCCCGGAAAAACTCCCGGTAGGTACTGCCGTCAGCAGTACCCAACCAGACCGCCCCTTCCGGTGTACCGGAGGGCAGACCGGTGGAAGCATACTCCCGTTGGCAGCCGCTGCGCCGGTAAATATCCGTATTGGACACATCCCCAGTAACCTGCCCGGCCTCAATCAAATCCACCAGATAAACCGGTTGGGACGAGGCCATTGCAGAAACCGCAGGGAAACAGGACAGCAGAATGAAAACAGCCAAACACAAGCTTAAAACACGTTGCACGAAAGCACCTCCGCTTGAAACGATTTAAGTAACCACATTGTAGCAAACCTTCGCCTGACTTGCAAGAGGAAATTGAAAAATAATCAGTATTTTACTTAAAAATTTTATCATTTTCAAAATTTTTTCATATAATCTGTAAATATTTATCTTGTTTTCCAAAAACAAATCCATTATACTATAAATACGTAACAATATCTCACAGGATATCGTTACAAATATTGAAGGAGGTCTTTTCATGAAAATGAAACGCATTTTCGCCGTACTCCTGGCGCTTTGCCTGGTACTCGCTTCCCTGTCGGCTGTGGTTGCCGGCGCCCTCAGCAGCCCGGACTTTGACAGCACAGACGCTGTTTATGCCACCAAAATTGCACCCGAAAACATCAGTTTGGTCAGTGCCGCGGCCGGTGCCAATACGGCAGAAGGCGCCGCCATGCTTTTTGACGACACAGCTTCCACCAAGTATTGTCTGACCGGCCAATCCACCGGCGGCTACATGCAGGATATTATTTTCCGCACCGGCTCCCCTGCCACCTTGACCGGCTATTCCTTCGTTATTGCCGGCGACACCTCCAGTTTCCCGGAGCGGAATCCCAACAGCTGGACACTGTCCGCTTCTGTGGATACCGTGGAATGGGTCGTGCTGGATACTGTCACCGAAGCTGGGCTCACTACCTCTGCCGGGCAGGAAATCCTCTTTGCCGTGGACACACCCGCCGCTTATTCCTATTATAAGCTGTCCTTCACCAACCTGCTGGGCAGCACCTTCCAGCTGGCTGACGTGAACCTGTTTGGCGAATTGGGTCAGTTGACTGCCGCCGATGCAGAAGCAAAAATTGCCGCCATTGCCGAAAAGGAAATGGGTTCTGACGCCTATCTGGGAGCAGTAGTTTCCGCTCAGGATACACTGGCTGCTCTGTCAGAAGAGGAGCAGGCCAAGGTGTCTGAATCGGCCCTGGCCGCTTTGGAGAATGCCGGAAAAATCGCCGAAGTTTACAACGCCATTTACCCCATCCGCGTTACCTTTAACAGTGATCTGGCAGCCGTAAAGGCTTGGCTGGAAACTGACCCGGATTTGGCAGCCCAACTGCCAAAAACCTTTACAGAAGACGCTCAGGCCGCTTATCAGGCGCAGCTGAAGGCATATCGTGATGCTGCCCAAGAAGTCACGATCTTTGCCACCGTAGGTGACAGCGACGTACAGGTTACCGTAACCGGTGCAGACGGTGTGGAGTACAACTATCCCACCACCGACAATTCCGACTATACTACCCCCTGGCTTAACGACGCTGGCCAGGCAGAAGGCGCCATCACCGCTACCCAGCAAGCTCTGCGGGATGAGTTGATTTATCAGTATGAGAACGGCTATAATCTGGGCGTGGATGTGTTCCAGGAATATGGCAAGCGAAGCAACGCCTTGAACCTGTCTATATACAACACCATCCTCTGCGTGCAGATTTCCAACTTTGAATATGGCCCCTGCGAAAACAGCGGCGTCACCGAACCCTGGCACCGGGTCAGAAACTGGAACATGATGGCCGTTCCTTTCTCAGGCATGGCCTTCTCCGAAACCGGGTACCTTTGCTGGAATGAACTGAACGCTGCTTCCCTGCCTTTGGGCAATTCCTTTGTTTACGACGGAAAAACCTATCAGGTATATTGGACCGGATATAAATCCGTGAATGACGCTACCGCCGCCGAGGCCCTGGCCCAGGGCGACAGCATCTCCATTGATTCTGTCTCCATCTTCCCCGGTTCGGCCAACGGCAGTGACACCACTGCAAATCTGTTCCGCTATGCTTACGCTGCATATAACCAGGCCGGCAAAGCAACCGGTCTCTACCTGGGAATTCCCACCGGCGATACCGTACAGTCTAACGCCATGTACTATCAGGGCTTTACCTCTGACCTGGGCAACGCATTCCTGATTGCATCTGCTGATAAGGTGACCGCCACCCCAGCCTATTCTACCGGAGACGCCACCTATGAAGCAACCCTGAACGCCAACAAGCCCGCAGTGATTACCGGAGATTTGGCTGATGTATTTGCACAGGCCATTGCAGAAGGCACCCTGGAAACCCTGGGGGATCTGGAATCCGTCACCGAAGACACCATTACATTTGCGAACGGCGCCCTGACCGCTACCGACTGCGTCCACGACTGGGTCTTTGATGAAAACGACCCTGACCCTACCTGCACCGAGGAAGGCATCGCCCACTACACCTGCAGCAAATGCGGAGAAACCAAGGCCCAGCCGATCCCCGCTCTGGGGCATGATTTCGTTCTGGATGAAACCAGACACATAGATCCTGATCCGGCGAACGACGGTTCCGATACCTATGTTTGCTCTCGCTGCGGCGAAGAAGAGGTTGTCGTCCTGGTACATGCGGATTACACCGCCCTGGACGAGGCCATTGCCGCCGCCGAGGCGCTGGATCCCACCCAATTCACCGCCGATTCCTACAACGATGTGCAGGCGGCCTTGGAGCTGGCCAAGGCGGTAAACCGCCATTTGACAGAAGACGATCAAAGTGTGGTCAACAGCGCCACCGCCACCCTGAACCGTACCCTGGGCTATCTGCAAGCACCCTATCAGCTGGGTGATCTGAACCAAGACGGTAACCTGTCGGTTACCGATGTGGTGCTGCTGCGCAAGGCCATCCTGGCCAGCCAAAGCGCCACAGAGACGCCCTTGGGCGACCTGAACCAAGACGGCAGCCTGTCAGTCACCGATGTGGTGCTGCTGCGCAAGGCCATCCTGAACAATAACTAACAGCACAGTCTGGACTTTCGCTGCCCCTCCGTGGAACCACGGAGGGGCAGCTTTTTCAGGGAAACGGCGCGCGAAGCCGGGCTGAAGACCACCTCCTGCCCGAAATGCTGCACCGGAAAAGACAAAATTACAGCTTTTTCCCGGCTTTTTCACTTGACAACCCAAATCCCCGGTGCTATAATACTTTCGCTATGGTAAATCATGGCGCAATATGCGCCGTCACCACTATAGCTCCTTGCCCCGAGAGAAACGGGGCCAAAAGACCAAAAGGAGGTGCTTTCAATGACAAAGTATGAGACTGTTGCAATCTACTCCGTTACCGCCGGAGAGGAGGCTACTGCCGCCGTCGCCGAAAAGATGAAGGCGCTCATCGAAGCCAA
The DNA here is from genome assembly GCA_964481575.1 of uncultured Eubacteriales bacterium. Classification (GTDB taxonomy): domain Bacteria; phylum Bacillota; class Clostridia; order Oscillospirales; family Acutalibacteraceae; genus UQRS01. The sequence continues at coordinate 13,412 of CAYZTR010000026.1, forward strand.
CGCAACACTGGAAAGCGTGGATGATTGGGGAACCCGTCATCTGGCTTACCCTATCAACAAGGAAACCGATGGGAACTATGTGCTGTACAACTTCGAGAGTGATGTCAACTTCCCGGCTGAGCTGGATCGTGTTGCCAACATCACCGATGGGGTCCTGCGGATCCTCACCACCAAGAAGGAAGACTAAGGAGGCGTCACTGTTATGAATACTGTTGCACTGGTCGGTCGCCTGACCGCAACGCCTGAGTTGAAAAAGACCAACAGTGGGTTGTCTGTCCTTTCCTTCAGTATTGCCGTCGATCGCCGGTTCAAGGATCAGAACGGGGAACGTACCGCCGACTTCATCAACTGTGTTGCCTGGCGGCAGACTGCCGAGTTTATCTGCCAATATTTTGATAAAGGGCAGCGCATCGGCCTGGTTGGTTCCATTCAGACCCGGAAATATACCGATCGTGATGGCAAAGAACGCACGGCATTTGAAGTTGTCGTGGATCAGGCCGAGTTCGTAGAGCGGAAGCAAAACGGCGAAGCCGGCGGCTATGCACCCCGGAATGACGCGCCCAAGCCGGCCGCTCCCTCTTATAACAATGCCACTGCCGGAGATTTCTCCGAAATCGTGGATGAGGAAGAACTCCCCTTCTAAAGTAATTTCGGATCACGCTTATTATTACCAAAGGAGGTTTTGCAAATGGAAAAAACCGATCGTCCTGCTCGTCGTAAGAGCCGCAAGAAGATTTGCCATTTCTGTGTTGACAGAATTGAGGCAATTGATTATAAGGACACTGCCCGGCTGCGGAAGTACATTTCCGAGCGCGGCAAGATTCTGCCCCGCCGGGTCACCGGTACCTGTGCTGCTCATCAGCGGAAGCTGACTGTCGCCATCAAGCGGGCCCGCTACATTGCGCTGCTCCCCTACGTTTGCGACTAATTCAGATTTTCAAAAGGCTGCTTTACCAGTTGGTAAAGCAGCCTTTTTTCTGTTTGCAGCAACAAGATCCGTTTTTTCTGCCGCTGAAAAGCGGATTTTCCCTCTGCAACTGCGAAATTTCTTGTTTTTTTGGCAAAAAGGCTTTCCATTCATGGTGTTTTGTGCTACAATAAGTGTGTATAAATTTTGCTGAGGTGATAAACGATGGCAAGTAAGATGAAGCTGAATATTGGCGGGATTGATTACTACATCAATTCGGATGAAAGCGAGGATTATATCCGCAACATCAGCACCAATATTAACGGAAAGCTGGATGAAATCGCCCGGCAGAATCCCTATCTGTCTACCACCATGGTGGCTGTGTTCGCCGCCCTGGAATACTGCGACGCCATGGAAAAAGCAAAATCGCACATTGCCCAGTTGGAAATGCAGGCCAAGGGCTATGTGGAAGACGCCGCCTGTGCCCGGTTGGAGGCCGAAGAGGCGCGCCGGGAGATTGAACGTTTGGGGAAAGAAAACTATGCCCTGCGGCTCAAGCTGGAAGAAGCCACCGGCAAGCCTCTGTTCTGATGATGGAGATTTTAGCTCCCGCGGGTTCCCCGGAGGCTTTGACGGCAGCCCTGCGGGCCGGAGCCGATGCGGTTTATTTCGGATTGGGCGAATTCAACGCCCGAAAGCATGCAGCCAATTTCGACGACGGCGCCCTTCCCGGTGCCGTCGCCGCTTGTCATAGGCAAGGTGTTAAGGCCTTTGTCACTCTGAATACACTGGTTTCCGATGGAGAGCTGCCGCGGGCTTTGGAAGCTGCACAGCGGCTGGCCCAGGCTGGTGTGGACGGGGTGATTGCAGCGGATCTGGGGCTTGCAGCTCTGCTGCGGCAGGCTGCCCCTTCCCTGCGTCTTCATGCCTCCACCCAATGCAGCGTACACTCCCCGGCCGCACTGCCCCTGCTGAAGCAGCTGGGCTTTGTCCGGGTGGTACCCTCTCGGGAAATGTCCGCCGCTGAGTTGAAAACATTTTGTGCCGCTGCCAAAGCCCTGGAACTGGAAGTAGAGGTCTTTATCCATGGAGCCCTGTGCATGTGCGTTTCCGGGCAGTGCCAGCTTTCCGCCCTTCTGGGCGGGCGAAGCGGCAACCGGGGCCTTTGCGCTCAACCCTGCCGTCTGCCCTTTCGCGCCCCCGGTGGGACAGGGCATGATTTTAGCCTGAAAGATCTGTCCCTGCTGTCTCACCTGAAAGAGCTGGCGGAAATGGGCGTAGCTTCTCTGAAAATCGAAGGGCGCATGAAACGGCCGGAATATGTGGCCGCTGCCACAGCCGCCGCCAGGCAAAGTTTGGACACCGGTAGGCTGGAGGAAACCTTGCAGGAAGCCCTGACCGGCGTATTTTCCCGCAGCGGCTTTACCGACGGGTATTTTACCGGCCAACGGGGCAGAGACATGTTCGGCATCCGAACAGCGGAGCAGGAACAGCTAACCAAAGAAACCCTGGCGGGACTTCACAATCTGTACCGGCTGGAGCGGCAATGTGTTCCACTGACCGGTTCCCTAACAGCCGATGGCAAACGGGTAACCCTGACCCTGTCAGACGGAACGCACACTGTTTCTGCTGCCGGCACCGCTCTGGAGGCCCAGAAGCCCATGACGGCTGAATTCCTGCAAAAGCAACTGGCCAAGCTTGGGGGGACCCCCTACTATTTGGCGCAAATCCGGCTGCAGCTGCCAGAGGATTGCTACCTTCCGGCTGCCGCCTTAGGGGCCTTGCGGCGGGAATGCGTGGAGCAACTGGACGCCTGCCGCTGCCGCCCTGTCCCCCATTCCTTTACCCTCCCCAAATTGACGGCAGAACCGGCTGCCGATGCCCGGCCCTTCCGGTTTCTCCTGCGGCTTTCGGATCCGGCGCAGCTGCCGGATAATCTGGAATCTGATTTGGCTGCCCTTCCGCTGGAGTGCCCTCTGCCGCCTGCCAGTGCCAATCTTTACACTGTGGACATTCCCCGGGGGATGTTCGGCCAGGAGGCCAAAGCTGCCGCCCTGCTAAGCCAGGCCAGACAGCTGGGGTACACCCACGCCCTGTGCGGCACCCTGGCAGCAATACAGCTGGCTAAAGAAGCCGGCTTGCTGCCGGTGGGAGATTTTGGACTGAATCTGTTCAACAGCGAATCCCTGAAAACCGTGCAGAATCTGGGGCTGACCGCCGCTGTGGTCTCCACCGAGCTGACGACGGGGCAAATTACCGCTTTGCACACTGCCCTGCCTCTGGGAGCTGTGGTCTACGGCCGGACGCCGGTTATGCTGACCCGAAACTGCCCCATTCACAATGGCCTGTCCTGCCGGGACTGTGGACGAAAACAGGAAATCACAGACCGCAAGGGCGTGGCCTTCCCGGTGCGCTGCCGGTTTGGCTGTGCGGAAATTCTCAATTCCCGCCCCCTTTGGATGGCGGACAGATTGACAGAACTGCCCGGTCTGTCCTTTGGAATTCTAACCATGACGGTGGAAACCAAAGCGCAAACGGAAGATATTCTGGCGGACTATCGCCAATGCGCCGCTCCCACCGGCGCATTTACCCGCGGACTGTTTACCCGAGGGGTCGAGTAATCCCGTCCCGGTATCGGTCCGGTACCGAATTCACCCCTTGCAGAAAGGTTGTTGTTTCTATGCTGATTTTAGCGTCTGGCTCTCCCCGGCGACAGGAAATTCTGACCACCCTGGGCTTCGACTTTCTTTGCCAGCCGGCGGATGCTGACGAAACCATTGCCCCCGGCACATCGCCGGAGGCGGCAGTAGCCATGCTGGCCCAGCGCAAGGCCAGGGCTGTTCTGCCACTGCATCCAACTGATACCGTGCTGGGGGCGGATACCGTAGTAGCCCTGGGCCAGGATATTTTGGGGAAACCGGCAGACGCTGACCAGGCCAGAGCCATGCTGACTGCCCTGTCCGGCAAGAGCCACACCGTATACACCGGCGTTTCCATTATCACCGCCAGCCAGGCCAAGACCTTTGTCTCCGCCACCCAAGTGACCTTTTTCCCCCTGAGCCAGACGGAAATCGACGCATATATCGCCACCGGCGATCCCATGGACAAGGCCGGAGCTTACGGCATTCAGGGGCCGGGACAGGTACTGATCTCGGGCATCCAGGGCGATTACTTTACCGTGGTAGGGCTGCCAGGGGCACTGACCGCCCGGGCTCTCCGGGAATTCGGTATTTTCTCCTGCCACGATCCGGCGGCAAAGGCCAGCAACCAAATACACGAATAAAAAAACTGCACAAATTCCGAAATAACTATTGTTAAGGTTCCCCCGTTTGGTTATAATAGATTGTGTATGTTCCATGTGAACCGAAACTTCCACAAGGAGGAAACTTTTGTGTTTACCAAAGAAATTATCATAGATTTAGGCACCTCCAACACCCTGGTATATCTCAAGGGAAAAGGCATCATTCTGCGGGAACCGTCCGTAGTTGCCTATGACGTTCGGGATGACGCCGTCAAGGCGGTGGGTTCCGGTGCCAAAGCCATGATCGGCCGGACGCCCGGCTCCATTGTAGCCGTTCGTCCGATCAAAGGAGGCGTCATTGCAGATTTCGATGTGACTGCTGCCATGCTGAAACGGTTTGTCCGTCAATCTCTCCACGGATCGGTATTTTCCCGGACACGGCTGGTCATTTGTATTCCCGCCGGGGTCACTGAAGTGGAAGCCCGGGCGGTATACGATGCCGGGCGGCAGGCCGGCGCCACCGAGCTGCATCTAATTGAGCAGCCTATGGCCGCCGCATTGGGAGCTGGACTCCCGGTCAGCGGCGCTGCCGGTTCCATGTTGGTGAATCTGGGAGGCGGCATTACCGAAGCGGCCATCCTCTCTCTGGGGGACATTGTCACCACCCAGTCCATCCGGGTAGCCGGAGACAACCTGGACGAGGCCATTCTTAACTATATCCGCAAAAAGCACAACCTGGTCATTGGGGAACGTTCGGCCGAGCAGATCAAAATCGGCATCGGCTCGGTGCTGCCTTATGAGGATGAGCCTTCCATGGATGTCAAAGGTCGGAACGTGCTGGACGGCCTGCCCAAAAACATCCTGATCACCGCCGCCGAAGTACGGGAGGCCATTCAGGATCCCGTCAGCCAGATTGTTGACACCATCCGCTCTACTCTGGAAAAAACGCCGCCTGAGCTGGCGGCAGACATCATAGACCGGGGCATCACCCTGACCGGCGGCACCGCCCAGCTGCGTGGTCTGGCCGATCTCATTGCCGCCGAAACCGGCATGGCCGCCCACGTGGCCGACGCACCCATGGACTGTGCTGTACTGGGTGCAGGGAAACGGGCTGCTGCTCCTGATGGGGCGCCCCAATCTCCCCTGACCCAACGTGTGCACCGTTAACCTGCCTATTATGCCTACCTGTTCCCATCCGAAAGGAGGTACCCCTTCGTGCGTTTTTTCTTTCGCAGTAAAAAATTCAAAATGATCGTAGTTATTCTGGCGCTGGTGCTGGCTTCGGCTGTGATAGTACAGTTCGCCGTCGGCTGGATGGCGCCCGGTTCCAACCTTGCAAGCCTGATTCTGACCCCTATCCAGCGGGGCTTCACCAGCATCTCCAATCAGGTGCAGGATGCTTACACCTCCTTTGTAAAAGGAGAGGCCCTGTTGGCGGAAAACGAGGCGCTGAAGGAGCAGATCGGTGAGCTACAGGCTCAGCTAACCGACGCCCAAACCGCCGCCCAAGAGAATGACTTTTACAAGGATTTTCTGGAGATCAAACAGGAACATCCGGATTACACCTTCCAAGCCGCCAAACGGATTGCCCAAGACAGCGCCGACCTGTACGGTACCTTTACCATTGACCAGGGTACGCTGAACGGGGTCAGTCTGCATGATCCGGTTATTTCCGCCCAGGGATTAGTGGGCTACATAACTGAGGTGTCCCTTTCCAGCGCAAAGGTTACCACCATTTTGAGTCCTTCCCTATCTGCCGGCGCTTATGACAGCCGGACCGGAGACGCCGGCATTCTTTCGGGAGATACCGACTATGCCAGCCAGGGCGTCACCCGACTTTACAACCTGCCGCGGAACTCCTCCATTGCCATCGGGGATTATGCAGTCACCTCCGGCGGCGGCGTCTTCCCCAGCGGCCTGGTCATTGGCACGGTCACCAATGTAAAGCGGGAAAGTCAGGACACCACCGTAACCGCCACCATTACGCCAACCGTGGACTTTGCTTCCTTGCGGGAGGTCATGGTGATCACCGCCTTTACCGGCCAGGGCAGCCTGGCGGACACGGAGGAATAGGTATGTGGTATCCAGAGCCGCAGCAACGGCGGCACTCCCTGATTATGGGGCTGATCCTGGCCATTGCCTTCTTCCTGCAGTACACCTTCCTGCGTCCCAGTGCCGGACAAACCTGCCCGATCTTATTCCTGCTGCCCGCCGTCGTATACAGCGGCATGTTTTTAGGGGAATGGGGCGGCGCCATCTGCGGCGTTATTTCCGGCATCTTTGTGGATGCCGTGTCGGCCAGCGGCCAATGCTTTCACGCACTGCTGTTTCTGCTGCTGGGCTGCATTGCCGGGCTGCTGGTGCATTACCTGCTGAATAACACCCTGTTTACCGGCCTTCTGCTGACCTTTTTATCCACCGCAATCTATTTGCTGCTGGAATGGGTCATTTTCTATCTGGTGCCCGGCTATGGGGAACCGGGGAATTTTCTTTGGAACCACTGCTTCCAAAGCCTGTTCTGGACCACAATATTCTCCCTCCCCTTTTATCTGTTTCTCCACCGCATTTTACGCGGAACCCGCTCCAAAAAGCATACCCAAGACCAAAAAGGAAGTGGACACCATTGAAACGCAAACACAAATTCAATTTTCGCTATGCGGCAATGGCACTGATCCTTGCGGCCTTTATGATTCTGTTCAGCCTGCGCACCGCCCAGATTGACATCAGCAAGGCGGAATATTACCTGAATCAGGCCGAAACGGTCTCCAGTAAAACCGTGACCATCAAAGCGGCCCGGGGAGAGATTCTGGACCGGTACGGACGTCCCCTGGCCATTAACCGGCAGGGTTATGATGTGGTTTTCAACTATGCCGCCCTGGACAAGGATCAATTCAACGCCACGCTGGTCGCCCTGACCAATCTGCTGACCGCTAACGGGGAAACCTGGTTTGATAATCTGCCCCTGGCCGCCGACGCCCCCTACGGGTTTACCGAAAACGAAAGCGCCGTATCCGGGATGCGGAAACTGTTGGAACTGGCCCACTATGCCACGGCGGAAAACTGCTACGTTCAAATGGTGGATCGGTACGACCTTGCGGCCTACGATACCGCCACCCAGCGAACCCTGATGGGAATTCGGTATTCCATGGAGCTGGCAGATTTCTCCATTACCAATCCGTATACCTTTGCAGAAGACATTTCCACCGAGACCATGACCGCCATTTCCGAATCCGGCTTTGATCTGCCGGGGGTGGAAATTACGGTGGTTCCGGTTCGGGAGTATACCGATACTTCTGTGGCGCCGCATATTCTGGGCACCACCGGCCCCATTTATGCCGAGGACTGGGCCACCCTGAAAGAGCAGGGATACTCTTACAACGACAAGGTGGGGAAAAGCGGTATTGAAAGCTATGCCGAATCTTTCCTGCGGGGTACCGACGGCAAGAAAATTATCACGACCGACAGCAGCGGCGCCATCGTTTCCACCGAGATTACCACCGAAGCCGTTGCAGGAGATACCGTTTATTTAAGCATTGACAAGAATCTGCAAATAACTGCCCAGGAGGGTCTGGCCTCCCTGATCAAATCCATATCCACCGCCTCGGCCGGCGCCGTGGTAGTGGTCAGCTGCAAAACCGGCGAGGTACTAGCCTCAGCCAACTACCCTTCCTATGATATGAAGGATTACATGGATAATTACACTGCCCTGGCCAATGATGCGGCAAAGCCGCTGTTTGACCGGGCATTCCGGGGCCAATATCCCCCTGGCTCAGCCTTCAAACCGGCAGTGGCACTGGCCGGTCTCAACGAAGGAATCATTACGGCCAGTTCCCTGATCACCTGCACCCATCGCTACACCTACTATCAGGATTACCAGCCCACCTGCCTGGGTCGACACGGCAGCATCAATGTCATCACTGCCCTGTCCAAATCCTGCAATTTCTTCTTCTACGATGTGGGGCGCAGACTGGGAATCAGCAAAATTGACGAATACTGCACCCAACTGGGCCTCGGCATTAAAACCGGCGTGGAAATCGGAGAAACCGCCGGAATCCTGGCCGGCCCGGAATACCGGGAGCAAATCGGCTCCTACTGGACCGGCGGCGATACCATTCAGGCTGCCATCGGCCAGTCTGATAACGCCTTCTCTCCTCTGCAGCTGGCCATGTACACCGCCACCATTGCCAATGACGGCACACGGTATCAAGCCAGACTGATTCATCAGATCACCAGCCAGCATGGGGATGTCGTGCAGGAGAACATCTCCACGGTGGCCATGCAAATGGATGTCTCATCCAGTGCATTCGCCACGGTGAAGCAGGGCATGCTGTCAGTAACTGAGGATGGCACCGGATCCGCCACCTTCGGCTCCTACGCCATTAAAGTGGGCGGAAAAACCGGTACTGCCCAGACCACCTCTGGTGAAGACCATTCTGTTTTCGTAGCCTTCGCCCCCTATGAAGATCCGGAAATTGCAGTATCTGTTTTGGTGGAACACGGGGGTCACGGTTCCAGCAGCACCACGCTGGTTCGCTCCATCTTTGACGCCTACTTCTTCTCTTCCGGAGATCCATACACCCAACCGGCCTACAACACCCTGCTGCAATAGTCCCAATTATTCTGGTAAATTTTCAGAAAAATTTACCAAACCCCCTTTACAAGTAACGGGGAAAATGCTATAATTATATTGTATCTTTTGGATATATTCAGTTTTTTCTACTTTTTTTAAGGAGGCGTTTTCCATGAACATTGCATTGATCGCACACGATGCCAAAAAAGAGCTTATGGTTCAGTTTTGTATTGCATACTGTGGCATTTTAAGTCACCATAACATCTTGGCAACGGGCACCACCGGCAAGATGGTTGCAGACGCCACCGGCTTGGATATCGTCAAGTTTCTCAGTGGCGGGCAGGGCGGAGCCCAACAGTTGGCCTCCCGCATCTCCTGCGACGAAATTGATCTGGTTCTGTTATTCCGGGATCCCCTGAACCCCAAACCCAGTGAACCGGATGAGCAGGCGCTTTTGCGGCTTTGCGATGTGCACAGCATTCCGGTAGCTACCAATATCGCCACAGCAGAGGTTCTGATTCACGGACTAGAACGGGGCGATTTGGACTGGCGAAACATTGTCAATCCTCACAGAAATTAATCCTTATTCCAATCAACACCCTTCACCATGATCCTGCCATGCCCACTCCTGATTCCGGAAGATGGCAGGCGTGAAGCTTGCAACAATACGATGCAGCGCTGCGATGCAGAAAGAGTACCTGATACCAACGGCAACCCAGAGAGGGGCGGCCCAGACTGAAAGCCCCCTTTGCCGCCATCCGGGAAGACATCTGCGGAGCGCAGCCGGAAACGGCTCGTTTGCCCCACGTTATCCGGGCATACAAGGTGGCACCCTGTACAGGCCCGGATTCAATGTCCGGTAGCCGGGTGCAATCCGGGTGGTACCGCGAGCCAAGCCTCGTCCCGATGGGACGGGGTTTTTCTATTTACTTGCTTATCATACAGGAGGTTTCATACTATGGCACAAATCAACACTGCCCCCCGGGGCACGGAAGATGTCCTTCCAGGAACCAGTTACAAATGGCAATTCGTGGAAGAACAAATGCGTCACACCGCCCAATTATTCGGATACCGGGAGATTCGGGTGCCGGTCTTTGAGCACACTGAGGTCTTCACCCGCAGCGTCGGCGACACCACCGATGTGGTGCAGAAGGAAATGTACACCTTCAATGATAAGGGAAACCGTTCCATCACCCTGCGGCCCGAAATGACTGCCGGCACTGTCCGGTCGGCCATCCAGCACGGGCTCATCCACGACACTCTCCCCGCCAAAGTGTTTTACATCGGCGGGTGCTACCGGTACGAGAAGCCCCAGGCCGGGCGGCTCCGGGAATTTCACCAGTTCGGTGTGGAATGCTTTGGCGCCAAGGAGCCTGCGGCCGACGCCGAGGTCATCTCGCTGGCTCACCACCTGCTGACCGGGCTGGGGATTTCCAAACTGTCTCTGGAGATCAACTCCATCGGCTGCCCCACCTGCCGGACCCAGTATCATCAGGCCCTGAAAGCATACTTTGAAGGGCACAAGGATCAGTTATGTGAAACCTGTCTCGGACGTCTGGATCGGAACCCCATGCGGATCCTGGACTGCAAATCCCCTGTCTGCTCTAAAATCGCGGCCCAGGCCCCGGTGGTCATCGACTACCTTTGTGAGGAGTGCCAGACACATTTCCAGGGAGTACAGGCCCATCTGAAGGCCGCCGGCATTGCATTTACTGTCAACCCCCACATTGTCCGGGGGCTGGATTACTACACCAAAACTGTGTTTGAGTTCGTTTCTGGCGACATCGGCGCCCAAAGCACCGTCTGCGGCGGCGGCCGGTATGACGGTTTGGTGGAGCAAATGGGCGGGCCTTCTACACCCGGTCTGGGCTTTGGTATGGGCATGGAGCGTCTGCTGATGGTCATGGAAGAAAACGGGCTGCCCTTCCCGGCGCCGGCCACACCGGATCTGGCCATTGTTCCCATGGGAGAGCAGGCCAAATACACCGCCTCCAAGCTGGCAACTCAGCTGCGCAACGAAGGCTTCTCTGCCATTACCGATTTGTGCGGACGGAGTGTCAAGGCCCAAATGAAATACGCCAACAAAACCGGTGCAAAATTCACTCTTGTGCTGGGAGACAATGAGCTGGCAGAAGGAAAAGCAAAACTGAAAAACATGGAAACCGGCGCTGAAACCGAGATCTTTGTCCCGGACGGTGTTGTGGAAGCCATGTACCACGCCATGATGGAAGTGGCTGTAGCCAGGGCCGCCGATGCTGCCCAAGGGCTGCGATAATTACAGGAAAGGATGAATCCCATGAAATTAGATACCATGGCAGGGCTGAAACGCACCCATTATTGCGGCGACCTGCGGGAAGCCCATAACGGCCAGGAGGTAGTGGTCTGCGGCTGGGTACAGCGGCAACGGGATTTGGGGCAGCTGATCTTCATTGATCTGCGGGATCGCACCGGCATTGTCCAGCTAGCCTTTGATGACACCACTGACCGGGCCATCTTTGACAAGGCTTTTGCCGTTCGCTCGGAGTATGTGCTGATGGCAAAAGGCAGCGTTCGGCTGCGCTCCTCCATTAACCCTGATCTTCCCACCGGCAAAGTGGAAATCGCTGTTACAGACCTGCGGGTTCTGGGGGCCGCTGAAACCCCGCCCTTTGAAATTCTGGACGACACCGACGTGAAGGAAGAACTGCGGCTGAAATACCGCTATCTGGATCTGCGGCGGCCCACCCTCCAACGGAATCTGGCTGCCCGGCACAAAATTGCCAAGGTGACCCGGGATTATTTCGACGAACACGGCTTCCTGGAAATCGAAACCCCTATGCTCATTAAATCCACGCCGGAAGGCGCCCGGGACTACCTGGTTCCCTCCCGGATCCATGAAGGAGCTTTCTTTGCTCTGCCCCAATCTCCCCAGATGTACAAGCAGCTGCTGATGCTTTCGGGCTGCGACCGGTATATGCAGATCGCCCGCTGCTTCCGGGACGAGGATCTCCGGGCCGACCGGCAGCCGGAATTCACCCAGATTGACCTGGAAATGTCCTTTGTGGATGAATCGGACATTCAGGGACTGGCCGAAGGATACATTGCCCGGGTCTTTCAAGAGGTGCTGAACGTAGAAGTTCCCCTGCCCCTGCCCCGGATGACTTACACCGAAGCCATGGAGTCCTACGGCTCCGACAAGCCCGACACCCGCTATGACATGAAGATTCAGAACATCTCCGATCTGGTGGAGCAGTGCGGTTTCGGCGTCTTTGCCAACTGCGTGCAAAACGGCGGCACTGTCCGGGGCATCACCGTCAAAAACGGTGCAGCCGCCCTGACCCGGAAGGAAATTGACAAGCTGGTAGAAGTGGTCAAGGGCCTGGGCGCCAAAGGGTTGGCCTATATCCGCTGGAATGAGGAAATCCCCAACTGCTCTTTCGGTAAATTTCTGGCAGAGGGAGAGCTGGAGGCCATTCTGGAACGTATGGGCGCAGCACAGGGGGATGTTTGCCTCTTTGTGGCTGACCGGAAAAAGACTACCCTATCGGTACTGGGCGGCCTGCGGATTGAGGTTGCCAAAAAGCTGAACCTGATCCCAGAGGGGAAATTCAACTTCACCTGGATCACCGAGATGCCCTTCTTTGAATACAATGAGGAAACCGGCGGCTGGGACGCTATGCATCATCCCTTCACCGCTGTTCTGGAAGATTCCATCCCCTATCTGGATTCCGAGCCGGAAAAGGTTTTCGCCCGGGCCTACGATCTGGTGCTCAACGGCATTGAGCTGTCCTCCGGTTCCATCCGGATCACCGACCCGGCGCTGCAAACCAAAATGTTCCGGGCTTTGGGCCTGTCAGACGAAGAAGCCCACGAAAAATTCGGCTTCCTCATCGATGCCTTCAAGTTCGGCGCACCGCCCCACGGCGGCATGGGTCTGGGGTTGGATCGGCTGACCATGTGCATGCTGAACGCCCCCTCCCTGCGGGACGTGGTGGCCTTCCCCAAAGTTTCCAACTCCAGCGAACTCATGTCCGGGGCACCTGCTCCTGTGGAAGATTCCCAGCTGCGGGATCTGCATATTGTCACGCTCCACGAAGAAACCAAGTAAATTCCATTCTCTCTTCGTCCAAAAGCTCATACTTTTGACCGAACTTTTTCTATCCGGAACATGCAAACAGGCCGGCAACGGCAAGGAGGATTCACCCATGCGGTTATTATGTAAGCAACGGCTCTTCTCCTGGTTTGACAGCTATGACATCTATGACGAAGGGGGCCAATCTGTCTTTTCTGTAGAAGGACAGCTTAGCTGGGAACACAAGCTGCACATTCTGGATTCCCAGGGCAATCATATAGGAACCGTGCAGGAAGAATTGTTTCACCTGCTACCCAGATTCCGGCTTTATGCAGGCGGCTTCTACATCGGCAGCATCGCCCGGGAGTTTTCCTTTTTCAAGCCGGTGTACCGGATTGACTGCAAGGGCTGGCAGATCACCGGCAACTTCCCCGAATGGGATTATACCATCCGGGACGCCAATGGCCAACAGGTGGCGGTAATCACCAAGGAACTGCTGCATCTGACCGACACCTACATCATTGATGTAGCGGATCCGCAAAACGCCCTGTACGTCCTGATGTTCACCCTGGCTATGGATGCAGAAAAATGCTCCAGAAACTGAACTTGAAATGCGCAAATCAAAACAATGCAAAAGGACAGGCTTGCCTTTTGCTGCAATAAAAAGGACTGTCCCCAGGAAAGCCGGCAACCTTTGTCTCTGCTTTTCCTGGGAACAGCCCCTTTTTTATTTCAGCTTTAAGATTGGGTTAGAATCAAATTCCGCAACAACACTACGTCGCTGACAGACAGGTTACTGTCCTGATTCAAATCACCCTGGGCCAACTGGGATTCACTCCAGGCATCCTCCAGAATCAGCTTTCGCAGCAGGACTACATCAGCCACAGAACAGGTGCCATCCTGGTTCAAATCCCCCACTGTGGGAGAAACTGATGCGTTTCCCACTGTCAGTGTCACCGTACAGTGATCCTGACAGTCGGCAAAGGCAGAACGGAGAGTGATCTGCACCGACCCCGGCTGCAAGGCCGTTACGATGCCGGAGGCGCTGACGGTGGCTACACTTGGATCAGAGCTGCTCCAGGAAATGCCCTGGGCGGCCAACGCCGCCGGGGTGATACCCCCTTTCAGCGCCACCTGCTCCCCCGGCGCAATAACCCCCGCAGGATAGGTCACCTGCAACTGCACCTGGTTCTGAGCCGCAACGGCGGTGCAATAGCTTAACGCACACCAGCCGGTGATTCCCTGATACACCGTCTTGCCCCAGGTATACCCGCCGTTTTCGGCGGTTTCTGTAACCAGCAACAGCGTGCCTTTAGGTACCGAGCCCACCCGGGCCGAAGAGGTGGAGGCTTCCACCCGCAGATTCAGAGAGGTGCTGGACGTGGTTACCTGATAATAAGTACCGCTACCGGTACCGGTGACCGTCCTGGTAAACAGTTCCCGATCCGGATCCGGCGTAGGAGTAGGAACCGCCGAGCCCCCGGATGCATAATCCGGGATTCCGTAACCTAAAATACAACTGAAGTTCATATACTGATTGGTGGCGGAGGCAGTCAGCATCCGGTCATTGACCCGGTTGGAATAATTGCCGTCCAATAGATGAATACTGCCGTCAGCATCCACCGTCCGAACGATCCCCATATGATCCACAACGCCGTTCCCGTCCCAATCAAAGAAAATCAGATCCCCTTTTTTCGGGGTATAACCGGAGGAAAAGCTCTGATACCGCCCGGCCTGCTGATAAAAAGAAAGATACCCCGATGTACTGCCGGTCCGTGGCACCACCTGAGCCGGGATACCCGCCTTTTCGGCACACCAGGCCACAAAATAACCGCACCAGGACGCATTGGCATTTCCAAAATACTCCCCATATTTATTGGCGTTATTAGTCCCTTCGGTATACCCCACCTGGGTCAGGGCAATTCCTACAATATCAGCAGCGCCGTCCCCGGTCAGGGTATAGGCGCTTTCCTCATAGGCCGCCAGACCCGGCAAAACAGGCAGAAAACAAAAGGCCAGCAACAGACTAAGCCAACGCTGCAACGATCGTTTCATAAAAGACTCCTTTCGCACGATAAAACCTTTGATCACACATCCTTATTCTATCAGACTCCCCCCTGCATTGCAACCTTCCACAAGAAATTTCAAAATTTTTCCGGTTTACCGGCTCCTCCTTTTGGTCAGGAAAGGTCAAATTTTTTAACAGAATTTTCACATTTACCCTATTGACAGATGGCTGGAAAGGGAGTATAGTATAGACAGTTAGCACTCTACCTTTTAGAGTGCTAAACCAGAAAGTGAGGTATCTCACCATGGAGCTCAGTCCCAGAAAACAGGAAATTCTGGCCGCCATCATCAAAACCTATCTGGAAACAGGCGAGCCGGTTGGCTCCAAGGTGCTTTGCGGCATTTTAGGGAACAGGCTTTCCTCCGCCACCCTGCGGAACGAAATGAGCGAGCTGTGTGAGCTGGGCTATTTGGAACAGCCTCACACCTCCGCTGGCCGAACCCCCACCCGGGACGGCTACCGGTTTTACCTGTCCCGGCTGATGCCGGTAACGGTTCCCTCCGCCGGCACCAAAAAGCAGTTGGATCAGCTGCTGGCCGCCTTACCGCGGGAACCGGAACAGGTTCTGCCGGCTGCAGCTGCTGCGCTTTCCGGTTTTACCGGGCTCCCCGCCCTGATCGCTACCCTGCCCAATCAAACCGCTACATTCTCCCTGATCCGTCTGGCGCCGATGGGGAATTGCCGGCTATTGCTGGTAGCCATGACAAGCAACGGCATTTCCAAAAGCCGCCTTTGCCGCACCATTTGGGAGCCGGCACCGGCGCAGCTGAACCGGCTGCAGTCCCTGCTGTCGGTAGCGCTGCGGGATGTTCCTTTGGGCGCTGTAACGCCGGCGTTGCTCCAAGGCCTGCTGCGACAGGCCCAGGAAGACGCACTGCTGTTCATGCCGGTATTGGACGCTTTGTCCCACTTGGTGGAATCCCTGGCCGAGCCGCAGCTGCTGGTACACGGCGCTGCAAAGCTCCATGGGTTTCCGTTGCAGGAGCCGCTACCCTGGCGAGTGGTTGAGCTCTTGGAGCAAAAGCAGCCCCTGCTTCGGCTACTGTCCCGCATTGATGCGCCGGTTTCGGTCAGCTTCGGTTCTGACAGCGAGCTGGAGGCGCTGCAGTCTCTGGGGCTGGTAGTAGCCGGGTTTAATTTTTCCGGTGCGCCCGTTGGCCGGGTCGGCGTACTGGGCCCTATCCGGATGAATTATCCGTATTTGATTCCCTGCATGGAGTATTTTGCCGCGGGAGTCGGCAAAGCCCTGACGACCGCTTATGAAATGGAGGTTTAAAGTATGGCTGAAGAAGAAAAAAACACCCAGGAGACCCAGGAACCGGATATAGAGGTTCTGGATCCGGAATCCGCGCCGGAAACAGAAACAACCGGGGATTCCGCACCGCCCAAAAAAGAAAAAGCCAAAAAGAAAAAAAGCGAAACGGAGGAGCTAAAGGCCCAGCTGGAGACTCAGAAGGATCTGCTGCTTCGCACCGCCGCAGAATTTGATAATTTCAAGCGCCGCACCGAGCGGGAAAAGCTGGCCACCGGCGAATATGTCAAGGCCAACACCCTGAAGCCCTTCCTGGGCATTCTGGATAATATTCAGAGATCCGCCGGTGTGGATCCGGATTCCCCCGAGTATCTCAAAGGCATTGCCATGGTGCTGAAACAGTTCCAGGACGCCATGGTCAACGCCGGACTTACCGAGGTAGCCGCCGTGGGAGACACCTTCGACCCGGCCTATCATGAAGCGGTGATGCACATTGAGGATGACTCTCTGGGCGAAAACGTCATTGCCGAGGTGCTCCAAAAGGGCTACAAAATCGGTGACACCGTGGTTCGCCACGCCATGGTAAAAGTGGCAAATTAACCAACTCTCCCGCGCATTTCCGGGTATACTATTTTCATATACACAACCAAATGGAGGTAATTATTATGGGAAAAATCATTGGTATTGACTTAGGTACTACAAACTCTTGCGTTTCCGTAATGGAAGGCGGCGAGCCGGTGGTCATCCCCAACGCGGAAGGCTCCCGGACCACCCCCTCTGTGGTGGCATTTTCCAAGACCGGCGAGCGTATGGTGGGCCAGGTTGCCAAACGGCAGGCCATCACCAACCCCGACCGGACTATCAGCTCCATCAAACGGAAGATGGGAACTGCCGATAAGGTGGAAATTGACGGGAAGAAATACACCCCGGAGGAAATCTCTGCCATCATCCTGCAAAAGCTGAAGGCGGATGCCGAAGCCTATCTGGGCACCAGCGTCACCGAAGCCGTTATCACCGTTCCCGCTTATTTCAACGACAGCCAGCGGCAGGCCACCAAGAACGCCGGTCAGATTGCT
>CAYZTR010000027.1:0-29180 GCA_964481575.1 uncultured Eubacteriales bacterium
GGTACCGAACCTCCAAGACGGTGGGCGGCACCAAAACCCAGTATTATGTGTCCGGTGGTACCATCCTTGGGGAGGTTACGGGGACAAAGAAGATTTACTATCTCTTTGATGAATCCGGCAACCGCATTGGCCTGAACTACAACGGGACAAATTATTACTATCTCACCAATGTCCAGGGGGATGTAACGGCGCTGCTCAACCAGAACACCGGCGTGGTAGCCCGGTACTACTACGACGCCTGGGGCAAGCTGCTGAAGGTGACCAATAACACCGGCACCGAAATTACCAGCGCCACCCATATTGCATTGATCAACCCCATCCGGTACAGAGGGTATTACTACGATAGCGAGACAGGGCTGTATTACCTTCAAAGCCGGTATTATGACCCCATCACGGGAAGATTCGTTAACGCAGATGATACAGGTGTTTTAATTGCTGATCAAATATCTGGGATTCAAAACAATCTATATGCCTATTGCTTTAATAATCCGGTTAACTTAGTGGATCCCACTGGCAAAGTTGCTTTAGTAGATGATATCATCATAGCAGCGGTTGTAATAGGGACTATTTGGATGCTCGCTTATGCTGCAACAACACCGGAAGCGCAAAGTGGTTGGAATGATTTATCTTGTTTTATCTCGGAAACTTTATCTAATATAAAGGTTGCCATAACAATTACTCGGCCAGCAACAGATACTAGCAGCGCAGCAAATGTAACATCTTCTACTTCAACGAGGCGAAACTCTTCTAAATCTGCATCTACTTCTAAGTCACAGTCGATTCCTAATAGTGTTGCAAAAACTGAGACGATACCCGGAAAGTTAAAGTTGACTCCGACTTTTCCTGATAGTCCTTATGATTTCCATCCAAAGGGATGTGAATTAAGGGAATATTTAGGTGGTAGTAATGGAAAAGTCTTTAAATGGTTTTATAATGGGAAGATGTATTTTGAATGGGATGAAGATTATAGGTATGGTCAACACTATCATGTTGCTTTTGGTGAGCAATATAGATTGGAAACGCATTATAGACCTAGAACTGCAATCCCAGAACCTTTTGCCAGCATGTTTTTTGATTAAGAAATGAGGTTGGATATGGTTATTACAAAACAAAACAAAACAAATCTGGCGCAGATTTCGCTCCATGACTGTAAAATAGTAGATGTTTTATACCGGCCATTGGAGCAAACCTGTTGTATCTCTTATTTAGAATCCAACAGTCAAATAAAAAGGGCAATTCAATGCTACGATGTTCTTCACATCATATCGAGTGCTTTTAACCCGTGGGGCGGCGTACCTGTCTGGGTCAATCATTGTGAGATATATCAGGATGTTGTATATCATATTGAAAAGTGGAACGTGCCCAATCGTGAGTATTTAACGATTTCTCCGGATCAGATTCAGAACTCCGCCTATGGAACTTTAAATCTAACCGATTATTTTGTTTTTTCTATCTTATTCTCTTCGGGTGATAAACTGGAAATCATCACAAATAAAGTGGAGCTGCACTAAGATTGTACGAATATGATCCGGCAACCGCATCGGCCTGAACTACAACGGGACGAATTATTACTATCTCACCAACGTCCAGGGGGATGTAACAGCCTTACTCAGCCAGAACACCGGCGTGGTAGCCCGGTATTATTACGACGCCTGGGGCAAGCTGCTGAAGGTCACCAATAGCAGCGGTACCGAAATTACCAGTTCCAGTAACATTGCTTTGATTATTTCATGGTGAAAGGAACTATGAATTTAAAAAACCAAACTGTCGAAACAGCAAATCCATACACATGAACTAGATGCAGCGAAAATCAATGATAAATATTTTGCGAACCGGCGGTTACGAAACAGGTATTACATAGAAAAGCTGCGGGGAAAAATTAGCATATCTTGGTTGTAATTTTGCTATTCCCATTATTCCTTTGCGAAGGGATCTCTTGATTTCTTTTATCGTTTGACAGGAATCCCAAACCGAAACTTTGAGGCAATGGAGGGTTCGCAAGAAATGCGTTTGTCCTGCTTCAATCAAAAACAGCCTCGGCTGCTTCACATATAGTGAGCGGTCGGGGCTGTTTCCATCGTTTTTTACTTCTATGCCAGAGTAAACTTCTTTTCACCGGTGGCGGTGATGGCGCCGTCGGCGGTGACAGTGATTTGGGAATAATGGGCCGGGTTTGTATAATCCCGGGTGAAGCCGTCGTCATCATACAGGGTATAGCTGCCCCGATCAGTGATATTGGCCAGCAGAGACAGCTTGCTGTAGTCGGTATGGGATACGCAGTCGGCAGCCTGAGCCACTGGCACAATGGCGTTGGATCGCAGGAACAACAACACCTCGTTCAGAGCGCAGGGAACATAGTGGGTGCCTTTGGGCAGAGATTCCACATCGTAATCCTCCGGGCTACGGAAACGGTACAGCTGCATATCCTCCGGCAGGTAGACCGCCCGGCCCCGGGCGTTGGGGGTGTAAATGGGAGCGATCATCATTTCATCGCCAATGAGCAGCTGATCTTGTACATCGCAGGCGATGGGATCGTCGGTGAAATCAAAGGCCAGAGGGCGGATCATCATGGTGTTGTTTAGCGCGGCCTTGACGAATTCACTGTAAAGATAGGGCAGCAGCATATACCGCACCCGAATGATATTGGCCAGATCCGGTGCATATTTTTGCCGGTAAATTTCCTGGCGGCGGGAGCCGATGGCGGAATGATTCCGCATCAGGGGGGTGAAGACTCCCAACTCCATCCAGCGGAGCAGCAGCTCCTCGGTGGTGTCCTGACCGAAACCGCCAATGTCGGCTCCGGTGTACAGGAAGCCGCACATATGCAGGCCTGGCATCATCTGCATATTCAGAAGAATGTGGCTCCACCAGGAGTTGTTGTCTCCCTGCCAGATGCCGCCATAGCGATGCATCCCCACATAGGAGGAACGGGAGAACAGCAGAATCCGCTTGTCGGGATACCGCCGCTGAAAGGCCTCCCCGGCTGCCCGGGTGATGTTATAGCCATACAGATTATGCACCTTATCATGAGGGATTCGTTTGCCATCTACCTCATGGTACATGGCCTTGTAGTCAATCTCCTGGTTGGACATACCAAAGCTGTCCCGCAGCTTCCACAGGTGGTCATAATCGGGGGTTTCTTCATAAGCCTTCCGGGCTTGCTCCATGCGTTTCCAGCTTTCCTCGCCGTGGAACAGGGCCGGTTCGTTCATATCATTCCAAAAACCTTCTACGCCCTGATCCAGGAGGATTTTGTACTTGTCGCCGAACCACTCCCGCACCTCGGGGCGCAGCACGTCAGGGAAATGGGCCTCCCCCGGCCAGACGGCGCCGGTAAAGGCCTGGCCTTGGGCGTTCTTGACATAATATCCCTTTTCCACACCCTCGTCGTCAATGTCGTAGCCGGTTTCCTTCTTGACGCCGGCGTCGATAATAGGAACAAGCCGAATGCCCATTTCCTTCAGTTGCGCTGTCAGGCCGGGCAGATCAGCGAAAGTTTCCGGATTTACGGTAAAGTCTTTGTAGTGATCCATGTAGTCAATGTCCAGATAAATGGCATCCAGAGGCGCACCGGCTTCCCGGGTTTTTTCTGCTACCTCCAGAACTTCTTCCTGGCTCATGTAGCTCCAGCGGCACTGCTGATACCCGAAGGCCCATTTTGGGGGGATATAACTTTGCCCCACCATGGCCCGGAACTGGGTCACAATATCTTTATAATCCGTTCCCTCGATCTCATAGAAGTCCAAGCCAAAGGTGTCGGTAAAGACGGTGATTTGCAGGGTGTCCGGCTCCCGGTCGCCCAGGTCAAACTCCACCCGGCCGGGGAAGTCCACAAACACGCCAAAAGGCGTCCCGTCATTGGTGACAAAGAAATTGTGGGCTCCGTACAGAGAGCGGGTGGTCTCGGTATGGTGGGGATTATCATCGTTATGCGCCACATAGGTGAATCCCCGCTTATTGATGCCCCGGACGCTTTCTCCCATGCCGTACACCGGCGCAGTGGATGGCAGCGTCATGGTGAATACTGTCTTGCCATCCTCCGGGTTGTCAACAGAAAAATGCTTGGGCGCGCCAGCGGCCTCCGGCTGTTTGTTTACTACAGCGTCGGTTTCGAACGGCGTCCCGAACCGAAATTTTTGAATCATAGAGAATCCCTCCGTCAGGATAGATTTGGTAACTACATAGTAAAGGAATTCCGGCAAAAGCACAAGACGTAAATCTGATTCTTTTTGGCCAAAAAATGTCATAATTGGGCTTCTTGGAAAATTTTTGCACCTGTATCTGGACCGCCTGGGCCAGAACTGTGCTGGCGGATGTAGCTCCAGCGCTTCTGCCTGCCCCTAGGAAGCGGCTGTGAATCGGTCGCATGGAAACTCAATATTTTTCCCGCATCATCTTTTGGTAGCGACTGGGGGAACCCCCATTTTATTCTTAAACTGTGGGAGAAATAAAAGGGGCTGCTATCGTCCCGTTTTTGACTGATCTCAGAAACCGTCATTTCTGCGGACAACAGCAGCCGGCTGGCTTTGTGGATTCGCATGGTATTGTAATACTGCATGGGTGTAGTCGTGAAAGCAGATCGAAAAATCTGTATGGTATGGAAGGTGGAAGTGGATCTGCCTTTTTTGTGACTGGGGGAGCGCCGGACCTTGGACGGTGCCGCCGATCGTTATATGGATTCCGTTTAATAACCGAACACGCCGGTTACGGTGTCATCCTGCTCGATCCAATCCTGGACGGCAATGGTACGGTAATGGTCGGCATCGTCCCGAATGATGACCGTTTCAATGCCGGCGTTGATGACCATGCGCTTGCACATGGAGCAACAGGAGGAATTTTGCACATACGCGCCGGTGTCTACCTCGGTGCCCACCAGGTACAGGGTTGCGCCAATCATCTTATCTCGGGGTGCACTGATGATAGCGTTGGCCTCCGCATGGACGCTGCGGCACAGCTCGTACCGCTCTCCCCGTGGGATTTGCATTTTCTGCCGGATGCAGTAGCGCAGATCGGTGCAATTCTGCCGGCCTCGGGGCGCCCCCACATAGCCGGTGGAAATTACCTCGTCATTCTTTACCAAGACGGCCCCGTACCGCCGCCGCAGGCAGGTTCCCCGCTTGGAGACCACCTCTGCCAGATCCAGATAATAGTTGGTTTTATCCCGTCGTTCCATGCTGTTTCCTCCTTGGCTGGTTTCAAAAAGGATTCTTTTTCTTATTGTACCATGGAAAATGCGAAAAAGCAATAATGAGATGCACAGGGGAAAAGAATGAATAATGATCGAAAAACAGAACAAAACGAAAAAGCACTTGCTTATTATATGGCGCGCATGTACTATTATTTTTATAAAGGAGGAGGTTCTATGAAGAAAAGTTGGTTCTTATTTGTTCGTTTGTTTTGTTCATCTGTGTGGTTTTATTGCAAAAGGTAATTTTAGGCCAGTAATTTCTATTAATAACACAAGCCCGGCTCGTCAGAGCCGGGCTTGTACTTTCTGCACCGCGCGGGATTTCCCGGGCGGCAAACAATCAACCTTGGATTTATTACGCCAGCTGGGCGCGAACCAGATCGCCCATTTCTACGCAGTTGACCTTTTTCAGGCCTTCTACCCAGATGTCGGCGGTGCGGGCTTCGTCCAGCACCTTTTCCACGGCAGCGTTGATGGCGTCGGAAGCCTCCTGCTCCCCGAAGCTATACTTCAGCATCATGGCAGCGGACAGGATGGTGGCCAGAGGATTAGCGATGCCCAGACCGGCAATGTCAGGGGCGGAACCGTGAATGGGTTCATAGAGACCGAAGGAACCGTCGGACAGACTGGCGGAGGCCAGCATGCCGATGGAGCCGGAGATCATGGAAGCTTCGTCAGACAGAATGTCTCCAAAAATGTTGGAGGTGACAATGACGTCGAACTGGCCGGGGTTCCGAACCAGCTGCATGGCGGCATTGTCCACATACAGATCATTGATTTCCACTTCCGGATACTCGGTATCGTGGATGCGGTGCACCGTCTCGCGCCACAGACGGGAGGACTCCAGCACGTTGGCCTTATCCACGTTGGTCACCTTGTTCTGCCGCTTCTTGGCAGCATCAAAGGCCTTCCGGGCGATGCGCTCAATTTCGGGAACCGTATACAGTTCGGTGTCATAAGCGGCGGAGGCGCCGTTGACCTCTTTGCGGCCACGCTCGCCGAAATAGATACCGCCGGTCAACTCCCGGACAATGAGAATATCCATGGCTTCCCCGATGATCTCATCCCGCAGGGGGGAGGCCGCCTTCAGCGCATTGAAAATCACAGCGGGACGCAGGTTGGCATACAGCCCCAGCGCACCGCGGATGCCCAGCAGACCGGCTTCGGGCCGCAGATTGCCCGGCAGGGTGTCCCACTTGGGGCCGCCTACAGCGCCCAGCATGACTGCGTCGGAGGCTTTGCACTTGGCGACAGTTTCATCAGGCATGGGGCTGCCGGTAGCGTCGATGGCGACGCCGCCCAGGAGCGCTTCGTCATACTGAATTTCGAAGCCAAATTTCTTCCCGGCCACGTCCAGGGTTTTGACGGCTTCCTCCACGATTTCGGGGCCGATACCGTCGCCCTTCAGCAAGGTTACTTTGTAGGTTTTCATGGTATTTGCTTCCTTTCCGTTTCCCTTCAAATCAAAGAGAGAATTTACCTCCTTATTGTATCACAAAAATTACCGCTCGGCAACGACTGTGCCATAAATTTTTGGAAGAAATCGGGAAGATTATGCAAATTGGATATAGAAGAACCGGGAATTCTATGCTATAATGGTAATAATTATGAGTAACCTGGGGGATTTTCTCTCCCTTGCACTGGGAAAGGACTGGCAGTATGGCGGATTGGAATTTAATGCAGCTGAAAAGCGGGACAGACATCCGGGGGGTAGCGGTGGAAGGAACCGGCCAGCCGGTAACCCTGACCGACCCGGCGGTGGAAGCCATTACCGGCGGCTTTGTCCGGTGGCTGACGGCCCATACCGGTAAGGATGCCAGCACTTTAACCATAGCGGTGGGGCATGATTCCCGGATTTCGGCGGACCGGATTTCGGCGGCGGTATCACGGGCGCTGCGGGCGGCTGGCTGCAATGTCCGGTTGGTAGGGCTGGCCTCCACCCCCGCTATGTTCATGACTACCGTGGATGGCGGCATGGACGCGGCAGTGCAGATCACCGCCAGCCACCACCCCTATGAGCGCAACGGTTTGAAGTTTTTTACCCCGGAAGGCGGCCTGGACAGCCCGGATATTACCGCCTTGTTGGAATATGCCATGGCCGGGGACATCCCTGTGGCTCAGGTTCCCGGCGGGGAGTCGGCCTATGATTATATGCCCCGGTATGCAGAAATTTTACGGCAAAAGATCCGCGACGGCGTCGGCGGCGGGGACAAGCCTTTGGCCGGGTTCCGTTTGGTGGTGGATGCGGGCAACGGCGCCGGCGGCTTTTATGCTACCCAGGTGCTGGAGCCGTTGGGCGCCGATATTACCGGCAGCCAGTTTCTGGAGCCGGATGGCCGCTTCCCCAACCACATTCCCAACCCGGAAAATGCAATCGCCATGGAGAGCGTTACGGCGGCTACCCTGTCAGCCAAGGCGGATCTGGGCATCATTTTTGACACTGATGTGGATCGGGCCGGCTGCGTAGGGGCTGATGGCCGGGAGATCAACCGGAATTCTCTGATTGCCCTGGCGGCGGCCATCGCTTTGGAGGGCAACCAGGGCGGCACCATCGTTACCGACTCGGTGACCTCCGGTGGATTGCGGCAATTTATTGAGCAGACCCTGGGCGGTGTGCATCATCGGTTCCGCCGGGGCTATAAAAATGTCATCAACGAGGCAATCCGGTTGAATGAAGCCGGGGTGAACGCGCCTCTGGCCATCGAGACCTCCGGTCACGCCGCCCTGCGGGAGAATTATTTTCTGGATGACGGCGCTTATCTTATTACCAAAATCATCATTCAGCTGGCCCGGCTCCGGCAGGAGGGCAAGGACTTGTCCGACCTGATCGGGGCGATGCCTTTGCCGGCAGAGGAGCAGGAGCTGCGGTTCGGCATCACCGTCCCGGATTTCAAGGATTACGGTCTGGAGGTGATCCGGCAGCTGGAAGCTTTCGGACAGGCTCTGTCGGATTGGCAGATGGCCGATGATAACCGGGAAGGTATCCGGTTTGCTACCGAGAACGGACAGGGCTGGTTTTTGCTGCGGCTCAGCGTTCATGATCCCATTATGCCCATGAACATTGAAAGCAACAACCCCGGCGGGGTCAAGGCCACCGCTGCCCGGCTGCTTCCCTTCTTCCAACAGTTTGAAGGCCTGGACATTGAGCCTCTGACCCGTTTCTTGGGTTAACAAATCCCCGCCGGCTGCGGTTGTCCCGTCCCTTCCAAATGGAGGGGCGGGGAAGATTATTAGAAGGAGTTTTCCACATGACCCACGAGGAATGTTTACAACTGGCGGAGCTGCTGCTTCCCCATATTACCAAGACCCCGGCAGATTACGAAGCTTTGTATCCGCCCCGGGATCTGCCGGAAGGGGCGCGGGTGACCCGGATTGCCCCCAGCCCTACCGGATATCTCCACATTGGTACTTTATTTGTAGCTATGGTCAACCGGATTGTGGCCACCACCACCGGCGGCGTCTTTTTCAGCCGTATCGAGGATACTGACAAAAAGCGGGAGGTGGAAGACGGTGTGGCCGACATTATCGGCGGCTTGACCGGCTTCGGCATCACCATGGAGGAGGGTTTTGTGGGGCCCCAGGAGGAATCCGGCGCCTACGGCCCCTACCAGCAGAGCAAGCGGGCCGAAATTTACCAGTGTTTTGCCAAATGGCTGATTCAGCAAGGGCTGGCTTATCCCTGCTTTTGTACCGAAGCGCAGCTGACCGCTGTCCGGGAGCAGCAGGAGTCTGCCAAGGTTCGTACCGGTTATCATGGCCAATATGCCGTCTGCCGGAGCCTGACCCTACCGGAAATCCGGCAGAAGCTGGAGGCTGGGCTGCCGTTTGTGGTGCGTCTGAAATCTCCCGGGAAGGAGGAAAACCGCATCACGTTTGAGGACGGGATCAAAGGCAAAATTGAAATGCCCGAGAATGACGAGGATTTTGTCATTCTCAAGTCCGACGGCATTCCCACCTATCATTTTGCCCATGCCGTGGACGATCATCTTATGCGGGTCACCCATGTGATCCGGGGAGATGAATGGATCGCCTCGGTGCCCAAGCACCTGCAGTTGTTCCGGCTGCTGGGCTTCAAGCCTCCCAAATACGTTCACGTTTCCCCCATCATGAAGGAGGAAAACGGCAACAAGCGGAAAATTTCCAAGCGGAAGGATCCGGAGGCTGCCGTCCACTTTTTTTTGGAGCAGGGCTTCCCTGCCGAAAGCGTGGTAGAGTATCTGATGACCATCGCCGCTTCGGATTTTGAGGATTGGCGTCGGGCCAACCCCACGGAGGACACCGCCAAATTTAAGTTTAATTTAAAGAAAATGTCGGTATCCGGTGCCTTGTTTGACTGGAATAAATTGCTGGATGTGTCTAAGAATATCATTAGTCGTATGTCGGCAGAGGAAGTTGTAACCCGGATGACTGCCTGGGCCCAGGAATATGACCCGGCTTTTGCCGCCCTGTTGAACCGGGATCCCGCCTTTACCAAGGGTATTTTTTCCATTGACCGGGCAGTGCCCAAGCCCCGGAAGGATCTGGCCAAGTGGGACGAAGCGCCGGCCTTTGCCGCCTACTTCTTCCCCGAGACCTATACCCCCGATTTTACCCTGCCGGAGAATATCCCGGCGGCAGTGGCAGCAGATGTGCTGGCGGCCTACCTGCCGGTGTACGACCCGGCAAAGGATAAAAATGACTGGTTTACCGATATCAAGTCCATTTGCCCCGGCATCGGTTTTGCCGCCGAAATGAAGGAATATAAGCAAAATCCCGCCGCCTACCGGGGGAACCCCGGCATGGCCAGCACGGTGATCCGCATTGCCGTCACTGGCCGGCAGAATACCCCTGACCTGTGCGCCATTATGCAGCTGCTGGGGAAGGAAGAGGTCACCGCCCGGATGACCGCAGCATTACAGTATTATCAGGGTTAATTCAGTAAGCACCCGGCTTTCAAACCCTTTAGGAGGAATATTTATGGCAGAAGTGAAAACCCCGGAAACCGGTGAGGCGCGCATCACGCCTTCCAACTTTATCCATGATTTTATTGATCAGGATCTTGCAGAGGGCGTCTACTCCCATGTGCAGACCCGGTTCCCCCCTGAACCCAACGGCTATTTGCACATTGGCCACGCCAAGGCCATCTGCATTGACTTCGGAACCGCAGAAAAGTATGGCGGCGTCTGCAACCTGCGGTTGGATGACACCAACCCTACCAAGGAAGACGTGGAGTATGTGGATGCCATCAAGGAGGATATCCAGTGGCTTGGCTTCCAATGGGGCGATGTGTATTTTGCCTCGGATTATTTTGATTTTATTTATGATTGCGCCCTGAAAATGATTGAAAAAGGCTTGGCCTATGTGGAGGATCTGTCTTCGGATGAGATCCGTGCCTATCGCGGCACTCTGACCCAGCCAGGGAAGGAAAGCCCCTATCGGAATCGCAGCGTGGAGGAGAATCTGGATCTGTTCCGCCGCATGACCGCCGGCGAGTTTGACAACGGAGAAAAGTGTCTCCGGGCCAAGATCGACATGTCCTCCCCCAACCTGAATATGCGGGACCCGGTGATCTACCGGATCATGAAGGCTTCCCACCACCGCACCGGAGACAAGTGGTGCGTCTATCCCATGTACGATTTTGCCCATCCTCTGTCGGATACCAAGGAGGGGGTAACCCACTCCCTGTGTTCCCTGGAGTTTGAGAATCACCGGCCTCTGTATAACTGGTTTTTGGAAAAGCTGGAGCTGCCCAACCCCTCCCGGCAGATTGAATTTGCCCGGATGAACGTGGGCTATACGCTGACCTCTAAGCGCAAGTGTCTGAAGCTGGTAAACGACGGTCTGGTCAGCGGGTGGGACGACCCCCGGATGGCTACCTTATGCGGTATGCGCCGCCGTGGCTTCCCGGCCGAGGCCATTCGTACTTTCTGCGAGAAAATCGGCGTTTCCAAGGCCTATTCGGTTATTGACATTGCATTGCTGGAATCCTGCGTCCGGGATTACCTAAATCAGAACGCCGACCGGGCTATGGCGGTGCTTCGCCCCCTGAAAGTGGTGGTGGATAACTACCCTGCTGACAGAACCGATGCCATCCAGGTGGACATCAATCCCAACCAGCCGGAGCTGGGCAAACGGGCGGTGACCTTTTCCCGGGAACTGTATATTGAGGACACCGATTTTATGCTGGAGCCGGTGAAGGGGTATTTCCGCCTGGCGCCCGACAAGGAGGTTCGGCTAAAAGGGGCTTATATCGTTAAGTATGCCTCCCATGATACCGATGCTGACGGCAATATCACCTGCGTCCATGTGACCTATGATCCTGATAGCTTCGGTGGTAACGCGCCTGACGGTCGGAAGATCAAGGGCACCATTCACTGGGTGAACGCTGCTGACGCTGTGGATGCTGAGGTTCGGCTGTATGATCGGTTGTTCCTGGCGGAAAACCCCTCGGACGAGGAGGGGGTCAGTTCCTTTGCCGATAATCTGAATCCTGAAAGTCTGGTAACTCTGACGGGATGTAAGGTGGAGCCGGATGTGGCCGCCTCTAAGCCGGGAGACAAGTACCAGTTTATGCGCCAGGGCTATTTCTGCGCCGACCTGGATTCCACCCCCACGGCTCCGGTGTTTAACCGTACCGTGGCCCTGAAAGATTCGTTTAAGAAATAATCCTAGCTGCATTGTGCCCTATGACAAAAGGCCCCTTTCTTCCGGAAGTTTTTTGGATCCGGTTGACGGGGCTTTTGTTGCAGTTTTATGACAGCCATCCATTTTTCCAGCATCTGCATGGAAGGGATCGTGTAAGCGCGCGGCGGGTAAAAAACATAAAAAATTGGCCATGCGGCAGGCATGCGCCGCAAGGCCAATTTCATCAGTCCAGATTCAGCAGCACCTGGCGATTGGTACCGTAAAAGATATCCTCTCGGTGGGAAATATCCCGGAGAAAATCCTCAAACAGCGCCCAGGTGTTCGCAATATCAAATTCGTAGGCATGTCCCCAGATGTAAAATAGCTGGGGCTTGTCAGGTTGCAGCTCCAGAAATTCCCGTTCCAGTTTGAAGAGCCAGTCCGGCTCCATGATATGGTAGACGGTAGGAACAAACTCGTATAGATTTTCCTGCAAATCAAAGGAATGGTTGGCCTCGTTGGTGCGGGCATAGCGGATGGGGGTGCTGTTGCGGATCACCTGGGCTACCCGGGGGGTGTGATTCAATCCGCCGCCGGGGTAAGCCATGCCTACCACGTCATAGCCGACCAGGGCTTCCAGGGCCTTCCGATCTTCTTCTACCTGGGAGAGAATCTCCTCCTCCGGCAGGTCCGGCAGCATGGGGTGGGTCACAGTATGAACTGCTACCTCATGGCCGGCGTAGACACCGGGAAATTCTGCCGGGCTCCATTTGTCGTGGCGCACTTCCACCCCTTTCCGCACCAGACTTCCGCTTTGACCGAAAAAGCCGGAGTTGATGTTGAAGGTGCTCTTAAGATCGTATTTGTTCAGCAGGGCAATGAGCCGGGCGTCCTGCTGCACGCCATCGTCATAGGAAAAGGTGACGGCCTTTAATTTTCCGTTCCACATGGTTTACAGACTCCGCAGAAAGCCTTCCATCCGGTCGGCCAGTACCCGGTGTCCGGCATCGTTGGGATGCAGGGCGTCGGGGATGTATTTTTCCTGGATGACCGGCACCCGGGGCTGCATCCCACTGACCGACCAGAGATCCAGCACCGGCAGGGAATACCAAGCTGCTACTTCCCGAATGATGGAAACATACAGGGACAGCGGGCCGTACCCATCGCCCTTGAAACCGTCTCCGTGGGGGTTGTCCTCATTGCCGCGATGCAGCGGTGTGGCCACCACGATGGTAGCGGCCGGGTATTTGTTCAGCAGAGCGGTGTACAAGGTGTGCAAAGCGCCGTAAAAGGTGTTGGGCGTCCGATCTTCCATGGTGCCGATGGGGGCGTCTCCATGGCCGAAATCATTGGTGCCGCCAAAGACCAGAATCACATCTGCGTCAGGATCCATGGCTTCCACCCGGGTGCAGAAATCGTAATCCCAATGCTCCTCGGCGGAGGGGGTTTGCTGCCGGGCAATGCGGGTGCCGCCGATGCCATAGTTTCGGCAGACCGCCAGTTCCAGATCCTGCTCCAGCAGGGTGGTGAACCGGTGCTGTACATCCGACGTACCGTGGCCCTCGGTGATGCTGTCCCCCAGCACATTCATTTTTAAGCCTTTCAGATTCATATGGAACACTCCTTAGAAAGATAAATGGTTTAGAAAGATAAATGGTTTCTTTCCGGTGGAGGAAACCCCACATTGCTGCAAAATGCGGGGGTAGGTGCCTTTAATCGGTGTGTTATGCACCGGCTGCATCCCACTGAAGCAGCCGGCGGAACTGTTTTGCCCGTTCCAGCGCCAGGGCGATAAACCCTTCCGCATCCAAATCCGCGTAAATCTCATGGGTATGGCGGCCGGGGGCGTTTTGCATCCAGATCTCCAGGGTCACGTCTCCCTGGTAGCCCACCCTTCGGAGTCGGGCGGCAATGTCCGGCCAATCGGCAAGACCGTCAAAGGGCAGCATATGGGCATCGTCCAAACCGGTGATGGTTTCTCCGGTGATTTTCAGGTTATCATTGCAATGGGTACAGATCAGCTGGGATCCGTATTTGGTGATAAGATCCTGGCTGTAATTATAGCACATTTCATGGCCGGTATCGATGCAGAACCGGACACAAGCCCGGTCTGCATAGGCTCGGAGCAGAGTCTCCAGATAACATTCCCCTTCGGTATTTTCCAGGGCTACGGTGACGCCGCAGCGTTCCGCTGCGTCAAAAATCCTGCCAAACCGCGCTACCCCCAAGGGGGTGGGTGTGCATTTTTCCATGCCGATGATGGCGTGCTGAATCACCAGGTGCACGCCGTTGGCGGCGCAATCCTCCAGGCAGGCAATTTGCCGGGCCACTTCCTGTTCCCCGGCCTCCCCTGGATCCCATAGCCGATCTACCTGACCGAAGGGGGCGTGAACCGATTGATACACCAGCCCCTGCCTCCGGATTGCGTCTGCATATTGCCGGATGCCGCCGTTCTCCCTCCATTCGGTAAAAACGCCGTCCCATCCGGCTTTACGGATCAGGGACAGCAACGTTTCAAAGGGAAGATCAGCGCCCAAGTCGGTGCCCAGAATCAAACGGTACATGGCAACACCCGCCTGTCAATTTATTATGTTAAGATCGAGCTTATTGTATCATAGCGTTTCCGTGCCGTCAAGCGTTTCCCGGCTATCCCCCGGGAAAAACTGTGCCGGTGCTGCATCTTCTTGTCCTTTTTTTCATAGAATAGGGCAGGCGCCTTCCTGCGCGGCCGGCGCGGAAAGTCCTTTTGCTTTTTTTCTATGTGCTGCTTTTTTGACAGTCTTCGACTGTTTTCTCATGATGTGAAAGGGGTTCTTACAAATGCTGTTGGCATTTATTCTTTTTGTTCTGACCTATGTTTGCATGATTCTATGTCCCAGAATTCGGTGCTGGGTGGCGCTGGCCGGGGCGGCAGTTTTTATCTTTTTGCAAATAACCGGTATCTTGCCCATGGCCGACGGCTCCTCCTACAGTTTGTTGACGGCGGCCGGTGCGGTGAACTGGAATGTGCTGATGATGCTGACGGGTACCATGATCACGGTGGCCCTGTTCATTGAGTCCAAAATGCCCAATCGTTTGGCTGATTGGCTCTTGACAAAATGCGCCAGCGTTCGGCTGGTGGTAGTGGTCATGTCTTTGTTTGCAGGGGTGGTCTCCGCCTTCGTGGACAATGTGGCTACTGTGTTGATGATCGCACCGGTGGGACTGGCCATTGCCAAAAAGCTGGATATTTCCCCAGTACCCATGCTCATTTGCATTTCGGTTTCCTCTAATTTGCAGGGAGCGGCCACTCTGGTGGGAGATACCACCTCCATCCTGTTGGCTGGACAAGCCGGCATGGATTTTACCGACTTTTTTTGGATGGAAGGGCGGCCGGGAATCTTCTGGGCGGTGGAACTGGGGGCGGTTGCCACCGTGCCGGTGATTCTGTTCCTGTTCCGCAAGGCCAGGGGACGGGTAGAAGCCCACGATCTGACGCCGGTGACCGATTACTTCCCCACATGGCTGCTGCTATCCAATATTATATTGCTGATCCTGGCCTCTTTCCTACCCGACAAACCGGAACTGACCAACGGTCTGCTTTGTATCGGTGTAGCGCTGGTGGGACTCCTGCGTGCGGTATTGCAGTCGCGGAGTCTGCACAGTCTGAAGCAGGCGGTCTCCCAGGTGGACTATATGACGCTGCTGCTTCTGGCGGGACTGTTCGTGGTAATTGACGGGATCGAGAATGCAGGGGTTATTGCCATGATTGCCCAATGGTTTCTGCGGCTTGGCGGCGGGGATCTGTTCCGGATGTACACCTTAATTGTATGGGGCTCGGTGGTGTTTTCTGCCTTTGTGGATAATATTCCCTATGTGGCGACTATGCTGCCGGTTATCAGCGGCATTTCTTCCATGATGGGCTGTTCCCCCTATGTGCTGTATTTCGGACTATTGGTGGGCGCTACCCTGGGTGGGAATCTGACCCCCATCGGCGCCTCGGCCAATATTGCCGCCATTGGCATTTTGCAGAAGGAGGGCTACCAGGCCAGCGGCAAGGATTTTATGCGTATCGGCGTCCCCTTCACTCTGACGGCGGTGTTGGTGGGATATTTGTATTGCTGGATTGTCTGGGCCGGCGTCGGGATGGGGTAATCTGCTGTGCATACTGCGGCGACCTTGGGGGATACTAAGAGAAAACCGCAAGGAGGCAAAATCATGAAACAGGACAGTATTGCGTTATTACAGCATTGTAACACCGGTGTGAAGATGGGAATTACCGCCATTGAGGAGGTACTGCCGGCCGCCCGGGATCATCGGCTCAAGACCATTTTGACCCATTATAA
Source organism: uncultured Eubacteriales bacterium (assembly GCA_964481575.1). Lineage (GTDB taxonomy): Bacteria > Bacillota > Clostridia > Oscillospirales > Acutalibacteraceae > UQRS01. Next base: position 16,117 of record CAYZTR010000027.1, read on the forward strand.
GGAGGAAAATACCCGGCTGGGCCAGGAAACGGGAGATTTGCTCCGATCCTACGGGGAGGACGGAAAAGCCCCCGGTCCCCTGGCGAAGGGGATGTCCTGGATGAAAACCAATATGAAGCTGACCATGGATCCCAGCGATTCCACAGTGGCCGATCTTATGACCGACGGATGTAATATGGGAATCAAGTATTTAAACCAGTATCTGAATGAATATGAATCTGCCGATCAGAAGGTGAAGCATCTGGCTCACCGTTTGCTGGATTTGGAGACCCGCATGGCGGAGGATGTCCGGTCGTATCTGTAAATGGCGGGTATTGCCCGCCGCAGAAAGGGGAAGTTTCGGAAGCCGTGCTTTTTCATGGTGCGTGATCATAGGATATTTTTGCAGGAGGGCGGCGCAGCGAAAGGCTGGGCCGCCCTTTGATATGGTTTTGCTATGGGCTTTTTATGGTTGCGGCAGGACTTTTCAGATATGTGTAAGGGGAAAAAAGGGGCGGAAAAGCCGTTGGGCTGTGGCGAAAACAGGCGTTGTTCCCAACGTTGTTCTGCGGCCAAGTTTTTATTCAATTGGGCAATATTCTGCTTTCGGGTTCTATTGATCTTTTCGCAGTCAATATGATATAATTACTGAAAACAGCGCCGTAGCAGAGGAACCCATGCCAATGGTTGCAAAGATTTCCGGTATGGAATTCACCCAGGCCGGCCCGGCAGCGAAATGAATCTGTGTCCTTATTCAAAGTGTAGGGCCGCAACCCACGGGGTCCAGGTGCTTTTTCATTTATTGTTGGTTTCAACTTGATTTCGGAGAAAGCGTAGGTGTAGTTGATGTCTCAAATTACAAAGAGAGCCTTGGAGCAATCCTTAAAAAATCTATTGTTAAAAAAGCCCCTTACCAAGATCACCATCAATGACATCACCGAGAATTGTGGCATCAATCGAATGACATTTTACTATCATTTTAAGGACATCTATGATCTTGTGGAATGGTCTTGTCTGGAAGATGCGCGCAAGGCGCTGGAGGAAAAGAAAACACATGATACCTGGCAGCAGGGCCTTTTGCAAATTTTCTATGCTGTTCGGGAAAACAAGCCCTTTATTATGAATGTTTATCGTTGTGTAGACCGTGAGCAGGTGGAAAAATACTTAAAGCCCTTAACCGACAATTTGCTGATGGGGGTGGTGGAAGAACAGTCGGCCGGCTTTACCGTGCGCCAGGAAGATAAAGAATTCATTGCCCGTGTGTATTCCTACATTTTTGTGGGACTTATGTTGGATTGGATCAAAGATGATATGCTGGAGACCCCGGAAACCATCGTTGAAAAGCTGGCCTTAGTGATCCAGGATTCTTTTTCCAAGGCCTTGGAACGGTTCAACCTGAATGAATCAAATCGCTGCTTTTGATTAAATTTTTTACAGATTCGTGCCCGGTGATAAAGGTTTTATCACCGGGCCTTTTGTGTTTATTGTACGAATCCTGAAATTGAATATAATGAAATTACAAAATAAATTTCAGGAGGTTTTACCATGTATTATTCTGCAGGTACTTATGAATCCTTTGCGCATCCCGAAAAGCCGAAAGACGTAGACAAAAAATCTGCGTATATCATCGGCACAGGTTTGGCAGGCCTTACGGCCGCTTTCTATCTTGTCCGTGACGGACAGATGAAAGGAGAACACATTCACATCTTTGAAAAACTGGATCTGGCCGGCGGCAGCTGCGACGGCCGGAAGGATGTCACCAAGGGCTTCTTTATGCGCGGTGGCCGGGAGATGGATAACCACTTTGAGGTTATGTGGGATATGTTCCGTGACGTTCCGTCTCTTGAAACGCCAGGTGTCTCTGTTCTTGACGAGTACTATTGGCTCAACAAGCATGATCCCAACTATTCGCTGTGCAGAGCCTCGGTCAACCGCGGCGAAGACGCCCATACCGATAAAAAATTCGGCCTGGACAAAGATTCAGCCCTTGCCCTTTCACGGTTGTTCATTACGCCGGAAAAGGAGCTGGAGGGTAAGAAGATTTCTGATGTGCTGCCGGATACCTTCTGGAATACGAACTTCTGGCTTTACTGGCAGACGATGTTCGCGTTCCAGCGTTGGTCCAGCGCGCTGGAGATGAAGCGGTATCTTTGCCGCTATGTGCATCATATTGACGGGTTGCCGGATTTCAGTGCCCTTCGGTTCACCAAATTCAATCAGTATGAGAGCTTGATTATGCCGTTAGTCAAATATCTGGAGTCCCACAATGTTAAGATTGAATACGGCATGGATGTGAAAAACGTCGTTATTGATACGGTTGGTGACAAGAAGATCGCCAGACAGATCGTATACATCAAGGATGGCGCGGAACAGACGATTGATTTGATTGAAGACGATCTTGTTTTCATTACCAATGGGTGTTGCACCGATACTTCCTGCTACGGCGATCAGCCCCATGCACCGGATCTTTCCAAGATCAAGAATGGGTCCGGCGAATCCTGGGATATGTGGAAAAACATTGCCAAGCAGGCCAAGCACGGCGAATTTGGCAATCCGGAGGCGTTCTGCAGCGATGTTGAGGCAACCAACTGGATGAGCGCCACAGTGGCCACCGCAAACAAGGATATTATTGAACATATTATCAAAATCTGCAAGCGGGATCCCCGTGAAGGAAAGGTGACCACCGGCGGTATTGTTACCGTAAAAGACAGCACAGAAAATTGGTATCTGTCCTGGACCATCAATCGCCAGCCCCAGTTCAAGGCCCAGGATAAAGATACCGTTCTGGTTTGGCTGTATGCTCTCAACACCAATACAAACGGCAATTATGTGAAAAAGGCCATGCGGAACTGCACCGGTGAGGAAGTGTGCCGTGAATGGCTGTATCACATCGGGATCCCGGAAAACGAGATTGAGATTCTGGCCCAAAATGCATGTAACACCACCACCTGTTTTATGCCCTATATCAATGCCTTTTTCCAGCCGAGAAAGAACGAAGATCGTCCCCACGTTGTTCCCGACGGCGCTGTGAACTTTGCTTTTTTGGGTCAGTTTGCCGAGACCCCCCGGGATACCATCTTCACCATTGAATACTCCATGCGTACGGGGATGGAATCCGTCTATACACTCCTGGATGTGGATCGCGGTGTGCCGGAGGTTTGGGGCAGTAAGTATGACGTCCGTGAATTGCTGCGTGCCTGCTATTACGCCATTGATAAAAAGCCGATTACCGATGTGAAGTTGTCTTTTAAAGAGAAGGAAATGCTGAAGGTTTTAATGAAAAAAGTGAAGGGAACCGACATTGAGATCCTTATGAAAGAAAGCGGCCTGATTCAGGAATAGACCCACCTGCTTTTGTGAAATCAAGTGCTCACAAACCGGCAATTGCATCGTAGATAACTGTAACGACAAAAGCCCTGACCGATGATGGTCAGGGCTTTTACTATAAACCTGTTCTAATTGCTTAGCAGACTGTGGAGTATACAACTGCATCATAACACAGACGGCGGCAGTCGTCAGTGATACAATTGCTCCCCCAGCGCCTCCAGGATCTGCCGTTTATATTCCATATACTTCGCCGAGGCGGTGAACATGGCGTCCCGGGGTCGGGGGGTGTTGATCTGAATTTCCGTGGTAATGGTGCCGGGTTGGCCGGTCATAATCAGCACCCGGTCAGAGAGGAAAATGGCCTCGTCGATATCGTGGGTAATGAAAATGGTGGCCAGTTCCATATGCTCCATCAGCTCCAGGAACCACAGGTGCATCTGCCGTTTGGTAATGGCGTCCAAGGCGCTGAAGGGTTCATCCAGCAGTGCGGCCTTGCCGCTAAACAGGCAGGTTCGCAAAAAGGCCGCTCGCTGCCGCATGCCGCCGGACAGCTGGCAGGGGTATTTATTGGCCGTACCCTGTAGGCCGAATTCTTCCAGCTTGGGCAGGGCTACGGCCCGGGCCTCCTGTTTGGACATACCAGCCAGGGTCAGGGGGAGGATCACGTTGTCCAAAATCTTCTTGTGGGGTAACAGCAAATCCTTTTGCTGCATGTAGCTGACCTGGCCGGTTCGGCCGGTGACGTCCTCCCCGTCCAGCTGTACGCTGCCGCTGTCCGGCAGGGAAAGGCCGGCCAGAATGTGGAACAGGGTGGATTTCCCCACGCCGCTGACGCCCAGCAGCGCCACGATCTCCCGGCGATGCACCGTAAGATTGACCTGCCGCAGGACGTTTTTATCCCCGAAGGATTTGCAGATGTCTGTTGCCATCAGCTGGGACATGGCCGGTTTCCTCCCTTCTGGCAGTGTTTGTCCGGATCACTCCGGCAGGTAGTCGTTGGTGAAGCCGGTGTTTTCCGCCAGCTTGACCTCCACCAGATCATTGTCATTGAGCCAGTTGTAGAAGCCGTTCCAGCGGGCGGGATCAATGTAGCCCCAGCGGTCGCAGTCCTTCATATACTCGGCAGACAGGAACTTCTGGCTGGCGACAACCAGATCTTCGGAACCCTGCAGAGAGCCGGTGGAGTCCCCTGCAATGAGAATCTGAGCAGATTCTTCCGGATTGTCAATGGCATATTGATATCCCTTGGCGGTGGCGGCCAAAAAGGCTTTGGCCGTCTCCGGATTTTCCTCCAGGAAGGTGTTGTTGGCAAACAGCACCGGGGTGTAATAATCAAAGGTGGAATCCAGGTCGGCCAGATCAAAGTAATCGTAATCTAACCCCTGTAGTCCGGCGGAAATGCAGCCCCAGCCGTCAAAAACCCAGATGGCGTCGGTCTGTTTGGCCGCCAGAGCAGCTGCTTCATCGGTGATATCGTTGTAAATCAGATTGACCTGCTCCCAGTCGCCGCCGTCATCGGTAACCAGCTTTTTCAGCATGGCCAACTCAATGGGAGACTCCCAGGTGGAGTAGGTATGCCCGGCCAGCCCGGCGGGGGTATCCATGCCCTCTCCGGCCCGGGAAATGATCCCGGAGGTGTTGTGCTGCACCAGAGCGGCTACGGTGGTAATCTCCATGGGTTCCTCAGAAGCCCAGGCAGCGGCCAGGGTATCCTGAGCACTGATGGCAAACTGGGCCTTGCCGGAAGCGCACAGAGCGGCGGCGCCGTCCTCCGGGGGTTGCTGAATGGTTACATGGAGACCGGCTTCCTCATAATATCCCTTGTCCAGCGCTACATAAAAACCGGTATGATTGGTGTTGGGTGTCCAATCCAGGCAAAGGGTGATGTCCACCGCGTCGCCGGTGGTTTGGGTGTCGTTGCCGGTGTTCCCGCCGCAGGCGGCCAGAGACAGCATTAGAGTAGCAGCCACAACGGCTGCCAGGCATTTTTTCAAACAGTTTCTCATGATTTTTTCTCCTTCTTTTGCACTTGTTCCCAGGGCATGGACAAGCGGGACAGCAGGTGGACGGCCAGCATCAGCAAAAGGCTCACCGCCACAATCACGATAATGACGGCAAAGACCTTGTCCGTCCGGTATGCTTTCCGCACCCGGGTCATATACATGCCCAGCCCGGTGTCGCCGCCCAGCCATTCGGAAATGACGGCGCCCACCACGGCGTAAGAGGCCGAAACCTGTAGCCCTGAAAAGAACTGGGGCAGGGCGCCCGGCCACTTGACATGGAAAAAGATCTGATAGTTTTTGGCTCCCATGGCCCGCAGTAGATTCATCTGATCCGGATCAGCGGTCGCATAGCCTCCCAGCAACCCGATGGTGATGGGGAAGAAGGTGGTCAGAGCGATGAGGGTGATTTTGGGTGCCATACCAAACCCCATCCATACCACCAGAATGGGGGCAATGGCCACAGTGGGGATGGTTTGGGACAGGATCAGAATAGGGTAGATGGCCCGGCGCAGCACCGGAATCGCATCCATAATGGTGGCCACCAGCATGGCCACGCCTACCCCGATCAGCAGACCGTACAGCGCCTCCAACAGGGTGTATCTGGCCCCGTTCCACAGATTCCCCCGGTCGCCCACCAGAACCCGGGCCACCGCGCCGGGACTGGGCAGCATGTAAGAACCGATCTTCCCAGACGCCGTCAGGAAATACCAGACCAGCAGCACCAGGGCCAGGGCCAGCACGGGGGATAAACAGTTAATGAAATTTTGCAGTTTTTTCATGGATGGTGAGAATTTCGCCTTTCGGTTTGTAAGAGATCTTCACATAGGCGCTGACGGCCGGGGCCCCTGCCTCGATGGCTACCAGCTGGCAGTTTTTAACAATCTCCATGAGCTGATTGTAGTCGGTGCCCTCAATGGTGGTTTCAAAGGGGCCTACATAGTAGTTGAGCCCGGTGGACTTGATGTAGTCAATGACAGCGTCCACAATGCGGACTACCTCGGCGGTTTCCTCCACCTTGGGCAGGACCTGAATGGCAACACTTGCGTTCATTTTTACTTCCTCCTTTTTTATTTGTATTTGGAAAAATAAAAAACCCGCCTGAAGGCGGGGAGCTATGGCGGACAAAATCCGCCTGTATCTGAAGGACACACTCCCTACGTCGGTACTAACCGTGTCAGGTTCATAGGGTCGAAGCCGAACTTCCTCTCAGCCCCAAAGGGCTCCCCCGTTGTTTTTCATTTTTCGACGTCATTATAGCACGCGGTGTACTGTTTGTCAAGCTAGGGCTGATAGATGCATGGGCGATGCCGTCCCGGTGTGCCGAACCGATGATATGAGAATATAGAAGGCGCGGGACGGTTTTGGCCGTCCCGCGGGTGTTAAGAATGGGGTTATAAGAGGTGTGGTCTCTTTATTGCTGCCGAAATACAGATTTCCATTTTCCCTTGGGATCCTGAATCAGTAGGACGGCAAGCCAGACCAGCAGCCCCAGGGCTACGGCCGACAGCCCCAAAAAGGCGTCGCTGCACAGCTCCGCCAGGGTGGCGTTGAAATATTCCGTTTGCAGCCGGGCGTATTGAAAAACAGCATCCACCAGCCACATTAGGGAGGCGCCCCAATACATCCAGCACAGCAGACGGATCCGCAGCTGCCGGTTGGATTCCTTTTTCCCGGTGTCCTCCGGATATGCCAAAGATGGCAGGAATGCTTTCTTCTTGAGAGAGGGCTTTGACGGGGAAACTGTTAATCCCCAAAGCCTGCAACATATGAAATCACCGGATCTTGCGTCGGTGGATCCGGTTAGAGTCCTCCTGCCGCCGGTGGTGCAGCTCCAAAAAGATGGAGACCACCATGGCAATGCATAGCGCCAGAGCGCCGGCAATCAGCACCCAGTAAACCGCTGAAAACAGGGTGAAGCTCTCCTGGGTGGTTTGCTGGACCGGTGCAAAGGTGAGACTGTGGAATACCGTATCAGCCTCAGCTAGCTGGGCCTCCGTCAGGGTTCCGCCAAAGTTATAATAGGATAAAATATACAGGTTGCCGTCTTTGACGGTGATGTATTGCAGGTACCCGTAAGCGGCGGTGTCTTCGGTGACAGTCTTCTGCACCTGCAGAAAGATCGAGCCGTCCTCCCGGATCACCTTTTTCAAGGAATCCAGGGTCTCGGTGCTTAGGGTGGTTACCAGCTGGGATACCACGCTCTGGAAGGAATCCCCTGACAGCCCGGCCAGGTTCTGGATTTCCTTGGTAAAGTCGGTGGAGGTGGCCCGGAGCTGCATCTGCACTGTGTTATCTGAGTTGGCGGCAAAGCAAAGCATATTACCGTCGGTCAGATAGCCGGAAAAGGATGCGGCCGTGTAACCCAGGGTGTTGAGAAAGGCTTCATTTTCCTCTAGGCTTTGGGTGGTATTTTCCACCAGAATATATTCTTCGGGAAGCTCCAGTGAAAGGCGATAATTGCTGTTCTCGTAGGTGGTGGCCACCGCCGGCAGGGTCAGCAATGCCCCTAGCAGCAGCGCCAGCACCCATGCACACAACCGTTTCATGGGCAGTCTTCCTTATAGCGCCAGACCGTTTTGCAGCTTGGCGGCGGTCAGGGTGTTCTGCATCAGAGTGGCGATGGTCATGGGGCCTACCCCGCCGGGGACCGGCGTAATGGCAGATGCCGCCGGCTCCACCGCAGCATAATCCACATCACCGCACAGCTTGCCGTTTTCATCCCGGTCCATTCCCACGTCAATGACTACGGCGCCCGGTTTCACCAAATCCGGCCCTACAAATTTGGCCTTACCGATGGCCACTACCAATACGTCGGCCTGTCGGGTGATTTCAGCCAGATTTTTGGTGTGGCTGTGGCAAATCGTCACCGTGGCATTTTGATGCAGCAGCAGCATGGCCATAGGCTTGCCCACAATGTTGGAGCGGCCCAGCACTACGCAGTGTTTGCCGTCCAAATCTACCTGAGCGGCGGCCAGCAGCTCCATGATCCCGGCTGGGGTGCAGGGGAGGAAGTGGTAGTCCCCGATCATAATGCGCCCCACGTTTACCGGATGGAAAGCGTCCACATCTTTTTCCGGCGAAATGGCCTTGAGAACGGCCTCTTCGTCCAGATGAGACGGCAGGGGGAGCTGGCAAAGGATGCCGTGAATTTCTTTCCGCCGGTTCAGACTGTCCACCAGAGCCAGCAGCTCTTCCTGGGTGGTTTCGGCCGGCAGCGCGTGCTCCTCTGAGTACATCCCCAGTTCGGCGCAGGCTTTTTTCTTCCGGTTGACGTAGACCCGGGAGGCGGAATTGTCTCCCACGATAATGACGGCCAGACCCGGGGTGATGCCTTGCTCCCGCAGCGCGGCGGTTTCCTCAGCCACCCGGGCTTTGACCCGGCCGGAAATTTCGGTTCCGTTGAGAATCGTTGCCATGGTGTCATTCCTCCTGTGTATCGTCCGGCTGGATGGCCGGCTGAGTTTCTTCAGAATGGTTGGGCGCTGTTTCTGCTATAGCCTCTGGTTGCGCTTCGGACGCCCCTGTTGCTGTTTCGGACGGTTTTGCCATATCGGCTTGTGGTGCAACGGCTTCTTCCGGCGCGTTGTCTCCGTCCAGATCCGAGTGGTCGATGTTGAGCCGATCCATTTCAGCAGTGAACAGCAGGGTGTAATGGGCCGTTGCAGCGGCCAGCTGCCGCTTTTGCTTTTGCCGCAGCAGCAGAATGACCAGCAGTACCGCGCAAACCAGCGCCGCTATGGCGGACACCGCCTGGGAGACCCGCAGGTCTCCGGCCTTGAGACTGTCGGTGCGAAGACCCTCAATAAAGTACCGGCCTGTGCCGTACCAGACCCCGTACATCAGGGCCAGCTGGCCGGAGAACCGCCGCCGTTTGGAAAACAGATGCAGGATCACAAAGCCCGCTAGGCACCAAATGGATTCATAGAGGAAGCAGGGGTGGACGAATACATCCTCCAGGGCGTAATTATAATAAGACACCGTAGCCTCCGAGGACATGCCCCACCATTCCGGCAGCCGGGAGTCGCCGCTTATGTATCGGCCGAAGGCTTCCTGATTGAAAAAGTTGCCCCATCGGCCAATTGCCTGCCCGATGAGAAAGCCCATGGCTGCCAGATCCAGTGTGTCGGAGATTTTCACCTTCCGGAGCAGGCACATGCCGGTGCCCACCAGCGCCGCCACAATGACACCGCCGTATATGGCCAGACCGCCGGAGTGCAGATCAAACAACTGGCTCCAGGGCATGCCGTCGAAAACCATGTAGTACACCCGGGCCCCCAGAATAGCCAGAGGCGTGGTTACCAGCACCACGTCCATGAGCCGATCGGTGTTGACGCCGAAGGCTTTGGCCCGGCGCATGGCGTATAGCAGGGCCAGAAGGAACCCCAGGGCAATGAGAATACCGTACCAGTAAATGGGCCAGCCATCCCCGATAGGGAGGGTGAAGGCAACACGGTTGATGGTCAACTCCAGCCCGAAAATTGTCACATGATATACCGTGTTCATGAAGCAGCCTCCTGTTCGGGCTGGGCCTGAGGCTCCACCACCGAAAGCACCATGCATTCAGGGCGGAACACGGAAAGCCGCTGTGCCACATCGTCCACGGTTAGACTGTGCAGCAACTCGAAATCGTCAAAGAGGCAGGTGCCTTGCATGGCGGCCTCCACCAAACCGCTGACAATGCTTTCCACGTGGTTGAAGCTCATAACCGCGCGGCCGTACTTACCCCGGCAGATGCTGCGGAACAAGGCCTCGTCGATGCCTTCCGTCCGCAGCCGGTTAGCCTCGGCCAGAATGGCCTCGGCCACTTCTTGGGCGTGGAAGGACTCTCCGGAAAAAATGGGAGCGGCGTAACCGTGTCCGGTGAAATATTCCGAGTCGAAGTTTGTGTTGATTAGCCCCTGGTCAATTAGCCGCTCATACAGCGGAGAAGTGGGGCCCACCAGCAGCTCCAGCAGCACCTCCATGGACAGGGTCTCCTTCAGGGAGCGCTGGGGCGTATCACATTTTTCCTTGAAGCCTAGGCAGAACATGGGCATGGTAATGGGGAATTGCTGGGAGACGTAATGTTTTTTGACCCCATCCGGTTCCGGATAGCTGCCCCGTTCCACCGTCACCTTCCGCACTGGCTTCAGCCCGGATTCGATCTGGGCCAGCACCTGATCCGGATCCACATTCCCGGCGATACAAATAAACATATTGTTTAAATTGTAAAAGGCGTTGTAGCAGGTATACAGCAGGTCGGCGGTAATGTGGGAGATGGATTCCACCGTTCCGGCAATGTCGATGCGAACCGGATGGTTTTCATACATGGCCTCCAGCATGTTGAACAGAACCCGCCAGCTGGGGCTGTCATCATACATGCGGATTTCCTGGCCGATGATGCCCTGCTCCTTGGCCACCGTTTCGGCGGTGAAATAGGGGCTTTGGACAAAGTCCAGAAGAATATCCAGACTTTCCTTGAACTGCTCCGAACAGGAAAACAGATAACAGGTTCGGTCAAAGGAGGTGTAGGCGTTGGCCGAGGCTCCCGTTTTGGCGTAGCGGGTAAAAGCGTCGCCGTCCTCACTTTCAAACAGCTTGTGCTCCAGGTAGTGGGCGATTCCTTCCGGCACTTCCACCATGTTGCCGCCATCAACCCGGAATTTGGTGTCAATAGAGCCGTATTTGGTACCAAAAATGGCATAAGCCGAGGTGTACTCCGGCTTTGGTACCAGGAAAACCCGCAGGCCGCTTTCATGGGTGGCGGCAACGATGGTTTCCCGGATGCTGTCGTTTCGGATGATTTGCTTTTGCATCATGCCTGCGCGCCTCCTTTTGGGGATAAGAAATAGGTTAGAGTGTGGCGGATATTTTGGGCGGCAGCCACTACGTCCGCTCTGGTGACCTGTTCCGTGGCTGCCAGAATTTCCTCCAGGGAGAAGCCGGTACCGTCGCAAACCTGGCTTAAATAGAAGCCGTCGGTGCTTTCGGCGGTGTCCAGCATGGTACGGTAACGGTTGGTTTTGCCCAGAATGGCGGCGTCCAGTTCACTTTGTTCAAATTCCCCCGCCCGGACGATTTCCAGCTGCCGCAGAATTTCGTCCTTGGCCCGGTTGGCGTTTTCCTTTTCCACGCCGGAATCCACCAGCAGATAGCCCTTTTGCCGGTTGGCTCTGGCGGCGCAGTAATAACAAAGACTTAACTTTTCCCGCACCTGGGTGAACAGACGGGAGTAAGGCCCGCCGCCAAACAGATCCACCATGACCGAAAAGGCGGCGGTGTCCAGCAAGTTGCCGGTTACACCTGTCTCAAAGCCCAGCACCAGCTTGCCTTGGGCCACATCCATTTCCTCCAGCTCTTCCCGGGGAGCCGTTACGGTGGGTACGGGCAGGGTAACAGCCGTGCCGGCAGCAGTCTGCCGCCCGGCAAAACCGGCCTTCAGAACTTCAAACACCGGCTCCGGATCAGCGCTGCCTACTACAATGACGCGGACATAGGCCTCCTGCAACAGGCGGTTCCAGGCAGCCCGGATCTCCGGCTCGGTCAGCGCCTGGGCGCCTTCGTAGGTGCCGTAACGGGAAATGGCATAGGCCTGCCCCTGGCACAGCAGGGATTCCGCCCGGCGAATGGCATAAGCCCGTTTGTCGTTCTGTTCTGCCTGGATGGATTCCAGCAGCAGCCGCTTTTCCCGCTGAATGTCGCTGTCCAGGAAGTGGCCCTTTTCATCCAGATGGGGCGCAAAGATCATGCCGGCCAGCAATGCGGCGCAGTCGCCGGAAATATTGCCGTCAGGTACCAGACTGTCGTCCAAGGCGGTCATGCTCAGGGTAATTACCTGATTGTCCCCCATTTTGCCCGAGGAGGCCGAAACCCCCGCGCCGTACAGATCATTGAGCTTTTGATGCAGGCTGCGGTAGTCGGGATAGGCCTTGCAGGAGGTGGTCAGCAAACAGGGCAGAATGGTGTTGGCCGAAATGGTGTCCTCTGACAGAGGAAGGAAAAAGTGGACCGAGATGCGGGTGGTTTTGAACCGGGTGGTGGGGACAAACAGCCCATCCACACCCGGAACCAGCGGCTGCAGTTTTGGGGTCATATGCAAAACTCCTTTGGTTAATATGAATATTCATTATAATATAGATAGCGGTAAGCATAAAAATATTATAACACATTCCCTTCTTCATAGCCACATCTTTTTGCATGTTATTGGAAATTAATTCATTGTATCATGGAATGCGAAAGGCGATCACCCCCTATCGGGGTGCGCTGATCGCATTATTTTTTTACACAAACAGGAGGCTTTGCTTATGGAAAAAGCGACGCACAAAGAAACAAACTTCGAGAAGATCGCGGCGACGCCGCAAACGCTGGGCGAATTCCTCCGCGGGCTTCCTATACTGGAGGGACCGTGGGACGATGAATTTCACCGGGCATTTTGCGCCGGGTGTCCGGCAGAAAATTGCGACGCAGAAAATTGCCCGCACGAAGCGCAAAGGAACAATCCCGAATGGTGGTTATCCCTGAAAGTGAAGGAAGGTGAATAAATGAAAAAGTACAAGTATCTTTCTTTCGACGCACGAAAGATTATTGAAAAAATGTATTTGAACGGAGATCGCCCTGCCGACATTGCGGAGGCGGTCGGCGTTCATACCGCGACGATCTATCACGAATTAGATCGAGGGTACACGGGAGAGGAAGACAAGAACTTCCGCCCCGGTTATAGTGCGGAAATCGCGCAGCGGGTTATACAAGAACGGTTCAAAGCCCGCGGGAAACGGA
>CAYZTR010000028.1:0-28270 GCA_964481575.1 uncultured Eubacteriales bacterium
GGGTTGTCATTTGAATTTTGGACATGGGTGATCACTCCTTGAAGTATGATACAAACAGTATACCATATTGTGGATTTTTTCACAAGGCAAAGGAAGTTATTTTTTTCGCAGAAAAACAGTTTTTAGCGGAAGAATCAAATTGACAAGGCCGTATTCGGAAATTATAATGGAAAAGAACGAAAAATTCGCGCACGCATCTGCGCTGGAGGTTTTACACATGAAACAATTGCTCTGCATTTGTCTGGCGACGCTGCTGCTGTTTTCCCTTGCGGCTTGCGGCGGAGAAACGATTCCGGAACCGGAAGAAGACAGCGTCTATGTTTTGGCCGCTGCCTATGTTACCGATGGGCAATCCCTGACGGCCGGAACGGTGCATCCAGCCTTTTGGCGCAGCGTTCAGGATTATTGCATGGACAACGGTGCTTCCTGCAATGCGTACATTCCGGATGACAGCTCCACGGAAAGTTTGAAACAGTCTATGATGGAAGCCATTAACGACGGGGCAAACGCCATAATTTGCCCCACGGCAGCGTTTGCGTCTGCGGTATATGAGCTCCAGGAGGAATATCCCCAGGTTGCCTTCCTGCTGGTGGGTGCAGTACCTGCATCCCGGGATGGGACATCTTATTGGACTGGCGAAAATACCCACTGTATCCTGCCGCACTATGGGGACATGGGATATATGGCCGGCTTTGCCGCTGTATCAGATGGACACCGAAGTCTTGCATTCCTCGGAAAAGGGGAGAGCGGGGTTAATTTGCAGTATCTTTATGGTTTTCTGCAAGGGGCAGATGATGCTGCCGAAAAGCGGAAACTGGAGCAGGGTGATGTTACCGTCCGGTATCATATTCTGACTGAGGAAGAGGATCCTGCTGCAGTGGTCGGCAAGGAATTTGCACAGGGGGAGTCCTTTCTGTTTGCTGTGGGAGCGGGCGTGGCTGATGCGGTGCTGCCGGTGGCCGAAAGTCAGAAGTGCAGTATAATCGCATTGGATGCCGAGATTCATACGGAAAGCAGTGCTCTGTTAACTTCCGTGATCTTTCAGTACGATGCCATGGTTGCAGATTGCCTTTGGAATTTGCAGAGCAATCATGGCCTTTGGAGTGCGGACTATGCCGGGTATAGTCCGGTCAGCGGTTTGCGGGCCGGATTGGTTGCTCTGGATCAGAAAAACTGGAATTTTCAGAAATATACCCCGGAGGAATATGCCCTGTCCAATTATTATATTGAGAAGCAGGTCATTACGGTAAGTACTGATGTTTCTCAACCTCCTGCATTGGACTATGTAACCTATCATTCCTGAGGAAGGAGAACGCTTTATGGAAAAGTTGCAGCAGCTGGAGCCGCATGCAGTGTTTCGATTTTTTCAGCAAATATGTGGAATTCCTCACGGCTCGGGAAATACGGCAGCTTTGGCCCGCTGGATTATCGGATTCGCAGAACAGCACGGGCTGGACTGCCTGCAGGATCCGGCCGGAAATGTGATTGTTTATAAACCGGCTGCGCCTGGATGGGAACATGTGCCTACCGTGATTTTGCAGGGGCACCTGGATATGGTATGTGAAAAGACGGCAGATTCCCCTGTGGATTTTGCGCGAGATGGCTTGGAGCTTGTTCTGAAAGATGGCTGGATCACTGCCAGGGGGACAACTCTGGGCGGAGACGACGGTATTGCTGTGGCTATGATGTTGGCTGTGCTGGACAGCAAATCCCTGCGACACCCGCCGCTGGAATGCGTTTTCACATCTGATGAGGAAGTGGGAATGTTAGGGGCTGTGGCCTTAGATGGTCGTATGCTGCAGGGGCGTTTGTTGCTGAATCTGGATTCAGAGGAGGAAGGCGTATTTACCGTTAGCTGTGCCGGCGGCGTTACGCTGGAGAGCCGATTGGAATTCCCCGTGTCGGAAGCGGCGGGCTTTTGCCATCGCCTGACGGTGTCCGGTTTGTTGGGTGGCCACTCCGGCACCGAGATTCACAAAGGGCGTGCCAATGCCAACCGCTTGCTGGTGAGGACGATGTCAGCCATTCATCGGGCGTCGCCCGTTTCCCTGGTTTCCCTGTCTGGCGGACAGAAAGACAATGCCATTCCCCGGGAGGCCACGGCGTTGTTTTTTACAGATGTGCCTTTGACCGATGCCCATTTTGCTGGAATCCGTCAAAAATTAGAAACGGCCTTTGCACAGAAGGATCCGGGTCTGCAGTTGACTTTGACCCGCCTGAATCAGGATTCTGCTGTTGCTATGAATCCTGCTGACAGCGGCTGCTTGCTGCAACTGCTGGAAGGGTTGCCGGATGGGGTACAGGCTATGAGTCAGCAGATCCCGGGGCTGCCGCAAACCAGCCTGAATCTGGGAATTCTGCGGTTGACGCAAGGCGTTTGTTCCATTACCCATTCGGTTCGCAGCTCGGTTACCGCGGAAAAAGAGGCTTTAACCCGGAAGCTTTGTACCGCCATAGTATCTGCCGGTGGTCGGGTGCAGATGCGTGGGGAATATCCTGCCTGGGAATACAGGTCGGCGTCTCCATTGCGGCAGCTGGCAGAGCGGATTTGGCAGGAGCAAACCGGCCGTGCACCGAAAATTGAAGCCATTCATGCCGGGCTGGAGTGCGGTATCTTTGCCGGAAAGCTGCCAGGACTGGATGCCATTTCTTTCGGCCCGGATATGCAGGATGTCCATACCACAGACGAACGTCTATCAATCACTTCGGTGGGGCGGATATGGGATTTTCTTTGTGCGATACTGGAGCAGTTGGGGGCAAATGCTTGAATTTTAGATGGTTGCCGGTTGGGGTCTCTTGACGAATTTTACAAAAGTTATCGGATTCTACCGGCAGAATTCTTCTTCTTTTTTGGGAAGATTTATGGTACAATAAATTTAGGAGTAATTGGGAAATTTGAATGCATCTGTCAGCACTTTGGTTGCAGATGCTGTCAGGAGCAGGACGAACTTTGGAAACGACCCTTTTAATTATTGCTATTATTCTCATACTCTGTCTAATTGCAAGTCGGTGTTCCGATCGTTTTGGAATGCCCGCCTTGCTTTTGTTTTTATGCCTTGGTATGCTGTTCGGTTCTGAGGGAGTTGTGAAGATTCCCTTCGACAACTATGACCTGGCCAATCGGGTCTGCAGCATTGCCTTGGCTTTTATTATGTTTTACGGCGGTTTCGGTACCAAATGGGAGACAGCCCGACCGGTGGCAGGGAAAGCTGTACTGCTCTCTACCGTTGGTGTGGTACTAACGGCTTTTTTTACCTGCGCTTTTTGCCATTGGGTTTGGGGAATGGATGCCGGGGAGAGCTTTCTGATCGGAGCGGTGATTTCTTCCACAGATGCCGCCTCGGTTTTTTCCATTCTGCGTTCCAAGCAGCTGAACTTAAAGCAGGGGACCGCGCCGTTGCTGGAAATTGAAAGCGGTAGTAACGACCCCTTTGCTTATATGCTGACTACGGTTGGGCTTTCCATTGTGACCGGATCCGGTACCAATTTGCCCTACCTGATTTTTGCCCAGCTGGTATATGGCACTGTGCTGGGTGTGCTGATTGCTTTGGCAGCTCGCTGGGTTCTCCAGAAAAACGGCTGGATCCCTGAGGGATTGCAGTCTGTGTTTCTGTTGGCTGTGGTGTTGCTGGCCTATGCACTGCCGGAATGGGTGGGCGGTAATGGCTATTTGGGTGTGTATCTGGCCGGTATCATTCTCGGTAACAGTGAGATTCGCAATAAGCGGGAACTGGTTCCCTTCTTTGATGGGGTAACCCATCTGTCCCAAATCGCCATTTTCTTTCTGTTGGGATTGCTTTCGTTTCCCCATAAGCTGGTTGCGGCGGCGTTACCGTCCCTGGGAATTTTTGCTTTTTTGTTGCTGATTGCCCGTCCCTTGGTGATGCTGCTATTGTTAAAGCCTTTTGGCGCTTCCATCCGTCAGTGCGGCTTGGTTGCCTTTGCCGGCCTGCGTGGTGCGGCTTCAATTGTGTTTTCCATTATGGTGATGACCAGTCAGGCAGTATTTCAGCATGATGTGTATCACATTATCTTTGTGGTAGCCTTCTTGTCGGTGGCTGTGCAGGGCACCTTGCTGCCGGTTGTAGCCTGGCAGCTGCAGATGATCGACGAGAAGGAAGCAGTGGCCAAGACCTTTACTGATTATCAGGACAGTGCCGATTTAACCTTGATGGAAATGTATATTCCGGCGGGGCATAACTGGGAGAATCGTACCATTGCTCAGGTCAGTATGCCCACCGGCGCTTTGGCCCTGATGATCAAACGAAATGGTACCTCCATTATGCCCCGTGGTGATACGGTGATTCTTGCAGAGGATATTTTAGTGCTGAATGTGCCCTCATACCGGGGACATGATCGGGAAAGACTGCGGGAAATTCTCATTGAATCCGGCCATCCCTGGGAGGGTCAGCCGGTGGAAGCACTGACAATGCCCTCTAATACCATGCTGGTGTTGATTCAGCGGGGCGCGGAGAATATTATTCCCCGTGGTCAGACGGTGCTATTGGAAGGAGACCTGGTGATTGTGCAGACTTTGCCCAAGGAGAAGGGCGGTACCGGCAAAGCTGCCAAACAGGGGAATAAACAAGAGAATAAACTAGTGAACAAACAGGAGAACAAACAGGAGAAGGCATGACTTTCGCGCATAATAGTAAAAAAATCTTGACATTTTGTTAAATTTATGATACCCTTACCATGCTTTTCCCTGCTAATACGTTAGCAGGGAAGTAATGTGAATTATTAGGAGGAACTTAATATGAACAATTGCAAAAAAGTTGTCGCATTGCTTCTGGCCCTTTTTATGATGGTGGCCAGCTTTGCAGCCTGCGGCGGTTCCAAGGATGACAAAACTTTTACGGTTGGCTTCGATGCCAGCTTCCCGCCTTACGGCTATGAGCAAAACGGTGAATATGTTGGCTTTGACCTGGATCTGGCTGCTGAGGTTTGCCAGCGCAATGGTTGGGAATTGGTCAAGCAGCCCGTTGACTGGGATTCCAAGGATATGGAATTGACTTCCGGCAATATTGATTGCATCTGGAATGGTTTTACCATGAACGGCCGGGAAGATGATTATACCTGGTCTGAGCCGTATGTGGATAATACCCAGGTGTTTGTCGTTTCCGCAGATTCCGGCATCACCACTCTGGCAGATTTGGCCGGTAAGGCTGTCTGCGTTCAGGTGGATTCCTCTGCGCTGGATGCACTGAATTCTGAAGATAATGCAGATCTGTTGGCTACTTTTGGCAGTTTGCTGGAAGTTGCAGATTATAACAGCGCTTTCCTGGAGTTGGAGGCCGGCACGGTGGATTCTGTTGCTATGGATATCGGCGTTGCCAAGTATCAGATTGCAAGCCGGGACGAGGGCGCCTATGTGATGCTGGCGGAGCCCCTTTCTTCTGAACAGTATGGCATTGGCTTTAAGCTGGGCAATACCGAGTTGCGGGATGCCGTCCAGAGCACCCTGGAGGAAATGGTGCAGGATGGTACCTTTGGCCAGATTGCTGAAAAGTGGGATCTGAGCGATATGGTTTGTTTGACCGCTGAATAAATCTTTTTCCAAAGGGCGGACAGCTGTGTCCGCCCTTTGGTGTAAAACGAGGATGAAATTATGCAGAGCTTATTCCTTTCTCTATCTGCTTCCCTTTCTGGAGATAGCCTCTCCTATATTGTAACACAGTTGCTGTCCGGCTTGTTGGTCAGTCTGGAAATTTTCGTTCTGACGCTATTGTTTTCTTTGCCGTTGGGTATGCTGCTGGCATTCGCCAGGATGTCTAAGTTTGCCCCGTTACGCATGGTAACTAAATTTTACATTTCTATTATGCGCGGCACCCCTTTAATGTTGCAATTGATGGTGGTGTTTTACGGGCCTTATTATTTGTTTGGCATTTCCACGCCGCCCAGGTTGATGGCGGTGGTGATTGGCTTTGTATTAAACTATGCCGCTTATTTTGCTGAAATCTATCGGGCGGGGATTGAGTCCATCCCGGTTGGGCAGCATGAGGCCGCCCAACTGCTGGGGCTTTCCAAGCTGCAGACCTTTTTCCAGATCATACTTCCGCAGGTTATCAAGCGGGTGATTCCGCCGACTACCAATGAAATCATCACCCTGGTGAAGGATACTTCCCTGGCGCAGGTTATTTCTGTTATGGAAATGTTTACCCAGGCCAAGAAGATTGCCGCTGCCGAGACCACTATGGTTCCCTTTGTCGTGGCCGCCGTGTTTTACTATGTGTTCAATTTGTTGGTGGCGGCCGTTATGGATCGGGTGGAAAAGAAACTGAATTATTACCATTAAGGGGGCGATGAACCGTGAAATTGTTGGAGATCCAGCATATTCAGAAATCCTTTGGTGACAACGCCGTTTTAAAGGATGTGAGTATATCTGTGGATCGGGGCGAAGTCGTGGCTGTCATCGGTCCTTCCGGCTCCGGAAAATCCACCATGCTGCGCTGTGCTGTGAACTTGGAAAAGGTGGATGGCGGCGCAGTGTTTTACGACGGTCTTCCCATGGTACAGACGCTGCAAGGGCTACCGGTTTATGCCGGAAAAAAGGAAATGAAAGTGATTGCCAAGCGATTCGGTTTGGTATTTCAGAATTTTAACTTGTTTCCTCACAAAAGCGTTTTGCAAAATATTACCCTTTCACCGATTAAGGTGCTGGGTGTAGGAAAGGCCGCCGCAGAGGAACGGGCCCGCAAACTCTTGGAGCAGATGGGTCTGCCTGATAAAGCCAATGCCTATCCCTGCGAGCTGTCCGGTGGACAGCAGCAGCGGGTGTCTATTGCCAGAGCACTGGCCATGGAGCCGGATATCCTGTTTTTCGATGAGCCGACTTCTGCCCTGGATCCGGAACTGACCGGTGAAGTGTTGGCTGTTATGAAAAAGTTGGCAGAGGCACATACCACGATGGTAGTGGTCACTCATGAAATGGGCTTTGCCCGGGAGGTGGCTGACCGTGTGGTGTTTATGGTGGACGGCTATGTGGAAGAGGAGGGCGTTCCCTCAGAATTATTCGGGAATCCCAATTCTCCGCGATTGCAGAGTTTCTTGAAATCTACGCTACGTATTTAATCTTAAAAAGCTCCGGTTTTTCCGGAGCTTTTTGCTGTTCTTCACAGAATTTTTTTCTTTTTTAGTTGAATGCTTATACAAGATGTGTTATAATAATTTTAAAATTATATTTGCCTTTTCAGGCGGAAGAAAAAGGATGTGTTTTTATGCAGCTGTGCAAGCGTGGAGCAGCGTTGCTATTGTCCCTGGTGTTGGTGTTTACAGGTTGGAGCGTTGTTTCCGTGGCGGCAGAGTCCATCCCTGCAGTGAAGGATGAAGCTGGGTATTATGTGGCACCCACTAATTTGCCAGCGTTGTATATTAATCTGAGTAACGGTGTTCAGCAGGAGGAGATTAACCAGGATGTCTGGATTGCCGGCGGCGCTTCCATGGTGAATACCGGTGGCTACGACCTGACCAATGTGGCTGTTTCAATGAAAGGTCGCGGTAACTATTCTTGGTCAGCGCCCAAAAAGCCTTATTCCATTAAGTTTGACAAGAAGCAGAATGTGCTGGGGATGGGAAAGGCTAAAAAATGGGTTCTCATTGCGAACTATTGGGATAAAACCATGCTGCGGAATTACACCACTATGATGCTGGCCATGGAAATGGGAATGCCTTATACTACAGAATGCGCCTTTGTGGATCTGTATATCAACGGTATCTATCGGGGTAATTATCTTCTGACTGAAAAGGTGGAGATCAAGGAGGAACGTATTGAGATTGATCCGGATCAGGGCGGCGTTTTATTTGAAATTGAGCAGGCTTACCGACACAACGGTGTATGTGATTACTGCCACGAGGTGGCTTCCGGTACCCATTTGACTTATAAGGAACCGGAGTTGGAAGACGATTATACAGTTGGAGAGAATGGGGCGACCCTGACGGAGGCAGATTTGCAGGCCATCATGGCGCGGATGAATCCCTGGTTGGACGAAATGGATACCTCTCTTTACCAGGGGTTTGATGTGTATTCCCAATACATTGATGTGCAATCCTTTGTAGATTGGTATATTGTGAATGAGTTTGTTAATAATTATGATTCTCAGTTCGTCACTTCCTGTTACTGTTATTATGATAATACGGATCAGAAGCTGCATATGGGCCCTGTCTGGGACTATGACACCTGCTATGGGAACCAGTCGGCTTCCGGTTACGGTACGCCATCCGGTTGGCTGATCCAGACCGGTGCACCTTGGTTTCGGATTTTGATGCAGGACGAAACCTTTTCCAATCTGGTAAAGGAACGCTGGACATCTTTGAAGAAGAACGGCACGATTGCCAATATTTTAAATAATGCCATGGCTGCTGCTCAACTGATCGACCAGTCGCAGGCCTTAAATTTTCAGGCTTGGCCCAATATGCTGACCGACAACGGCCCCCGGGAATCCAGTATGGCTTTTCAGACCTGGAAGCAGGAGGTAGATTACCTTCGGGACTGGATCGTGGAACGCACCTTGTGGCTGGATGAACAGTGGAACACAGAGATTAACGCCGCCTGGAATCAAATGGATAATTTGAATATGATTACCAAGGGGATGCTGCTGGATTCTTCCTATTCTGTGAGCGAGACTTACTTTACCCAGGCGTATACAATTTACGCCGGCTTGTCACCGGAAGAGCAAGCGCAGCTGGATCCAGAGGTTCAGGAAATGCTGGCAAACCGTAGTGTTTATCTGGCGGAGTCCGCGATTCGTGCTGCTGCTGCTGCAACTTCTTTTTCCCAGCGTGGTACGGTGGCTTATGCGCGGAAACTGTTCGATGCGTTGAGTCCGGAGAATCAGGCTTTGGTCACCAATTATCAGGCATTGCTTACTGCGGAGGATTTGATGATCCAGTTGGCCATTGAGACCGGCGTTTCGGAAGTCTTTGCCAGTGATGTTACCGGCTATGTGGATCTGACTTCGCTGGTTGGTACTGCCGGTTTCTACGGCGAAAATTTTGAGAACCTTTTTGATGATAACACCTCTACCAAATGGTGTGTTACCATGAGCCCAACTGGGGCCGAAATTCAGTGGAAGATGCAGGAACCCATGCAGATCAGCTGTTATGCCATCGCCACTGCCAACGATTCTCCGGAACGCAATCCGGAAAGCTGGATTTTTTATGGCTCGGAGAACGGTGTGGACTGGTCGGTGATTCATCAGGTGGAACAAGGAAATTTGCCTCAGGAGTTTTTCACCTATCAAGGCTTTACTGTTTCAAATCCCGGCGTGTATTCTTATTATAAGATTGTTTTTACGGGAAATGTTCATGGTAACAGCGGCATTCTGCAGATGTCCGAGTTGATGTTGGGTGGCGCTGTTATGGAGCGTGTGGATGCCGTAATCGCAGCTATTTCTGCTTTGAATACGGAAATCACCCTTTCTGACCGAGAGGCAGTAGAGGTAGCTCGGGCAGCTTATGAGGCCCTGTCTGTTTCTGAAAAGAAGTATGTCACCAACTATGACCGCTTGTATCAGGCTGAGGTGGCCATTGCCAGGCTGGATGGTGTGGATGATGCTATCCAGGCTGTTATGGACGCTATTGATGAGATCGGTACTC
Organism: uncultured Eubacteriales bacterium; assembly: GCA_964481575.1. Taxonomy (GTDB): domain Bacteria; phylum Bacillota; class Clostridia; order Oscillospirales; family Acutalibacteraceae; genus UQRS01. The sequence goes on from CAYZTR010000028.1 coordinate 9,595, forward strand.
CGGTCGCGCTGCGGGATGGTGCTGCCATCCGGCAAGCTCGCAGTTTGTACAATGGGTTGAAAGAGGCGAAACGAGTTCTGGTCGAAAATTACGAGACCCTGACGGCGGCAGAGAGTCGGCTGTCGGCTTTGCAGGCGGCCTCTCAGAGTTATTCCGGTGCCAAAGGTGTTTCAGCCGCTATCGATGCCATCGGCACAGTGACAGAAACCTCCGGAGAAGCCATTTTCCAGGCACGCAGTGCGTACATAGCTCTGACCGAGGAACAAAAAGCCTATGTTACGAATCTGGATGTTCTTGTTTCTGCAGAATTGACTTTTGCCGGTTTATTTCAGCCTGCTGCTGTGTCTACGATGATTGCCGATATTCCGGATACGATTACCTACCACGACGGTCCGCAGATCTGCGCAGCCCGCAGCGGTTATGATGCACTGACAGACGCGCAAAAGGCTCAGGTAGCGAACTTGTCCCGCTTGACTGCGGCAGAGCAGCGCTTGCAGGAGATTTATGATGCTTTTCAGGTAACGGTGATCTCCAATTCGGAAAGGTCTGTTTTCTCCAATTCCCCCTGGATGAATTTTGATCAGTTGTCCGCCCAGGAACTTGATGCAACTTTGGCGGCTATGAGCCAGGAGTATTTGTATCAATACCGTATGGGTTATGCCCAGGGAATGACCAATGGCGTTTACCAGAACAGCAGTCATGACGGTCTGCTGATCAGCCAGAACGATGTTTATATTGTCAGCGGTAATTACAGTGCTACTGAGAACAATGACAATGTTGGCAACCCCTGGGGCAGTAGCGGCCGTTACTGGTCCTGTACTATTGCGCCTTTCCCAGGTATGGCCTTTTCTGTCAACGGATACCTGTCAACGGCTGATCTGTATCAAGGCACGGCGCCTTTGACCAATTCGTTTACTTATGATGGTTACGTCTATCAGGTATATACTTCCGGTACCATCAGCTATCAGGAAACCGCTTTGGTGCGCGACGGTACAGTTGGCTTTATTCGCAGTGATTTTGCTCCGGGCAGCGGTGATGCTGAAAATCATAATACTTTTGCTTATGCCTATGCCAAATATAATCAGGACAATAAGGAAGCTGGCCTGGTGGTTGGTGTCCCCACTGGCAATGTGACTGTTACGGCAGACGGTACGGTGAAATATCAGACCTTTGTCAGTGAAAACGGTGTTGCCTATATTCTGGGACGGACTGAAGATATCTACAGCGCTGATGTGGCGGCCGGTACGGCTGATGTTGCTACCGTGCTGAGCGGTGCAATCGCGAAAGCCTTTGCTGACTTGGGCGCAACCGTAGAGGAATCGCTTGCCATTACCGGTATGCCTACCGGAGATCCTTTTTCCAGCGGTAGTATGGTGCTCCAGTCTTTTGAAAACGGTACCTTAGCGGTGCTGTCCAACGGTGTATCTGTGTTCTATCCCGGCACGTATACAGGGGATAACAGCTTTTTAATTGCCAATGCTGAGAATTTGATTGATGCCATTGGTACGGTGAGTTTGACCTCTGCTCCTGCTATCCTCGCCGCTGGCCTGGCGTATGCCGGGCTGATGCCGGAATATCAGGAACAGGTTTCCAACCAGCCGATTTTGGCAGCAGCTGAAGTGGAGCTGGAACAGCTTTTGACCATGTTGGCCAATGCGCAGACAGTGGATGCTGCCATTCTGCAGCTGAATAGCACCAGCTCTGAGGAGGATATTGCAGCGGCAGAGCAGGCTTATCTTGCCTTATCTGATACGGAGCAGGATATGGTGGAATATTATGACCGCTTGCAGATGCTTCTGGCTGGGGAGGAACCGCCGTCGTTGGAAATTGAACCGGCAACGCAGGCGGTTATTGACGCCATTGCCGCTTTGCCGGAAGTGGCTGATATGAGCGAGAATTTCCTGCCAGCCGTGGGTGCGGCCCGGGATGCTTATCTTGCACTTTCTGCCGAACAGAAAGTCTATGTCATCAATCTGCAGAAGCTGGAAGCTTTGGAGGCCTGGACGCCGGCGACGCCGCCTTCCCAGCCGTCTACGGAAATTCTGCCGGAAACCCAGGCTGTTATTGATGCCATTGCGGCTTTGCCCACGTTGGAGCAAATGTCACTGGAGGCATTGGAGGCGGTGCGGAACGCGCGATTTGCTTATGATGCCTTACCTGTTGAGCAAAAGGAATTGGTCACCAACCTGCAAATGCTGGAGACCCTGGAAGCCTGGACACCGCTGTACGGTGATCTGAACGGGGATGGAAAGCTTTCTGTAACTGATGTTGTCTTGCTTCGGAAGGTTATCCTTCAGGGCGGCAACAGCGCTATCGGTGATATGAATTTGGATGGCAGCCTGAGTGTGACGGATGTGGTGCTGTTGCGTAAAGCGATTTTGAATTAACGTTTTTTGGAAATCGGCTTGCTTTCTGCGGGCCGATCCGGGTTTGCTTTCTAAACAAATTTTTGACAAATTTCCGGAAATATTCAAAGTCCGTTTACTTTTCGTAACAAAATTTGTCATAACTGGGCGCTATAATAATGCATAACATTGAAACCATAGTTTTGGAGGAGTGATTCTGATGGCACGCGTGTTGATTGTGGATGACGATCCCAATATTTGCGAGTTGTTGCGGTTATATCTGGAAAAGGAAAATTTTGAAGTATTTGTTGCTAGTGATGGGGAAGAGGCCTTAAAAATGGTCAATGATTCTGCCCCGGATTTGATTTTGCTGGATATTATGTTGCCAAAATTGGACGGATGGCAGGTTTGCCGGGAAATCCGCAAAACATCTTCGGTACCAATCATTATGACAACAGCTAAGGGAGAGACCTTTGATAAAGTGCTTGGCTTGGAGTTGGGGGCGGACGATTATGTAGTAAAGCCCTTTGACTCTAAGGAAGTGGTAGCCCGTGTCAAGGCTGTGCTGCGCCGTTCTACTGTGGAAGCTGCTTCTCCTGTTAAGGAAGTCCGTTTTGATAAGTTGGTGGTCAATCTTACCAACTATGAGCTGATTGTGGATGGTAAGCCCATCAATACGCCGCCCAAGGAGCTGGAGCTGATTTTCCATCTGGCTTCCAATCCAAACCGGGTTTATACCCGGGATCAGTTACTGGACGAGGTTTGGGGTTTTGATTACTATGGTGATTCCCGGACAGTGGATGTTCATGTAAAACGGCTGCGGGAGAAGCTGGAAGGCGTTTCTGATCAATGGGCTTTGAAAACGGTTTGGGGCGTTGGGTATAAATTTGAGGTGAAGTGATCCCATGAAGCTATTTCGCAAATACTTTCTTGTGATTGCTGCTTCCACCCTGGCTGCCATTACCTTGATAACCTTTTTTACTAGCTTTACGGTCCGGAATTCCATGGCGGGGCGGCAGCAAACCTCTTTGATGAAAACCGGGCAAACGATTGCTTCTATGGCTGCCTATCGGATGGACGAAAAGGATTACAGTTTCAGCACCTCCAGTATTGCAGCCGTAGTAGGGGAGGCGTTGAATGCTTCCATTTATATTACGGATACTCTGGGAAATGTTACGGTTTGTAATTGCAGCAATTTTGTGCGGTACGGTACCTGCTCCCATGAGGATAAAGCAATTTCTGCCCAAGTATTATCCCGGATCAATGATGTCGGCAGCTATTATGAAGTTGGAAATCTGGGTGGCGTCTATGATGCAACCTGTTATATCGCTGGCGTGCCGGTAATGGATTCCAATACCGGTCAGATTCGTGGATATGTGTTTGTTTCCTCTCCGGCTGCCGAGCTTCGCACGCTTTCCAGCCGGATTGTCAAAATCTTTTTGCTTGCTATGCTGATCCCTATGTCTATTATTTTCTTCGGTCTGTACTATGTAAACTACAGGTTTACTCGCCCGCTGCGAATGATGTCGGAGGCAGCCCGGGCCATGGCTCGAGGTGATTTTTCCCGGCGTATTCCTGTGGAAACGGACGATGAAATTGGAGAACTGGCTGTCGCTTTCAATAACATGTCTAATTCGCTTTCTCGGTCTGAAAGTATGCGGCGTAGCTTCGTTGCCAATGTTTCCCATGAATTGAAAACACCTATGACTACCATTGGCGGCTTCATTGACGGAATTCTGGATGGCACCATTCCGGAAAGTCAGCATGACCATTATCTGACCATTGTATCAGAGGAGGTCAAACGCTTATCTCGCCTGGTGGTCAGCATGCTGAATATGTCCAAGCTGGAATCTGGGGAAATGAAGGTGAATTTTGCCCGGATGAATCTTTCTGAGGTGATTCTGACCAGCGTTTTTTCTCTGGAACAGAAAATTGAGAATAAGTCGCTGGAGATCCGTGGTTTGGATAAATTGGAGCCTTTGTATTTGATGGCGGATAAGGATTTGATCCATCAGGTGATTTATAATCTGACTGACAATGCCGTCAAGTTTACGGAGGAAGGCGGCGCCATCACCTTCTCCGTTGGTGATATTGGCGGCGGTATGGCTCAGTTCCGCATCCGGAATACTGGTGCTGGTATCGCATCAAAAGAATTGCCCCATGTGTTTGAACGGTTTTACAAAACTGACCGTTCCCGCTCCCAGGACAAAACCGGTACGGGGCTCGGTCTTTACATTGTTAAAACCATCATTGATATTCACGGCGGCAGCATTACTGTAAGCAGTGTGCAGGGAGAGTATACCGAGTTTGAGGTAAATCTCCCAACCCATGTGGCAGAATCTCTGCCCGCCCAAAGCGAGGAGAAATAATATGGATCAAGAAAATCAGAACTACAATCAACCCCAGGCGAATCTCTCCGGAAATACGCCGGTGGAATCTGAACAAGCTGCGCCATTGTGCCCCGCTATGTCAGCTGTTGTATCCGAAGCGGAAATCGCTTCTCCGGAAGCACAGCCTATGGAAACATCGGCGGAAGCGGTTTCATCTGTGCCGCCCGTTCCGCCTGCCTCATCGGTTCCTCCGGTGCCACCTGTACCGCCGGTCTCGCCTGCCGCCAAACCGGTATCTTATGATCCTACGACCGGTGCGCCTATTTATGATTCTCAGCCTGCCGGTGTCGCGGAGCCTGCCGCCCAACCGGTATCTTATGATCCTACGACCGGTGCGCCGCTATATGCTTCTCAGTCGGCCGTTGTCGCCGATCGTGTGGCCCCGCCGATATCTTATCAGTCTGTAGCTGGTGCACCGGTTGCTGGAGGGCAGCCGATACAGCAGCCTGCGTCCGCAAACAACCAACCGGAAATGAAAATTACTTACACCGCCGTCGAGCCTGGAAAGGCGGAGCCACTGCCCCAAGGCGGCCCTAAATTGTTTTTCCGAATTTTGGCGATAGTGTTAGCGCTTTGTATGGTGGCTGCTGTTAGCTATGTTTGCGGACGCAATAGTCAAAAGAGTAATATTGACTCCTCTTTCTCTTCTGCAGGCTTGGCTCCTTTGCCGGAGGATATGGATGCTTCTTCGCCCAATGAAGTTTATAATGCCGTAGTGCAGTCTGTGGTGCTGATCCAGGTGTACAGTATGGACGACCCTACTGCGTCTACCAGCGCCAGCGGTGTTATATATTCTCAAGACGGTTATATTGTAACCAACGATCATATCTATGCAAACGTTCCAAATCCCCAGTTCATTGTTACCTTAAGCAACGGTACGGAATATGATGCTACTTTCGTGGCGGGTGACAGCAGAACAGATCTGGCGGTTCTGAAGGTGGATGTCTCCGGTTTGCCGGTAGCGACCTTTGGAGATTCGTCCCAGGCCCAGGTAGGGGAGAATATCATCACTATTGGTAATCCGGCCGGTACAGCAGGTGCTTTTACCATGACCAAAGGTACCATCAGTGCGGTGGATCGTTGGGCAACCAACTCTTCCAATTATTCTATGCGCTTTTTGCAGATTGACGCTGCCATTAATCCTGGTTCTTCCGGTGGTGCACTGGTCAATCTATATGGCCAGGTGATTGGGATCACGGCTTGGAAGTATGTGGGCGAATATTATGAAAACATGGGGTTTGCCATCCCCACTACTACGGTGAAACGTGTGGCAGACAGTTTGATTCAGTCTGGTTATGTAACCAATCGGGCCAAGCTGGGAATTAGCTATACCATGGTGAATTCTGTGACAGCCAGACTGAATGGTTATGATAGCACCGGTCTGTTGGTTGCATCAATTACTTCGGATTCACCTATTGCTTCTTCTGGTATCGCCGAAGGAGATTTGATTATTGCTGTGGATGATCTAGCCATTACCGATTCCAGTGTGATTCTGGCCAAGATCGAAGACAGCGCCCCCGGGGATACGCTGACCCTGACAGTGTTGCGTCCATCTTCCGGAAGCTCCTTCGTTGTCAGCGTTGCGCTAATGGAAGATACCGGTTCTTCCAGCTATACCACCGAAGTGACCTCTGATGCTTCTTCTGGAGGCAACGGTTCATTCATCTTTGGTGATGATTCCTCAGGCTCCAGTTCTCCTTCCGGCACCTTCGATTTTCCAGCAGGGGAATAATTAAAAATGAAACAAGCCAGTCTCTGCTTCATCTGCAGGGACTGACTTTTTATAAATTGAAACTATGTTTGCTTTGGATCTATTCCAGATAGCTGTTTTCTTTGAGTTTTTCCAGCAGTGCATGGATTTGCTGCTGATCCTCCTGGCTCAACAGGCGGAAATTCAGTACCACTGCTTTCTCATCGTCGGAAAGTTCCCCGAATCCCCAGGTGACCGACGAGACCATGGAGTCATCCCTTCCCTGATTGTTATATCTTGAGCCAGGGGATGAAAAAGACAGGATATCTGAAGGGTTATCCATCAGCAAATAATCTGGAGATGGCAAACAAAACAACTTGGTTAATTTTTCGATGACCTTGAGAGGCGGCGTTGTCTTATTGCTTTCATAACAGGATACCGTGGAACGAGTCACGCCAAGCGCTTTGGCAATATCCTCCTGCTTCAGTTGATTTTGTGTGCGATATTTTTTAATATTAGCGCCTAAACTCATTTTTTGTCCTCATCTTTCTGGAATTTGTACTTGACTATTGGGTAAAAAGTTGGTATAATTACCAATATTCGCTGGAGTGGCTCAGTTGGTAGAGCAGCTGATTCGTAATCAGCAGGTCGAGGGTTCGAGTCCCTTCTCCAGCTCCAGAAAAGCTCAACGCGGTAAGCGTTGGGCTTTTTCCATGAAATAAACGGTTAGCGCTGCAGAATCGCTTCAATAGCGGCCAGTTCCTCTTCTGTAAAGTCCAGGTGGGCTACAGCGGCAGCGTTTTCCTCAATTTGTTCCACCCGGCTAGCGCCAATAATGCAGGAGGTGGCGTGCCCCGGCCGCAGCGCCCAGGCCAGTGCCATTTGTGCCATAGTCTGTCCGCGGTTTTCCGCAATCTGATTCAATTCCTGCACCTTTGCGATCTGACGATCCCGCCAGGGATCCTCCTGATTGGCGCGCCCTTCCACACTGATGCGGGAATCGTTGGGGATCCCGTTCAAATAGCGGGAGGTGAGCATTCCCTGCGCCAAGGGGCAGAAGGCCACCGAGCCCATGCCTAACTCGTTGAGCGTATCGAATAGCCCGTTTTCCGGCTCCCGGTGCAGCATGGAATAGCAAGGCTGATGAATCAGCGCGGTAACGCCCATGCTTTTCAGAATTGCGTAGGCTTGTCTTGTTTGTTCGGGATCATAAGAGGAAACGCCTACATATAACGCCTTGCCCTGCTGTACCGCCGTTGCAAGGGCGCCCATAGTTTCCTCCAAAGGTGTTTCACGGTCAAAACGATGGGAATAGAAAATATCCACATAATCCAGCCCCATGCGCTTCAGACTCTGATCTAGAGAGGCCAGCATATATTTCCGGTTGCCGCCGCCCTGACCATAAGGGCCGGGCCACATGTCAAATCCCGCTTTGGTAGAGATCAGCAGCTCGTCCCGATAAGGTTTCAAATCTTTTGCAAAAATCCGGCCGAAGGTTTCTTCTGCTGCACCGTAAGTGGGGCCATAATTATTTGCCAAATCAAAATGGGTAATTCCCAGGTCAAAAGCGCGCAAAGTCATGGTGCGGCTGTTTTCAAAGGGCTTCATAGAGCCGAAATTTTTCCAGAAACCTAATGAAATTGCCGGGAGCTTCAGCCCGCTTTTTCCGCAAAAACGGTAAGGCATTCGCCCGTTATAACGGTTGTTATCGGCTTTATATAGTTCTCCTGCGTTGTAGGCAACCTGAATATCCGCCATTTAAAATCTCTCCTTTTATGAATTAAATATATTATCAGCCAGTAATTCATCCGGGTATCGGATTGTTGTCATTGTATCACACTTCCTTTCTTTTTGTCTACCGTTTTGTCGACAATTTTCGACAAAACCTGTGTTTTCCAAGCAGGGACATTTCTTTCGGCTTTTCATAAATTTCAGAAATTTGTGCTAGAACACTTGACTTTTTCCGCTGAAGGCGTATAATATTAGCAGAAACCGTTGAAGCGAAGGTAAAACCTGTTGTGCACTTGCAGAGAGTCCGGGGTGCTGGGAACCGGATAGATCGCAGACTGGTAAATGGGTCGCTGAGGGTGTGGGGAACCGGCTTCTTGCCCAAGTATCCGCAACGTGGTTTGCATACGTCAGTTGCAAGGGGTATGTTGGTACTCCGAAAGTGCATGGTTGTCCATGAATCAAGGTGGCACCGCGAGTTTTTTGATTTACTCGTCCTTGACTATACGATTATTGTATGGTCATGGGCGTTTTTTATTTGCATGAAATTCTTTTTCCTTGTAAAAAATGCCCATGATAATCTGAAAGGAGCCAGAATCATGTTGTATCCCTCCTTAGAGGAAGCCAAAAAAATTGCAGCGTCGGGAGACTATCAGGTCCTTCCGGTTAAGGCGGAAATTTTTTCTGACATTCGCACTCCGATTGAGGTTATGCGGACGTTGAAAAAGGTCAGCCGTCATGTTTATATGCTGGAATCCATTGAGGATACGCACCGTTGGGGGCGCTATACTTTTCTAGGGTATGACCCCCAGTTGGAGGTCACCTGCACCAATGGGCAAATGACCGTCCGTAACGGGGAGGTGCAAACCTTTTCGGTGACGCATCCGGGGGAGTATCTGCGACAATTGCTGGCCCAGTATAAAAGTCCCCGGTTGACGCAGTTTCCGCCCTTTACCGGTGGCTTGGTAGGGTATTTTTCCTATGATTATATCAAATATGCCGAGCCGGTACTGAAGTTGGATGCCCAGGACAACGAAGGGTTCAAAGATGTAGACCTGATGCTGTTTGACAAGGTCATTTGTTTTGATAATTTCAGTCAGAAAATCATTCTGATTGCCAATGTGCGGACAGCGAATTTGGAGGAGGATTACTGCCGGATCTCCAATGATTTGGAGGAAATGTCCAGATTGGTTCGCTGTGGCCAGCCTGAGTCTATTGCTCCAGGGCGGTTGAAGTCGTCTTTCCATGGGTTGTTTTCCAAAGAGGAATATTGTCGGATGGTGGAGTGCGGCAAGCGCTATATCCGGGAAGGGGATATTTTCCAGGTTGTGTTGTCCAACCGGCTGGAAGCTGAATTTGAAGGATCTTTGTTTGATACCTATCGGGTGCTTCGAACCTCTAACCCTTCTCCCTATATGTTTTATTTTTCCAGTGATGATATTGAGATTGCCGGGGCTTCGCCTGAGACACTGGTGAAGCTGCAGGACGGCGTGTTGCATACCTTTCCTCTGGCTGGTACCCGTCCACGGGGAAAAACCAAAGAGGAGGATGACGCCCTGGAAGCGGAGTTGTTGGCTGATGAGAAAGAACGCTCCGAGCATAATATGCTGGTGGATTTGGGGCGTAACGACATTGGAAAAATCTCCCGCTTCGGCAGCGTTGCCGTAGAAAAATATATGTCTATTGAGCGATATTCCCATGTAATGCATATTGGTTCCACCGTCCGGGGGGAGATTCGCCCGGAGAAAGATGCTATAGATGCGGTGGATGCCATCCTGCCGGCCGGCACCTTATCCGGTGCGCCAAAAGTTCGGGCCTGCCAGATCATCAATGAATTGGAAAACAATAAGCGTGGCATTTATGGCGGTGCTATCGGCTATATTGATTTTACCGGCAATATGGATACCTGCATTGCTATCCGGATTGCCTTTAAGAAAAACGGTAAGGTGTTTGTCCGCTCCGGCGCCGGCATCGTCGCCGACTCTGTGCCGGAAAAGGAATATCAGGAATGCCTGAACAAAGCGCGGGCTGTGTTGAACGCATTGGAATTGGCAGATGGAGGGCTGGACAAATGATTCTTTTAATTGATAATTACGACAGCTTTTCTTATAATCTGTATCAGCTCATTGGAACCATTGATCCGGAGATCCGGGTGATCCGCAATGATGAATTGACGGTGGAGGAAATCCGGGATTTGCAACCAAAGTTGATTATTCTTTCTCCCGGTCCCGGCCGTCCCTGCGACGCCGGTGTCTGCGAGGCGGTGGCCCGAGAACTGGGCCCTGAAATTCCGGTGTTCGGCGTTTGCTTGGGACACCAGGCTATTTGCGAGGCGTTTGGTGCCACTGTGACCTACGCCAAGGAGCTGATGCATGGCAAGCAGTCTCTTGTTACGGTCGATGCTTCCTGTCCCTTGTTTGCAGGTTTGTCTCGAGAATTCCCAGTAGGACGTTACCACAGCCTGGCTGCAGATGCAGCTACTCTGCCGGATTGTCTGCAAGTTGTTGCCGAAACAACGGATCATGAGGTTATGGCGGTTCAGCATAAATCTTATCCCATTTACGGGGTGCAGTTTCATCCCGAATCAATTCTTACACCTTGCGGCTTACAAATGCTGCAAAATCTGATTGGAGGTATTGCAAAATGATCAAAGAGTACAACATTCAGCTATCCACCAAAACCGATCTAAGTTATGAGGAAGCTTACACCTGCGTCAACGAAATTATGTCCGGTGAGACCACCGAAGTGGAGCGGGCCGCTTTCCTGAGCTTGTTGGCCATGAAGGGTGCCACCAATGCCGAGATTTCTGGCTGTGCCGCCGCTATGCGGGATCATGCGTTGTCTGTGAAGCCTCCTATGGATGTGTTGGAGATTGTGGGGACCGGTGGGGACCGTTCCAACTCTTTCAACATCTCTTCTACCGCCGCTATTGTCATTGCTGCCGCCGGACAGCCGGTGGCTAAGCATGGAAATCGAGCGGCTTCCTCTAAGTGCGGTGCAGCTGATGTGTTGGAAGCCCTGGGAGTCAATGTGCAGCAGGAGCCTGAAAAGGCAGTGCAGCTGCTGGAGCAGGTGGGCATCTGCTTTTTCTTTGCCCAGAAATATCATACATCCATGAAATATGTTGGCCCGATCCGGAAGGGATTGGGTTTCCCGACGGTCTTCAATCTTTTGGGGCCTCTGACCAATCCCGGCGCGCCTAAATATCAGGTGATGGGTGTTTATCAGGAATCCCTGATCGAGCCTATGGCTGAGATTCTTCATAAGCTTGGGGTTACCGATGGTTTGGTGGTGTATGGGCAGGACGTGATGGATGAGATTTCTGCGTCGGCGCCCACTACCGTTTGTGAGTTTCATAGTACAGAGCGCAAGCTCTATGAGATAAAGCCGGAGGACTTCGGCCTGACCCGTTGCCAGAAGGCGGATTTGGTGGGCGGCGATCCGGCTGAAAACGCAGCCATTACCAGGGCAGTTCTAAACGGAGAGCAGTCACCCCGGCGGAACGCGGTGCTTCTGAATGCCGGTGCGGCTTTGTATATTGCCGGGAAAGCTGCCACTATTGCGGAGGGAATTGATTTGGCGGCCGAAGCTATTGACAGTGGAAAAGCCGCCGAAACACTGGAGCAGTATATTGCTGTGTCCAATGGGTGAGCCTATGATTCTGGAACAACTGGCGGCCCATGCCCGGGAGCGGGTGGCGATGGCCCGGGAAAAGCTGCCGCTGGAAGTGCTGCGGGAACAGGCGCTGGCTTGTTCAAAGGGAAATTTCCCATTTGAGGCTGCCCTGCAAAAGCCCGGCCTTTCCTTTATCTGCGAAGTGAAAAGGGCATCTCCTTCCAAAGGGGTGATCGCGGAGGATTTTCCTTATTTGCAGATCGCCAGGGACTATGAGGCAGCAGGTGCGGACTGCATCTCCTGTCTTACCGAGCCAAAATGGTTTCTTGGTTCAGATGCCATTTTCCGGGATATTCGGGCTGCTGTTTCATTGCCCATGATTCGCAAGGATTTCACCGTGGATGTTTATCAGATTTATGAAGCCAAATGTATGGGCGCCAATGCGGTTTTGCTCATCTGTGCCCTGTTGGATACCGATACCATTCACCGCTGGCTGGGGCTTTGTAACGATCTTGGGCTGACTGCTTTGGTGGAAACCCATGATGAGAATGAGATTCGGTCGGCTGTGGCCGCCGGTGCTCGTGTCATCGGTGTCAATAACCGGAATCTGAAGAACTTCACGGTCGATTTTTCCAATGCCAGCCGCTTGCGGCATTTGATCCCCGATACTGCGCTCTATGTGGCCGAAAGCGGTGTGCAGACACCGGCTGATACCGCCGCTTTGTGGGAGCTGGGGGCGGATGCAGTTTTGATTGGAGAAACCCTTATGCGAGCGGAAAATAAGGCGTCCATGCTGGCGGCACTGCGGGGGTGCACTATGTGACAAGGATTAAGATTTGTGGCCTGTATCGCAGCGAAGATGTGATGGCGGTAAATGCAGCCAAGCCTGACTATGTAGGGTTTGTTCTGGATTTTCCCAAGTCCCATCGCAGCGTTACACCAGAGCAGGCAAAACAATTGCGGCAGCGGCTGGCCCCTGATATTTGCCCTGTGGGTGTTGTTGTGGATCAACCTCTGGAGCGGGTGATACAGTGGCTGCGAGCGCAGGTTGTGGAGATGATCCAGCTCCACGGTCGGGAGGACGCCGATTACGTCCGGGCCGTGCAAACTGAAACCGGCTGTCAGGTGATTCAGGCTTTTCAGGTGTATACTGCTGCCGATATTCAGCGAGCGGTAGCCTCCCCGGCAGACTGGATTTTGCTGGACAGCGGCCAGGGAACAGGGGAGACCTTTGATTGGTCGTTGTTGCAACATGTGGGCCGGGATTTTTTTCTGGCCGGCGGTTTGACGCCGGATAATATTCCGGAAGCCATTCGGCAGGTACATCCCTTTGCGCTTGATATTTCCTCCGGGGTGGAGACTGATCGGGTAAAAGATCCAGAAAAAATATTAAATGCAGTCAGGAGAACCAGATTATGAGTAATGGAAGATTTGGCATCCACGGCGGACAGTATATTCCGGAGACCCTCATGAATGCTGTCATCGAGCTGGAGGAAGCCTATAACTACTACAAAAACGACCCGGAATTTAACCGGGAATTGACCGCGTTGTATCAGGACTACGCCAACCGTCCCTCTCCTTTGTATTATGCCAAACGCATGACCGAGGATCTGGGCGGCGCGAAAATTTATCTGAAGCGGGAGGACCTGAATCACACCGGCGCCCATAAGATTAACAACGCCCTAGGGCAGGCCTTGCTGGCGAAGAAGATGGGCAAGACTCGCCTGATCGCCGAAACCGGAGCCGGGCAGCACGGTGTGGCCACTGCCACCGTCGCTGCTTATATGGGTATGGAGTGCGAGGTTTACATGGGTCGGGTTGACACGGAACGTCAGGCACTGAATGTCTACCGTATGCGGCTCATGGGAGCTAAAGTGCATGCCGTGGATAACGGTACCGCAACTTTGAAAGATGCAGTTTCCGAAACCTTCCGGGAGTGGACCAACCGAATCGATGATACGCATTATGTGTTGGGTTCTGTTATGGGGCCCCATCCGTTCCCCACCATTGTCCGGGATTTTCAGGCTGTTATTTCCCGGGAGATTAAGCAGCAGGTGCTGGATGCAGAAGGCCGGTTGCCAGACTGCGTGTTGGCTTGTGTAGGCGGCGGCTCCAATGCCATCGGCGCTTTTTATCACTTTATTGACGATCCCGATGTGAAGCTCATTGGCTGTGAGGCTGCCGGACGGGGTATTGATACCTTTGAAACCGCTGCTACCATGGCCACCGGGAAGCTGGGTATTTTCCACGGCATGAAGTCTTACTTCTGTCAGGATGAATATGGTCAGATCGCGCCGGTTTATTCTATTTCGGCGGGTTTGGATTATCCGGGAGTTGGACCGGAGCATGCCATGCTCCATGATACCGGCCGGGCCCAATATGTTCCCGTGACGGACGATGAAGCGGTGGAGGCTTTTGAGTACCTTTCCCGTACCGAGGGGATTATTCCTGCTATTGAGTCCTCTCATGCCGTAGCCCATGCTATGAAGCTGGCACCCACTATGTCTAAAGAGGAAATAATGGTTATCAACATCTCCGGCCGCGGTGATAAAGACTGCGCTGCCATTGCCCGCTACAGAGGGGAGGATATTCATGATTAAGGTTGCTGAAGCGTTCAAAAACGGAAAGGCCTTCATTCCCTTTATTACGGTTGGAGATCCGGATCTGGAAACTACGGAGCAGGTATTATATGCTATGGTGGAAGCCGGTGCGGATCTTATTGAACTGGGAATTCCTTTCTCAGATCCCACAGCAGAAGGCCCTGTTATTCAGGATGCCAATCTCCGGGCTTTGAAAAATAAGATTACAACAGACGATGTGTTTGCTTTTGTCCGCAAGGTGCGGCCTAACATACCGATCCCCATGGTGTTTATGACTTATGCCAATGTGGTTTTTTCCTACGGAATCCAGCGATTTGTCTCCACGGCAGCCGAAGCCGGCATCTCTGGCCTGATCCTGCCGGACGTCCCCTTTGAGGAGAAGCAGGAGTTTGACCCCATCTGCAAGGAGTACGGTCTGGATTTTATTAGCTTAATCGCCCCCACCTCTAAAGAGCGAATCGCCATGATCGCCAAAGAGGCCAGCGGATTTGTTTATTGCGTTTCTTCCCTGGGCGTGACCGGCGTCCGTTCGGAGATCACTACAGATATTGGCGCTATGGTTCGTCTGGTGAAGGAAAATCGAGACATTCCCTGTGCTGTTGGTTTTGGGATTTCTACCCCTGCTCAGGCTGCTAAGATGGCCAGACTGTCAGACGGCGCCATTGTCGGCTCTGCTATTATTAAGATCTTGGCCCAGTACGGCAGGGAAGCGACCCCTTATGTGCGGGATTATGTAAAATCCATGAAAGACGCGATCCGGGAGTAATTCCCGGAAGCTGCCGGCAGACCCGTTTTGCCGGCAGTTTTTTCAGGTTTTAGAAAAAATTTCATGAAATCCTGAATTTTTCATAGGAGTTTGCAAAAAAATATTGGAAAATCCCTTGACAAATCTAAAGCGTAATGATAAACTTTGTAATTGTGTGGGATTGTGCCCATCTGTGCTTTCTCATGCAAAAATGATTGTATGGAGGTGAATTCAACTTGCCAACTTTTAACCAGTTAGTTCGGAATGGTCGCGAAACCATCGAGAAGAAGGCCAAGGCCCCCGCTTTGCTGTTTGGGTATAACTCCCAGAAGAGGAAAATGACCAACAACGATTCTCCCCAGAAGCGTGGCGTCTGCACTGCTGTGAAGACTCAGACCCCGAAGAAGCCTAACTCTGCAATCCGGAAGGTTGCTCGTGTACGCTTGTCCAACGGGATCGAAGTGACTTCTTACATTCCCGGTATCGGTCACAACCTGCAGGAGCACAGTGTTGTTCTTGTTCGTGGCGGTCGTGTTAAGGATCTCCCCGGTGTTCGTTACCATATCGTAAGAGGTACCCTGGATGCACAGGGTGTTGCCAACCGGATGCAGGCCCGTTCTAAGTACGGCGCTAAGCGGCCCAAGGCAGGCGCGAAAAAGTAATTTTCTTGCCGCGCATGATTCGGACGAAAATTTCTGCACAAAGTTATCAAGCTTTGGCTTTTATATAAATAAAGGCCTCGCTTGGTACCACGGGAGTTTTGTCACTCGAGTACCTATGATATCATTACTGTGAAGGAGGGAAGTAAAGTGCCAAGAAGAGGCTATGTCGCAAAACGTGACGTTTTGCCCGATCCGCTTTATAATTCCAAAATTGTTACCCGTCTGATCAATAACGTGATGTTGGACGGGAAGAAGGGCGTTGCACAGAAGATTGTGTACGGCGCCTTCGACATTATTTCCGAAAAGACTGGCAAAGAACCCCTGGAGGTTTTTGAAGCCGCTATGGAAAATGTCATGCCCCAGCTGGAGGTTAAGGCTGTCCGTAAGGGCGGCGCTACCTATCAGGTTCCTTTTGAGGTTCGTCCTGAACGGAGACAGACGCTGGGTCTGCGTTGGTTGACCGCTTACAGCCGTTCTCGTTCTGAGAGAACCATGAAGGAGCGTTTGGCCGGCGAAATCATGGATGCTGTGAATGAGCAGGGCGGCGCTTTCAAGAAGCGTGAAGATACCCACAAGATGGCCGAAGCCAACAAGGCTTTTGCACATTATCGTTGGTAATCTGCTGATTTGCTGTTACATGACTGATTTTTCTAGGAGGTAAATTATGCCAAGAGACGTTTCGCTTGAAATGACCAGAAATATTGGTATAATGGCTCACATCGACGCCGGTAAAACGACCACTACAGAACGCATTTTGTTTTACACGGGTGTAAACCATAAAATTGGTGAAACCCACGACGGCGATGCCACCATGGACTGGATTGCGCAGGAGCAGGAGCGTGGTATTACTATCACCTCTGCTGCGACCACCTGTTACTGGAATAAGCATCGTATCAATATTATCGACACCCCCGGCCACGTTGACTTCACCGTAGAAGTGCAGCGTTCGCTCCGTGTGCTGGACGGTTCTGTGACCGTTTTCTGCGCCAAGGGCGGTGTGGAGCCCCAGTCCGAAACTGTTTGGCGTCAGGCTGACGAGTACAAAGTACCCCGTATGGCTTTCGTCAATAAAATGGACATTATGGGCGCCGATTTCTATCGTGTTGTGCAGATGATGAAAGATCGTTTGAAGTGCAACGCAGTTCCGATTCAGCTGCCGATCGGCGCTGAGGACGATTTCAAGGGTCTCATTGATCTGCTTGAAATGAAGGCCTATATTTATAATGATCCCAAGGGTATCAAGATTGACGTTGAGGAAATCCCCGACGACATGAAGGAGAAAGCCCAGGAGTATCATGACGCATTGGTTGAGGCCGTGGCCGAGGAAGACGAAGCCCTGCTGGAGAAGTACATGGAAGGAGAAGAGCCCACCATCGAAGAGATGAAGCGGGTTATCCGGAAGTGCACCATCGAGAACACCATGGTTCCCGTTACCTGCGGTACCGCTTACCGGAACAAGGGTGTTCAGAAAATGCTGGATGCTGTTATCGACTACATGCCCTCTCCGTTGGACGTGCCCCCTGTGAAGGGTATTAACCCCGATACAGAGGAGGAGGAGGAGCGTCGTCCTGGTGATGATGAGCCCATGTCCACCCTGGCCTTCAAGATCGCCACCGACCCCTTTGTCGGTAAGATCTGCTTCTTCCGTGTTTATTCCGGTAAGGTTGTAGCCGGTGAGTCTGTTTATAACTCTACCAAGGGCAATCGGGAGCGCATTGGCCGTATCCTGCAGATGCATTCCAACAACCGGAAGGACATCGACTGCTGCTACTGCGGTGATATCGCTGCTGCTGTCGGTCTAAAGAACACCACCACCGGTGATACCCTTTGCGACGAGGATCATCCCATTATTCTCGAGCAGATGGAATTCCCCGATCCGGTTATCCGCGTTGCCATCGAGCCCAAGACCAAAGCCGGTCAGGAAAAGATGGGTATTGCGCTGGCTAAACTGGCTGAGGAAGATCCGACCTTCAAGGCTTACACCGATGAGGAAACCGGGCAGACCATCATCGCCGGTATGGGCGAGTTGCATTTGGAGATCATTGTGGACCGTTTACTCCGCGAATTTAAAGTGGAAGCAAATGTTGGTAAGCCGCAGGTTGCTTACAAAGAGACCATCCGCAAGATGGCTGATGTGGACGAGAAATACGCCCGTCAGTCCGGTGGTAAGGGCCAGTACGGTCACTGTAAGATTAAAGTGGAGCCCAACGAGTCCGGCAAGGGCTATGAGTTCATCAACGCGATTGTCGGCGGTGCCATTCCCAAGGAGTACATTCCTGCTGTTGACGCCGGTATTCAGGGTGCTATGCAGTCTGGTGTGTTGGCCGGCTATCCCGTTGTGGATGTTAAGGTTACCCTGTATGATGGTTCTTATCACGAGGTTGACTCCTCTGAAATGGCATTTAAGATCGCCGGTTCTATGGCCTTCAAGTCTGCCTGCCGGAAGGGTGATCCCGTTCTTCAGGAGCCTATCATGAAAGTTGTTGTTACTGTGCCCGAAGAGTACATGGGCGATGTGATCGGCGACTTGAACGCCCGCCGCGGTATGATCCAGGGTATGGAGAGTGTGGCCGGCGCTCAGCAGATTAATGCACATGTGCCTCTGTCTGAGATGTTCGGTTATGCTACCGACCTGCGTTCCAAGACCCAGGGTCGTGGTCAGTATGTTATGGAGCCCAGCCATTACACTGAGGTTCCCAAGAACATTGCTGAAAAGATCATCAGTGAGCGCGTGAAAAAGTAATTGAGATTTTTCTGAAAATCTCTTGCTTTTTTGGAACTTTCTTGCTACAATAATAGCAAGTTACAAGTCTCAACTTGAATTTAATTTCTAAGGAGGAAATTTAAAATGGCAAAGGAACATTTTGAACGTACAAAACCCCACGTTAACATTGGTACAAT
>CAYZTR010000029.1:0-27954 GCA_964481575.1 uncultured Eubacteriales bacterium
CGTCCATGTTGATGCCGGCCTTGGTGGAGCCGATGTTCACCGAGGAACACACATGTGCGGTTTCTGCCAGGGCTTCCGGAATGGAATGAATCAGGGCATAATCCCCGTCGGCAAAGCCCTTCTGTACCAGGGCGGAGTAGCCGCCAATGAAGTTGACCCCAATGGTCTGTGCGGCCTTCTCCAGCGTATGGGCGAACTTCACCGGATTGGCGCCGGGACAGGCGGCGGCCAGCATGCTGATGGGGGTCACCGCTACCCGCTTGTTGATAATGGGAATGCCCAGCTCCTTCTCGATCTGCTGGCACACCGGCACCAGATTCCCGGCCATGCGGACGATCTTGTCGTACACCTTCCGGCAGGCGGCGTCAATGTCCTGGTCCATGCAGGACAGCAGGGAGATGCCCATGGTGACGGTGCGGATGTCCAGGTTTTCCTCCTGGATCATGGTAATGGTTTCCAAAATGTCGTGGGTATTATACATACAGCAGCCTCCGGTCAGATGGTGTGCATGGCATTAAAAATGTCCTCGTGCATCACATGGATGGACAGATGATTTTCCTGGCCCAGACCGGCCATTTCGTCCACAAAGGCATCAAAGGGAAGATTGATGCCGTCGATATCGCAGATCATAATCATGCAGAACATGTCCTGCAGAACGTTCTGGGAGACCTCGGTGATGTTCACATTGTGGGTGGCGCAGACGCCGGAGACCTTATTCAGAATCCCCACGGTATCCTTTCCGATGACCGTAATAACAGCTCTCATAATGCTTCCTCCAAAAAGAAATATATTATGTATCAGTATAGCATAAAAATTCCAAAAAACAAAGAAAAATCTCTGTACGAATGAAAGTTTTTGTGTTATACTAAATCCAAACTGGTTTTTGCCGGTGTTTTTGGAACATTTCCCTGAAAGGTGGCTTGCGTGATGGAGTATCATCATCTGGTGGATCTGCATATCCATACTGATTCCTCCCCGGACGGGGAGCATGCCGCCAGCCTCATGTGTGAATACGCCCTGCGGAAGGGGCTGCGGTGCATCGCCCTGACGGACCATTGTGAGTGCGACGCGTTCCATTCCGGCGGCTATTCCGTAACCTCCAAGATTTCCCTGTTTGAGGCCGCCAAGGCCCGCAGCGTCTTTCAGGGGCAGCTGTTGGTGCTGCTGGGGGTGGAGCTGGGGCAGCCTGTTTTGGCGCCCCAGGTGGCCCGGCAGGTGGCCGGAAAGCCCTCCCTGGATTTTGTGCTGGCCTCCATGCATAATTTAAAAGACACCCCGGATTTTTATTATCTGGATTACAGCCGGCCGGAGTATGAACCCTACGCCCTGCTGGAGCGGTACTTTGACGCGCTGCTGGAAACGGTCCAATGGGGCGGGTTTGACAGTCTGGCGCATGTAACCTACCCGCTGCGGTACATGAACGGGCGGGATCACCTGGACATCCGGCTGGATGGGTTTGCCGACCGGATCGACCTGCTGTTCCGCAGGCTGGCCCAGGCCGGCAAGGCGTTGGAGCTGAACACCTCCGGCCTGCGTACCGACTGGGGCCAGACCATGCCGGATCTGGCGCTGCTCAAGCGGTTCCGGGCGCTGGGCGGGGAGTATGTGACCCTGGGTTCCGACGCCCACCGGGTGGCCGACGTGGCCGGCGGCATCCCTCAGGGGCTGGATATGCTTCGGGAAGCCGGCTTCCGGTATGTTACCATCTTCCAGGATCGCACCGCCGTGCCGGTACTCATAGATTAGGTCGGCCGCGTCTTGCGGAGATTTCATAGATTCGGGTGGCCGCGCCCCCGGTTGATATTGTTGATCAGGAAAGGATGCACTTTGATGGATATGAATAAAAAGATTTTATCCCTGCTGGAGCAAAATGCAAAGTATGCCAGCAAGGATATCGCCGTGATGCTGGGCATCGAAAACGAGGAAGTGGAGCAGCGGATCGCCGCCCTGGAAAAATCGGGCATTATCCGGAAGTATAAGACGGTGGTGGACTGGGATCGGTTCGACAACGCCTACGTTTCCGCCCTGATTGAATTGACCGTGACTCCACAGCCCGACGCCGGTTTTGAGGACATCGCCCGGCGGATTATGCGGTATGACGAGGTGGAGACGGTCTACCTGATGTCCGGCGGCTATGACCTTTGCGTCATCGTCACCGGCCGCACCTTCAAGGAGGTGGCGATGTTTGTGGCCAAGGAGCTGGCTCCCATGAAATCCATTGTCTCCACCGCCACCCACTTTGTTCTCCGGCGGTACAAGGAGCTGAACGTGGATCTTTGCGATGCGCTGACTGACGATCGGGGGAGAGTGTCCCTGTGATGCATTACGAGAAAATTATGAATCCCACGGTGGTGAATATCAAGCCCTCCGGCATCCGGAAGTTCTTTGATATTGTGGCCGAGATGGATGACGTCATCTCCCTGGGTGTGGGGGAACCGGATTTTTCCACGCCCTGGCATATCCGCCGGGAGGGCATTCGCTCCCTGGAGGACGGCCAGACCCGTTACACCTCCAACTGGGGTCTGCGGGAGCTGCGGCAGGAAATTGCCAATTATATGCAGCGGAAATACACCCTGTCCTACAGCCCGGATCAGGAGATTCTGGTGACGGTGGGGGGCAGTGAAGCCATAGACGGCGCCATCCGCACCCTGGTGGCCCCCGGGGACGAGGTGCTGATTGTGGAGCCCAGCTTTGTCTGCTATGATCCCATTACCCGCATGGCCGGCGGCGTGCCGGTGATTATTGAGACCAAAGCCCAGGACGACTTCCGTCTGACGGCAGAGGCGCTGCGGGCTGCCATCACCCCTAAAACCAAGCTGCTGGTGCTGCCCTATCCCTGCAATCCCACCGGCGCCGTCATGCGGCGGCAGGATCTGGAGGAGATTGCCGCTGTTCTGCGCGGGACGGATATTATGATTCTGTCGGACGAGATCTACGCCGAGCTGACTTTTGGCCCGGAACCCCATGTTTCCATTGCCCAGATAGAGGGCATGCAGGAGCGGGCGGTGTTGATCTCCGGCTTTTCCAAAACCTATTCCATGACCGGCTGGCGTCTGGGTTACGCCTGCGGCCCGGCGCCGGTGCTGAAGCAGATGACCAAGGTGCATCAGTTTGCCATTATGTCTGCTCCCACCACCTCCCAGTACGCCGCCATTGAGGCCCTGCGTAACGGGGACAGTGATATTGTAAAGATGCGGGATGAGTACGACATGCGCCGCCGTTTTGTAGTCAGCGGTTTCCGGGACATCGGCATGGAATGCTTTGAGCCCCAGGGCGCCTTTTATGCCTTCCCGTCTATTCAGAAAACCGGGTTGTCCTCAGAGGAATTCTGCAACCGGCTTCTGGAAGCCAAGCAGGTGGCGCTGGTTCCCGGCAACGCCTTCGGCGACTGCGGCGAGGGATTTGTCCGGGCCTCTTACTGCTATTCCATTGACCATCTGCGGGAAGCGGTTCGCCGGATCGGGGAATTTTTGCAGGAATTGAAGTAGACTGCGCCCAACTGAGGGTGTGGAATCCCTCCACCGCTAACGCGGTCCCCTTTCCTTCCAGGAACTGGAACCCCTCTGCCACCGTTCCGGTGACATCTCCCCTAGCAGGGGAGTCTCCTTTCGGCAAGGGAGGCGATTTTCGCACAAGCTTGCGGCGGTGCCTTTGCCCCCCCCTTGACGAAAGGGGGGAGGGCCAGCTGTGCTGGCGGGGGGATTTACCTTGAACTCTGGAGGGAACTGTTATGCTACACTTGCTGGCCAATGCCAAACTGAATCTGGCGCTGGATATTGTGGGCCGCCGGGAGAATGGGTATCACGATCTGCAAATGATTCTGCAATCCGTTTCCCTGGCTGACCGGGTATCTCTGGCCCCGGCTGGGGCCATCCGGGTTGCTTGCAGTAATGCGGCCTTGGCGGAGGGCAATCTTGCCGAAGCCGCCGCCCGGGCCTTTTTTGCTGCTGCCGGGATTCACGGCGGCGTAGATATTTTTATTCAGAAACAAATTCCCGTGGCCGCCGGACTGGGGGGCGGCAGCGCTGATGCTGCCGCCGTTCTGGTGGGGTTGAACCGGCTGTGGGAAAATCCCCTGTCCATGGAGCAGCTGGGGGCGTTGGCGCTGCCTCTGGGGGCGGATGTGCCCTTCTGTCTGGCGGGGGGGACTGCGCTGGCCGCCGGGGTAGGGGAGGTGCTGACCCCCCTGGCTCCGCTGCCGGATTGCGGAATCCTGTTGGTGAAGCCCTGCCAAAAGCCTTCCACCGGTCAAATGTACCGGGCGGTGGATCAGGTTCCCCGCCCGATACATCCCGATGTGCAGCGGGTGGCCGCCGGTCTGGCGGCGGGAGACCTGGCCGGAATTGCCGCCAGCCTGGGGAATTCCTTTGCCGCCGCCTGGGAGGCAACGCCTTCCATGGCGCAGGCCCGGGCGGATCTGTGGGAGACCCACCCCCTGGGGGTGGCCCTGTCGGGCAGCGGCCCCACCCTGTTTGCCCTGTATGAAAGTCTGCCGGCCGCCGAACAGGCTGCCGCCGCCCTGGCCGGGCGATATGACCAAATGTGGACAGCCATCCCCCGCCCTGCCGGGGTGGAAGCCCTGGCGTGACAGAAGATGTTCTCATCAAAAAAACCGTAAGCATGCAGCCTGGCGGCGCTTGCATACGGTTTCTTTTTATGTTTTCATTTTTCCCGGCGGCTGGGCGCAAAGGTGGCCTGCCGGAACTGCTCCTCCATATACCGGGCCACATCGTCAAAAACGTCCTTAAAATAGCAGACCCCGGCCGGGTGGGTACAGACAGTGGTTTCCCCCTGGCAGTGGCTGAACTGGGTGGGACCGGAGATGACGCCGATGACCTGCCCCAAGGTGATCTCCTCCGGCGGCCGGGCCAGCGTATAGCCCCCGGCTGCCCCGCGAACCGAAACCACCAGCCCTGCCGCCAGCAGCTTCCGCAGGATTTTCAGGGTAAATCCCTGGGTGACGCCGGTGCTCCGGGCGATGACGGCCGCCCCCAGACGCTGGGGAGACTCGGCCAGACAGTGGACAATCCGGATGGCATAATCGGTTTCCTGATTGATAATCATAGCTTTGTTTCCTTGAACTTGTTGCTCCGCACCGGATGGCGCAGCTTTCGCAGCGCCTTGGCCTCGATCTGGCGGATCCGCTCCCGGGTGACGTTGAAGGCAGTACCCACCTCTTCCAGGGTGTGGCAACGGCCGTCCTTCAGGCCGAACCGCAGCCGGATGACATTTTCTTCCCGCTCGGTCAGGGTTTTCAGCACGGCGTCAATGTCCTCATTGGTGATGGTTTTCAGGGCGGCATCGTCGGGGGCCAAGGCGTCCTCATCCCGGATAAAGTCCATGAGGCGGCTGTCCTCCTCCGGGCCGATGGGGGTCTCCATGGACACCGGTTCCTGGGCCACCCGCATGATCTCCCGCACCCGCTCCACCGTCAGGCCGATGGTCTCCGCCAGCAGTTCCTCACTGGGCTCGGTACCGTTTTCATGGAGCAGCTGGCTCTGCACCTTCTTCAGCCGGTTGATGGTCTCCACCATGTGAACGGGGATGCGGATGGTGCGGGCCTGATCGGCAATGGCCCGGGTGATGGCCTGCCGGATCCACCAGGTGGCGTAGGTGGAGAACTTGAAGCCCTTGGTGTAGTCAAACTTTTCCACCGCCTTGATCAGGCCTACATTGCCCTCCTGAATCAGATCCAGGAAGTGCATGCCCCGGCCGACGTATCGCTTGGCAATGGACACCACCAACCGCAGGTTGGCCTCCGTCAGCCGCTGCTTGGCGTTTTCGTCTCCTTCGTTGATGCGAATCGCCAGTTGAATTTCCTCCTCCGAAGTTAATAGGGGCACCCTGCCGATTTCCTTTAAATAGACCTTGACCGGGTCGTCCAGGGCGATGTTTTCCACCGAAAGATCCAGCTCGTTTTCCTCGCCGTTCAGCTCCTCGGCGTTCAGCTCTTCTACTTTCAGCTCATCGTCGGTGGGTTCCTCGTCAAAATTCAGGTCCAGCAGGGGGGGTTCCTTCGCCAGATCGTCCGAGGTTTGGGGGGCGATATCGTCCAGACGGTCCAAACTATTGGTCAGATCCAGATCTTCTTCTTCTTCTTCTTCGTATCCGTCTGCCGGCTGCTCCGCCGGGGCGTTGACCGCCTGGACCGTTTCCTCGATCTCAGGGATTTCGGGCGTCTGATTTGTTTTTCTCTCGGTTGCCATGGTTAAGATCCTCTCTTCTTTGCTTGTCTTAGCTTTTCCATATTTGCTTCCCACTCCGCCTGGGAAAGATCCCCTACGGAAGCAGCGTTGCGTTTTTCCTGTTCCTCCGCCATGACCCGCAGGCAATCCTGCAGCTCGGTTTTGGCGTTGGTGTGCCTGGCTGCGCCGTTTTGCAGCAGGACGATTTTCCCCAGCTCCTGGGGGGTGAAATCCTGCCCCAGGGCGGCAATGTCAAAGGTGCGGCCGGCCTCGTAGAGCTGGCACACCCGTTGGAAGACCCGCCCCAGCATGGGGGAGACGAAATCCTCCGGGGTCAGCTTACTCTGCACCAGCGGGTAAAAATCCGGGTGGTACAGCAGCAGGGAAAGCAGGGTTTCCTCCGCACCGGCGGCCCGCAGATTCTCCCGCCGGAGCCGATCTGCCGGGGTGCGTATCTGGGGCTGGACGATAGCGCGGACTGCTTCCTCCCGCTGCTTTTTATACTGCTTGGCCCGGAGCTGATCCACCCGGGTGAGAATGGCCGCTTTGGAGATTTCGTATTCCTTGGACAGCCGCCCGGCATACAGCTCCCGGGTCATGCCGTCCGGCACCCGGGCCAGCACCTCCGCCGCTTTGGCCAGATACTGCCGCACCCCGTCGCCGGTGGATAGATCCAGATCCCCCCGGGCCGCTGCCAGCTGATACTCGATGTCCCCGGCGGCGCCTTCCAGCAGCTTCCGGAAGGCGGCGCCGCCGTAGTGCTTGACGAATTCGTCCGGGTCCTTCCCCTCCGGCACCCGCACTACCTTAATGTGCACCCCCGTCTCCGACAGGAGCCGCATGACCTTATCGGTGGCCTTTTTTCCGGCGCCGTCGGCGTCCATACAAATCACCGCTTCGGCGGTATATCGGGAAATGAGCCGGGCCTGTTCCGCCGTGAAGGCCGTCCCCTGGGAGGCTACGGCGTTTTCAATCCCCGCCTGGTGGAGGGTGATACAGTCCATCTGCCCCTCTACAATAATCAGCTGCTTGGCACAGACGGTTTTGGCCCGGTTCATGCCGAAGATGATCTGGCCTTTTTTAAACACCGGGGTGTCCGGCGTGTTGACATATTTCTGCCCGTCCGATTCCACCCCCGGCATGACCCGGCCGCTGAAGGCCACCACATTGCCCCGCAGATCAATGATGGGGAACATCACCCGGTTTCGGAACCGGTCGTAATAATGGTTGGCGTTTTTTTGGCTCCGGCCGCAGAGGCCGGCGGTGAAAATGTCCGGCTCGCTGTAGCCCTTGGATTTCAGGTGCTGTAGCAGGGCATTCCAGCTGTCCGGGGCGTAGCCCAGGCCGAAGCGGGTGATGGTGCCGGGCGTCAGCTGCCGGTCGGTCAGGTATTGCAGGGCCGCTGCCCCCTCCGGGGCCTTGAGCTTGCTGTGAAAAAATCGGGCGGCCTCCCGGTTCATTTCATAGATTCTCAGCTTCAGCCGCTGCATGGAGTCATCATAGCTGCCGTCCTCCGGCATGGAAATCCCTGCCCGCTGGGCCAGCTTTTTTACCGCTTCGATGTAATCCAGGGATTCGATCTGCTGGATGAACCGGATGACGTCGCCTCCCACGCCGCAGCCGAAGCAATAGAAGCTGCCGTTGTCCGGGTAGACGGTGAAGGAGGGGGTTTTTTCGTTATGAAAGGGGCACAGCCCCACCAGGGTGCTGCCCCGGCGTTTCAAATTCACATAGCCGCCAACCACCGATTCCATGTCATTCCGGGCTTTTACTTCCAATAAAAAATCATCCGATAATCGCGGCATATGCAACCTCCTTTGCAGGGAATCTTTACGTTCCGGATATGTTCCGGAAATTTATTTCACATTCCAGAATGTGGGGATATATATTTTCTCATACACGCTGATGGCGTAGGGGTCGGTCATGCCGGCAATGTAATCCAACACCGCCCGCTGGGTTCCTTCCTCCCGCGCCACCTGTTTATAATCCTGGGGCAGCTTGTCCGGGTGCCCGGTGAAATACTGATACAGCCCCTCCACAATGCCGCCCACCTTGCTTTCCTCCGCTTTGGCCACCGGATTGTAATAAATGGCCTCGTAAACGAAATTGTGGATTTCCTCAAAGTGACCGGCAGTGACCGGATCCATGGCAATGGTCTCCCGGGAATTGTGGATCACCGAAAGCACCATGGTGTTGATCCGCTGGCTCCGGCTGTTGCCAAAAAAGTCCCGCAAGTCCCGGGGAATTTGCGCCTCCTGCAGGACACCGGCCGAAATGGCGTCCTCTATATCATGATTAATGTAAGCGATTTTATCCGCCAGACGGATGATCCGCCCTTCCAGGGTTACCGCTTCGGGGCCGGAAGTGTGGGTGACGATGCCGTCCAGCACCTCCCGGGTCAGGTTCAGCCCCTGGCCCTGCTTCTCCAGCCGCTCGCAGACCCGGACACTTTGGGCGTAATGCCGGAAGCCGGTGTCACTGATGGCGTTCAGCGCCCGCTCCCCGGCGTGGCCGAAGGGGGTGTGGCCCAGGTCGTGGCCCAGGGCGATGGCCTCGGTCAAATCTTCGTTGAGCCGGAGGGCCCGGGCAATGGTTCGGGAAATCTGGGAAACCTCCAGCGTATGGGTCAACCGGGTGCGGTAATGATCCCCCTCGGGGGACAAAAACACCTGGGTTTTATGCTTCATCCGGCGGAAGGCCTTGGAATGCAGAATCCGATCCCGATCCCGCTGATAGACGGTACGGATTTGATCTTCCGGCTCCGGCCGGCTCCGGCCGGCGGATTTGGCCGCCTGCATGGCGTAGGGAGACAGCGTCTGAGCCTCAATGGCCTGGGTTCGCTCCCGAATATTTAATTCCGCAGCTTCCATAAGATCACCTTCCAATCTGATGGTTTCCCTGGCGGAGCATCCCCAGCGGGAAGCCAAATATTACCGCCAAATATTGCCGCCAAGTTCAGCGCCGCCGGGAATGTACCCCTGATCCGTCCCCTTCGGTGATAGCTTCCCCCAGAAGCAGGCTTGATACAGCCGTAAATCTCTGTGGCGCCACGGCCAACTGTTGCAGCCGCCACGGCCAACCGTTTTTTTTGAAAAGTCTCTATTTATTAAATTAGACAAAAGACGGTGTTTTCCTCTTTTTCTCCGCAAAATTTCAATAACAAATTGTAAATTTTTGCGTTGCCGGGGGGAAAAGAGCCGTTGGGCCGGAATTTTCCCGTTGCGAATCGGCACAAATTCCTGTATAATAAACCTGACCTGTCCCCTGTGTCATCCTGACATCAAATTCTGGAACAGAAAGAGGCTTTTCCTATGGCTGAATATAAACCCCGTCCGTCCGCCGTTGCCCCTCCCTCCCGGAAGGAACGCCGGAAGAAAAAGCGGCGGAATCGGAAGAATATTGTCTCCCTGTGTATTCTCCTGTGCTGCGCCATTGTGTTTGTCACCTGCGGCGTCATCCTCCTTGCCGAGCTGCGGGCCTATCAGGTGGGCAGTGATTCTTATGAATCCGTGGCCGGGGAGGCCATCCAGGCTGCCCCTGCAGGCAGTGAGCTGCCCATTACGGTGGATTTTAACGCCCTGCGCCAGCAGAACAGCGACATCATTGGCTGGCTCTATTCTGCCGATACGGTCATCAATTACCCCATTGTGCAGAACAGCGACAATGAATATTACCTGACCCACCTGTTTGACGGCACCACCAATAAAAACGGCTGTCTCTTTGCCGATTACCGCAACGCCGGGGATTTCTCCGATCCCAACACCTTCATTTACGGCCATCATATGCGTAACGGCACCATGTTTGCTTCCCTGGTCAAGTACAAGGAGCAGGCCTATTATGATGCCCATCCCATCATGTACCTTCTGACCCCCGATGCCAATTACCGGGTGGAGCTGTTCGCCGGCTATGTGACCGATCCGCTGAACTCGGTGTATACGTTGGGCTTTGCGGATGCCGCCCAGTTCCTGTCCTATACGACCACCGCCAAGGCCAGTTCCACCTTTACCAACGACGTGGTTCTGACCCCGGAGGATCATGTGATTGTCTTGTCCACCTGCACCTATGAGTTTAACGACGCCCGGTATGTGGTGCTGGGCAAGCTGGTGGAAGTCCAGTAACCATGCCGCCGGGGCCTACCGATCCTGTGTCCGGCAGATTGCCATTCTTGCCCGACGCTGCAAACCAGGCTGCTGCCCCGGCCCGCCGGAACCCGGCGGGTGCAACGGAAACAAAACAGAAACACAGCCTCCCTTTTCCCAAGGGAGGCTGTGTTTTTTGGATACAGTGGATGGGGCCGATGCTTATTCTGCGAAGGCCCGCTTGTTGACGAATTTGTCCACCGCCTTGGCCACTGCGGCCGACAGGATAAAGCAGACAATGGCTTCCACCAGACCGTTGATGCCCACGAAAGCTACCAGGAAGGAGAGCAGGGGCATGCCGGCCTGCATGGTCTGGATGTATTCGGTGGCGCCGAAGCAGACCATCAGCGCGGTCATAAACAGCAGGGTGTTCAGCAGGGCGCCGCAAAGCCCGGTGACGCCGTAGGAAATGGTGCGGGTTTTATCCACCCGGATGAGCCCCCGGAAGATCAGGCCGGTGATCCAGCCCATGAGCAGCCGGGGGAGGAAACAGACCAGGAAGGTCAGCAGCGGATTGATTCCCAGCAGCACGGTGCCGAAGGCGCTCATGCCGAAGCACTGGAGGAAGCTGGTCAGCCCGAAGAAGCCGCCCAGCAGGGCGCCGGCGGCAGGCCCCAGCACGATGGCCCCGATGATGACCGGGACGGTCATGAAGGTGATTTCCAGAACCCCCACCTTCAGGTAGCCCAGCGGCGTAAAGGCCATGATCAGCATCAGCGCCAGCAGGACGCCCAGCTCCACCAGTTTTAATGTTTTTGTTTTGTTTGCCATAAAAATTACCTCCTGATGCTGCCCGGTGGCGCCGGTACAGCTCATGCATATTTATATCAAAGCGAATGTGCCGGATCTGCCGTGGCAGCCTTTGGGGTCAGCCCGGCCCGGCCATGCGCCTGATACCGAACCGGTTGCTGTCATTGGTAGTTTGCGCAGGGAAAGACGATTTATTATAGGCGGGCGCCGCCCAAAAGTCAAGCCTTTTCGGGCTGATTCCGGTAATAAATATCCCGGATGCCCTCCAGCAGCAGGTTGTCATAAATTTCGATTTTGTGGGTGCACAGGGGCACCACCATGGGGGCCAGGCCGCCGGTGGCAATGACGTTGGCTTCCTCCCCCAGCTCGGCGTTGATCCGGTCAATGAGGCCGTCGATCATGGCGGCGGCGCCTATCACAATGCCAGACTGCATGGACTCCACCGAGTTGGTGCCGATGACCTTGGCCGGGGCCTTCAGATCAATATAAGGCAGCTGGGCGGTGCCCCCTGCCAGGGCGTCCAGCGTCGCCCGGAGTCCGGCGGCGATGGGGCCGCCCAGAAAGTTGCCCTGCCGATCCATTACCGACAGGGTAGTGGCGGTGCCCAGATCGCAGATGATGCAGGGCATTTTGGCGTGGAGAGAGGCCCCTACTGCACCGGCCACCAGGTCGGCGCCCAGCTGCGCCGGATTGTCAATTTTAATATTCAGGCCGGTTTTGATGCCCGGCCCCACCTCCAGGGGGGTGATGTGATACAGGTCCCGGGCCGCCCGGGCAATGGTGGCACCCACAATGGGAACCACCGAATCCAGGATCACCCCGTCAATGTCCGACCGGGCCACCCCGTGAAAGGCCAGAATACCGTCGATCTCCATGGCGTATTGGTCGCTGGTGCGGCGGGGGTCGGTGTTCAGCCGGGCCAGCAGCTGCAGATCCTTTCCCAGGTATACCCCCAGGGTTACATTGGTATTGCCGATGTCAATGGTTAACAGCATACGGTATTCCTCCTGTGTCATTGGATCCGGTGCCTGCGGGACGGGTAGCAGATCCGCCCCAGGTTCCTTCCTTATTCGTCCTCATTCGTCCTCGTCCTCCAGCATGGGGGTCTTTCGCTGCCGCTCCCGGCTGGCTCTGCGTTTGGAGTTGGCCAGGGCTTTGCGGATCCGATGCCGGATGTATACCGCCACCAGCAGCACCGCCACCGCCAGCAGGGTCACCCGGAACCAGGTCTGGCCCGGCAGCCGCCGCAGGGCGCCCAGCCCGCTGAGCAGGGGATTGGCCTCTACCGTATCCCGGGCCACCAGATTCACCGTTCCCAGTGGCTGCCCGGCATAGTACAGGGTGGCCGTCCCCAGCACCTCCCCGCTTTGAATGGGGGCAGCGATGGGCTCACCGTCAATCTGGATCTCCGACGTGATGGTAGAGAGATCGGCGGCGCTGGGAATGGTAGCCTGCAAATCGGTTTCCGGATACAGGGTCACATGATCGGTGGAAAAGGAATATTTGACTTTGGCCTCGGCCATGGGCTGCTGCACATCCACCACGCTTTTATAGGTGAAGTCGGTAAAGGCCCAGTGGAACAGCTTGGCTGCGTCGGTAAATTCCGGATGGTCGTTTTTCCCGTTCTCATCGGTGGCGGGGCATCCCATCAGAATGCAAATATAGGTGCAGTCATTGTAGGTGGCGCTGGCCACCACGCAGCGGCCCCCCTGGGTGGTGGAACCGTTCTTCAGTCCGTTGGCGTACCGGTAATAGTAGGCGGTGTTGCCGTCCAGCAGGCTGTTGGTGTTGTACACGTTGCGGGTGGTTTTGGTCAGATTGGTGGCCCCAACGGTGTAGAGCCGGGTGTTGGCAATGTCGGCCAGCCCGGGGAAGGACAGATAGTATTTCGCCAGCTTGTACAGATCCTGGGCGGTGGTGCAGGCCTCCGGGGCATCCATGCCGGTGACGTTGGCAAAATGGGTGCCGGACATGCCCAGGGCGGCGGCCTTTTCATTCATGGCCGTTACAAACTTGTCCACACTGCCGGAAACATAGTTGGCCAGCAGATAGGCGGCCTCGTTGGAGGAGTTGAGAACGGTCATATTCAGCAGTTGGGCCACCGAGAAAATCTCCCCGTCCTGCATCTTGTAAATGTCATAGGACTGGCCGGCCAGCTCGGCGTACACCGACTTGTCCACGGTGATGGTGGTGTCAAAATCGGGCACCGTCTCGGCCACCAGCACCGCCACCATGAGCTTGACAATGGAGGTGGGGGCCACGCTGGCATCGGCATTTTGCTGGAAAATCACGTCGTCGGAATCCAGGTTTACCAGCAGCGCCGATCCGGCCCGCACCTGAAAGGAGGTGGGCGTGTAGGCCCCTGCCGCCGGCGCCAGGACGGAAAATACCAGCATGAGACAAAGAAAAATCCAAAGAAAGGGTAAAAATCTGAACTTTACCATAGAAAAATCCCCTAAAATGTTGTATGATAAAGGAGGCATTTGGGAAATGCCCCCCGAATAACAGGAATCCTGTCTTTTAGTATAACGGAAACGCGCCGAAATTGCAAGGCATTGCAGGATTTTCCTTCGTTTACTTTTTACCGGGCGCGCAGCCTTCCGCTGCGGCGCCTGCGATCCGGGAGGGATCTGGTTGGTTTATATTACAGGCGATATGCACCGGGATTATTCCCGGTGGTACGGAAAAGAGCTCCGGAAGCTGGGGCCGGGGGATGTGCTCATCGTTCTGGGGGATTTCGGTTTCCTGTGGGACGGCAGTCCCCGGGAGAAGCGGGATCTGGAATACCTTGGCTCCCGGAAATTTACCGTCTGCTTCCTGGACGGTACCCATGAGAATTTTGATCTGCTGTCCCGCTGCCGCAGAACCGTCTGGAACGGCGGCATGGTGCATCGGGTGTCGGGGAATCTGTTCCATATGATGCGGGGGCAGGTGTTCCGGATCCAGGGCCAGACCTTCTTCACCATGGGCGGCGGCGAAAGCCCCGATAAGGAAATGCGGATGGACGGCAAATGGTGGCGGGAGGAGCTGCCTTCGCCGGAGGAAATGCGGATCGGCGCCGAAAATCTGGATGACGCCGGCGGCCGGGTGGACTATGTGTTGACCCATGAGCCCCCTGCCCTGCTGAAGCGGGCCATGCTTCTGCGCCGGGGCGACCCTGACCGGGTCAATAAGCTGGGCGGCTTTCTGGAGGAGCTGAACCGGTCGGTGGCCTTTCGCCATTGGTATTTTGGCTCCATGCACGAGGACCGCACCGTCACGCCGCGGCATACCGCCCTGTTTAAGCGGGTGCTGCCGGTGGGGGAGGATCTGAGCGGCCTCCCCCTGGATGACGGCTTTTACCAGCTGGAACCGCTGGCGGAGGAAGCGCCTTTGCAGACCGCCGATGTGTCTTTGGAATCTGCTGACCTATCCCGGCAGACCGCCGATGTGTCTCTGGAATCTGCTGACCTACCCCGGCAGACTGCCGATGTAAACGGTGAAACATAAGGATTGCGGTTGCCCCTGCGGTGTTTCGGGGAGCTGGCGCAACAGGGGAAGGCTTTGCCGGGCAGAGGCTTGCATTTGCCCTTCCGCAGAGCATGCCCCAACCCGGAATGGTTTATGGCTGTTGCCAGCTTGCTTGTATCCACTTGTTTTTGCCGGCTTGTTTTTTTCACTTGTTTTCAACTAGTTGAACTGCTTGTTTTTTATTTATTTGTTTTTATCTTTTCTTGTCCAGCTTCCCAAAGGAAGGTGTTTTCATGAAGCTGATCCATACCTCAGACTGGCACTTGGGGAAATATTTATATAGCCGCTCCATGCTGGAGGAACAGGAGGCCTGGATCTTTGGCCGGTTCCTGCCTCTGGTGGAAGCCCAGCGTCCCGATGCGGTGCTGCTGGCCGGCGATGTGTATGACCGGCAGATTGCCCCGGTGGAGGCGCTGACCCTGTTTGACCGGTTCGTCACCGCCCTGTGCGGGGAGTTGGGTATTGGGCTCATTGCCGTTTCCGGCAACCATGACAGCCCCCAGCGGATGCAGGTGGGGGCGGATCTGCTGGCCCGGGGCGGCTGCCACATCATCACCCGGTTGGATCCGGAGGCGCCCCCCATTGTGCTGGCGGGGCCGCGGCCGGTTCACATTTACACCCTGCCTTATTTTGATCCGGCCATGGCCCGATATGTGCTGGGCCGGGAGGAGCTGCAGGGCTTTGCCGCCGCTTATGAGGCGGTGCTGGCGCCTATTCGCAGCCGGTTGGATCCCAACGCCTGCAATTTGCTGGTGGCCCATTGCTTCGCCGCCGGTTCCCGGCAGGCGGAAAGCGAAAGCCCCATGTTTGTGGGGGGCAGCGGCCAGGTGCCGCCGGCTGCCTTTGCGGATTTTGACTATGTGGCCCTGGGGCATCTTCACGGCCCCCAGCGGGTGGGGGAGAACGGCCGCTATTCCGGCACACCGCTGGCCTATTCCTTTGATGAGGCCGGCCAGGAGAAGGGAGTTGTCCTGGTGGAGATCCCCGATGCCGGCCCGGTGCAGACCCGCCATCTGCCGCTGCCGCCCCGGCGGGCGCTGCGGACGGTGGAAGGTACCCTGGAGTCTCTGCGTCTGGCTGCGGCGGGGGATCCCAACGCCGACGATTTTATTTTTGCCAGACTGACCGGGAACCCTATCTTTGAGCCGATGGCCCAGCTGCGGAAGTTTTATCCCAACACCCTGGAGGTGCATAACGGGGATCTGGTGGAGGAACGGATGCGGCGGGCCGCTGACGGCGGCACCCTGAACCCGGAGGATCCCCGGCAGCTGTTTACGGAGTTTTTCCGCCAGATGTGCGGGGAGGAAACCACCCCTGAGGATCTGGCTGTCTTTGAACAGGCCTGGACCCAGGCCAACGGGGAAGGAGGGGCGGTCTCATGAAACCCATCTCGGTGGAACTGCAGGCGTTCGGCCCCTACCGGGCCCACACTGTCTGTGATTTTACCAAACTTTATGACGCCCAGCTTTTTCTCATTACCGGCCCTACCGGCGGCGGGAAAACCACCATTTTGGACGCCATGTGCATGGCGTTGTATGAGGAGGCCACCGGCGGCGGTCGGGGCTTTCTGGATATGCGGTGTCTGTCGGCGCCTCCGGATGTGGATACCCAGGTGACCTTCACCTTCTCCCTGGACGGCAGGGTCTACCGGTTTTTCCGGCAGATCCGGATCCATACCAAGCGGGACGGCACCCTGGAGGCCCGGGTGACAGCCGAGTGTCACCGGCAGCGGCAGGACGATTGGGAGCCGCTGGCCACCGGCAGCCGCAATGTGACCAAAATTGCCGAGTCCCTGCTGCAATTTACCCGGGAGCAGTTCTCCCAGGTGATTGTGCTGCCCCAGGGCGAATTCCGGAAGCTGCTGCTGGCCTCCTCCGGGGACAAGCAGAAGCTGTTGAAGGTGCTGTTCGGCACCGACGTCTGGGATCGGGTGATGGAGGCCATTCGCCAGCGCAGAAGCGATTTGACCGCCAGGCTGGCCACCCACCGGGCCCAGATGGACGCTCTGCTGGAATCAGCCGGGGTGACCTCTGCCCCGGCGCTGGCGGAGGCGTTGGCCGACTGCCGCACCCGCTGTGCGGCCGCCGGCACCTGGATGACCCATACGGAAAAAGCCCTGACTCAGGCCGGAGAGGCGCTGCAGGCAGGGCAGACTCTGGCCCGGGCCTTTGCCCAGCGGCAGGAGACCCTGATCCAGAAAAAAGCCCTGGATGCCCGGCGGCAGGAGATGACCGCCGCCGCCGGCCGTCTGGATACAGCCCGGAAGGTGGCGCCTTTGCTGCAGGATCTGCAGCGGAGAACCAAAGCCGCCGGGGATCTGGAGGCAAAGCGGCAGGCCGCCGCCCAGCTGCAGACCCGGTGGCAGCAGGCCACTGCCCGGTTGGAACAGGCCACTGCCGCCTACCGGCAGGTGGGAGAGATGGAGCAGCAGCTGGAAACGCTGCGGGATCGGGTCCGGGAGCTGATGCAGCTGACCCGGCGTCTCACCGCCCTGGAGGGGGATCGGCAGAATTTGGCCCGGGTGCAAGCCCGGCTGGCCGCCGGGCAGGAGGCCCGAACCCGGCAGGCTGCGGCGCTGGCCGCCCTGGAACAGCAGCTGGAGGATGTCCGGCAGCAGCTGGAAACGCTGCGCCGCGGGCTGGAGGCCGCCCGGATGCGGGATTTAATTGCTTCCAGTGCCGCCCGGCTGGCCGCCGGATTGTCTGACGGCGCGCCCTGTCCGGTGTGCGGTGCGGTGCATCACCCGGCCCCGGCCCAGCCGCAGCAGAACGGAGGCGGGGAGACGGAGCAGGCGTTGGCGGCTTGTCAGGCCCAGGAGAACCGTCTGACCCAGCTGCAAACCCACCAGAAAACCGCCAGAGAGGCTTTGGCCGCCCTGGAGGAGGAACTTCGGACTTTGACCCTGCAAGAGGCCCAGCTGGCGGGGCAGATTGCCGCCGCAGAGGACGCCGCCGACGGGGAAATCGCTTTGGATGCCCTGCAGGCGGAGTTGCAGCAGAAAAGAGCCCTTGGCGTCCAGCGGAAGGAAAGGGTCCAGTCCATCCGGCAGGAATTTACCGACGCCAGCAGCCAGCAAAGCGCTGCCGTCACTGCCCTGGAGGCCGCCCGTCAGGCGCTGGCCGAGGCGGAGACCCGGGCGGAGGAAACCGGCAGGGCCTATCTGTTTGCCCTGACCGAAGCCGGATTCCATCCGGAAACCGACATTGCGCCTCTGGCCTTGCCTCCCGGGGAGCTACAGGCCCTGGAACAGCAGCTGCGGCAGTATGAAACGGCCACCACCCAAACGGAGGCCCGGCTGGCCCAGCTGGAGGAAACGTTGGCGGACAGAGAGCCGCCGGATTTGGAAGCCCTGGAGGCAGCGCATCGCAAAGCCGCCCGGGAGAATACCCAGGCGGCCCAGAATTTCGGGGCATTGCAGAAGCAGAAATCCATGCTTCAGGGCCTGTATGACCAGCTACAGCAGCTGCTGCGGGGCAGGGAAGCCCTGGATCTGGAATTCGGCCAGGTGGATCGGGTGTATACCCGGCTTCAGGGGGGCGCATCCAAGGTCAGCCTCCACAATTTTGTCCTTGGCATTATGCTGGATCAGGTGGTGCAGGCGGCCACCCGCTACCTGCGGACATTAAGCGGGGAGCGGTTTTCGCTGGTGCGGTCGGAGGATCTGACCGGCCGGGGTAACAAGGGTCTGGACATTGACGTGCTGGACGGCCAGACCGGCGGCATTCGCCGGGCGGCTACCCTGTCCGGCGGGGAAATGTTTCTGGCTTCCCTGTCTCTGGCCTTCGGCTTGGCCGAAGTGGTGCAGACGGCTGCCGGCGGCGTGGCCCTGGATTCCATTTTTATTGATGAGGGGTTTGGTACCCTGGATCACAGCACCCTGGAATCGGTGATGAAGGCCCTGGCCAGGATCCAACAGGAAGGCCGGCTGGTGGGAATCATTTCCCATGTGTCCGAGCTGTCCGCCCGGATTCCGGCGCATATTCAGGTGCAGCCGGGGGAAAACGGTGCCCGGCTTACCGTCCGGGTCTGACGCCCCCGATGCAGGCCCGTTGGAATTGCATGATCCCTGGGGTTTCCTGCGCGTTGGCTTTGTGTTAGAATTGTGTCATGACGCGTCATAGGATGCTGGGGATTTCTGATACATATTTATTGGTATTCCATTTTACTGGCATTCCATTTTACTGGCATTCCATTTTACTGGCATTCCATTTTACTGGCATTCCATTTTACTGGCATTCCCTGGACGCCGTTGGTTGGCGTTCCATAGTTTTTTAAGATAGCAGGAAGGTGTTTTGGATGAATCAAGTAGGAATTATTGGCTGCGGCTGTATTTTTGGAACCCACGCTTCCGCTTTGGAGGCGATCCAGGAGGTTCGCCTGGCGGCGGTTTGTGATTTGCAGCCTGGGCGGCTGTCGGCCGCTGCGGACAGATACGGCGCCCAGCCCTTTTCCGATTATCAGGAGATGATCCGCTCCGGCAAGGTGGATACCGTTCATCTCTGTACTCCCCACCATCTCCATGAACGGATGGCGGTTTATGCCCTGGAACATGGGGTGGATGTTCTGTGTGAAAAGCCCATGAGCATTACGATGGAGGAGGCGAACCGAATGCGGGAAACCGCTCGGCGTACCGGCCGCCGGCTGGGCATCATTTTCCAGAACCGGTTCAACCCCGGGGCATTGCTGGTGAAGGAGGCCATGGAGATCGGCAAAATGGGCCGGCTGCTGGGGGGTAAGTGTCAGCTGAACTGGCATCGGGACAATGCCTATTACGCCCAGGATCGCTGGCGGGGCCGCTGGGATACCGAAGGAGGCGGCGTCATCATCAACCAGGCGGTACATACGTTGGATTTGCTCCGGTGGCTGGTGGGGAACAGTCCTGTCCGGGTCTCGGCCCAAATCGCCCACTTTGGTGATACCACCGTGGAGGTGGAGGACACCGCCATGGGTCATATTGTATTTGCCGGCGGCGCCACCGCCAATTTCTACTTTACCAATACCAACGTCCGGGATACCAACGTCACCCTGGAGCTGTTCTTTGAGGATGGGGAAGCCTTCCTGGACGGCGCCTGCGGCCAGTACCGGGTGTATTCCACCGGAGAGACCGTCCGGGCCGACGAGTCGTCCGCTCCCACCGGGGAGGAGGGCAGCAAGCCGGTGTACGGCAACAGCCACCTGCGGCAGATCCGGGCCTTTTATCAGGATCCGGAGCACGCTGCCTGGTCTTTGTCCGAGGCTTACCGTACGCAGATGCTTCTGTGTGCGTTATATCAGTCAGCCCGGGAGCATCGCCCGCTGGAACTGTAACCCGGGGGAAGGCGCACACAATCGTCAGCTTCCGGCTACATTTGCCTCCCATTTTCGCACAAGCTTGCGGCGGCGCCTTTGTCCCCCCTTGCCGAAAGGGGGGAGGGCCAGCTGCGCTGGCGGGGGGTTGGAATCCCTCCACCGCCTAACGGCGGTCCCCCTTCCTTCCAGGAACGGGAACCCCTCTGTCCGCTTCGCGGACATCTCCCCTAGCAGGGGAGTCTCCTTTCGGCAAGGGAGGCTTTGCGGGGAGCCGCCTGCGTTGCCAATAAAAAAGCCGCAGTTCCGAAGAACTGCGGCCCGGCGTAAGGTTTCCCTTACTTCTTGCTTTCGATATAGTTGACGATATCGCCGACCGTTTTGATACCCTCGATGGCGTCATCGGGAACCTCAACGTCAAACTCGTCCTCTACGGACATGACCAGATCTACCAGATCCAGGCTGTCAGCGTTCAGATCATCCGCCAGGCTGGCTTCCATGGTAACAGCATCTTCTTCCACATCCAGCTGCTCTACCAAAATCTCCTTCAGCTTTTCAAATACCATTGCGTCTTAACCTCCCTTATTCCTAAAATGAAAACGCCTTTCCTACTGGACAGGCAGGCTCGCTTGTGGTATAGTAGATACCACAAACTGTATTCCTACTATAGGAGAATTTCGCATATTTGTCAACACTTATTTTTTATTTTTTACAAATTTTTTCCGGAAGGGAAGCGTGTACTATGTCAGAAGCTTATGCCGTAATTGGACATCCCATCGGCCATACCATGTCCCCCTATATTCACGGGGCGTTGTTTGCCCTGCAAGGCAGATCCCCGGAGTACCGGGTGCTGGATATTGATCCGGCCCAGCTGGAGTCGGCCGCCAGGGGGCAGCTGGCCGCTTTGACCGGTTATAATATTACCATTCCCCACAAGCAGGCCATTCTTCCCAGTCTGGCCCGGCTGGATGACGCTGCGGCCCGGTACGGGGCGGTGAACTGCGTGGCCAATACGCCGGAGGGCGCTGTGGGGTATAATACGGATGCCTACGGTTTTCTGGAGGCTCTGACCCTGGCGGGAATTCCAAAAGCCGGCCACGTGCTGCTGTGCGGCTGCGGCGGTGTGGCCCGCACCATGGCTTATGAGCTGCTGCTGGCCGGCTGCACCCTGACCATGGCAGTGCTGGAGATGGTTCTGCCTGACGCCCGGAAGCTACAGGCTGAGCTGGAGGCTGCCATTCCCGGCGCGAACATTGACATTGTCCTGTTCGGCCAGTTTGATACGGTGGACTGCGACCTGCTGGTCAATGCCACCCCGGTGGGGATGTTCCCCAAAACCGACGCCATGGTGGTGTCACAGGCCCAGTTGGCCCATACCAAAGCGGTGTTCGACGCCGTGTACAATCCCCGGGAAACCAAGCTGGTGGCTTCCGCCCGGGCCAAAGGCATCCCCTGCGGGGAAGGCATGGCCATGTTGGTGCTGCAGGCGGCCAAAGCCCATACCTACTGGTACGGCGCCACCTTTACCGACGCCCAGATTCAGCAGGTGATTGCCGGGGCCTATGAGGAAATGGAGCGGAAGTTCCAGTAAGACGCCTGCAGGCGGCAAAACCACCCAGAACAGGAGAGATTGGAACCAATGAATATCGTGCTTTGTGGATTTATGGGGTGCGGCAAGTCCACCGTGGGGCGCCTGGTGGCCCAGCGGATGCAGCTGGAGTTTGTGGATATGGACAGCTATATTGAGCGGCAAGCCGGCTGTACCGTCAGCGAGATTTTTGCCCGGGACGGGGAGGCGGCCTTCCGGGCCCTGGAGACCCGGTGCGCCTGGGAACTGTCGGCCCGGGACGGGCTGGTCATTGCCACCGGCGGCGGCGCCGTCATGAATCCGGAAAACGTGCAGGCATTGCGTTCCGGCGGTGTGCTGATTCTGTTGCAGATTTCCCCCGAGACGGTGCTGTACCGTTTGCGGAATAATAACACCCGCCCCCTGCTCCAGCGGCCGGACAAGGAGGCCGCTGTCCGGGAGCTGATGGAACAGCGGCGGGAAAGGTATCTGGCCGCCGCCTCGGTGGTGGTGGACGGGAATATGCCCTCCTCCCAGGTGGCCACACAGGTTTGTCATATTGCCAAGCGCTATCTGAAAAAGACCAGAAAGCGATAATGGTTCGCCATCCTAACATCCGGTGCCCGGCCCCCTTTTGGTGGGCGCACCGGTATCTCTATGATTCCAATAGAAAGGTTGTATCCAATTATGATTACAGTACCGGTACGGGGCGACGCTCCGTATGAAATTCAGATTGACGCCGGTTTGCTGGACCGGGTGGGGGCGCAGATCCGGCCCCTGACCAAGGCCCAGTCCGTGCTGGTCATCAGTGATTCCAATGTGGCGCCCCTGTATGGGCAGCGGGTGGTGGCTTCTCTGGAAGCCGCCGGGTTTTCCGCCGACCTGTTTGTATTCCCTGCCGGGGAGGCCCACAAAAAGCTGGATACGGTGGAATCCATGCTGGAGGCGCTGCAAAAGGCCCACCTGACCCGCAGCGACCTGGTGGTGGCTTTGGGCGGCGGCGTCACCGGCGACATGGCCGGATTCGCCGCAGCCATTTATCTGCGGGGCATCGACTTTGTCCAGATACCCACCACCCTGTTGGCCCAGATTGACTCCTCCGTAGGGGGCAAGACCGGCTGCGACCTTTCCTTCGGTAAAAATTTGGCCGGGGCGTTCCATAATCCCCTGGCCGTTTACATGGATCCTGATACCCTTTCCACCCTGCCGGCGCATTTTCTGCTGGATGGCATGGGGGAGGCGGTGAAGTACGGCTGCATCTTCTCCGAGCCTTTGTTCACCCGGCTGGAGCGGGAGGATTTCCGTACCTTCCTGCCGGAGCTGATCCAGGCCTGTGTGGAGCTGAAGCGGGACGTGGTGGAGGAGGATTTCAAGGAATCCGGCCGCCGCACCCTGCTGAACTTCGGCCACACCCTGGGCCACGCCATTGAAAAGGAGCAGAATTATGTGGGCCTGAGCCACGGCCGGGCGGTCAGCGTCGGAATGGCGCTGGTGACCCGCGCCTCAGAAGCCCGGGGTCTTACCGCTCCCGGCACTTACGCCCGTTTGGCGGCGTTGCTGGAGCGGCTGGGGCTGCCCACCTCTGTGGAGATTGCCCCGGCTCGGCTGTGCCAGGCCGCCCTGTCGGATAAAAAATTGCGGGGCAGCACCCTTCGCCTGGTGTACCTCCGCGCCATAGGGGACAGCGATCTGTACGCCCTGCCCGGCACCGAACTGCCGGCCTTCCTGGCGGAGGTGACCCAGTGAGTATTGTCACCGTTACCCCCGGCCCCCTGGCCGGTACGGTTCAGCCGCCGGCCTCCAAAAGCGACGCCCACCGGGCCATCCTCTGTGCCGCCCTGGCGCCGGGTACCAGTACCGTCCGCCGGGTTACCTGGTCGGAGGACATTGCCGCTACCCTGTCGGTGATTCGGGCCATGGGCGCCGCCGTAGAGCAGCAGGGAGATACCCTGCAAATCACCGGGGGCCGGTATGCCCACGCTGCCGCTCTGGACTGCGGCGAGTCCGGCTCTACCCTGCGGTTTGCCCTGCCCGTTGCTGCGGCGTTGGGGATTCGCGCCACCTTTACCGGCCGGGGCCGTTTGCCGGACCGTCCCATAGATACCATGCTGGAGCTGCTGGCCGCCCATGGGGTGGCAGTGGAGGGAAACCGGCTGCCGGTGACCCTGTCCGGCCGGCTGACCCCCGGACGGTTCGCCCTGCCGGGGAACATCAGCTCCCAGTATGTTACCGGTCTGCTGCTGGCCCTGCCTTTGCTGGCCGGGGACAGCGAAATTGTGTTGACCACCCCCCTCCAGTCGGCGGGGTATGTGGAGATGACTCTGGCCGCCATGGCTGCCTTTGGCGTCACCGTTACGGCCACGGATACCGGATATCAAATTGCCGCCGGGGGTTACCGCCCGGCGGATTACACCGTGGAGGGGGACTGGTCGGGAGCGGCCTTCCCCATGGCCGCCGGTCTGCTGCATGACCGGGTGATCCTCCGGGGGCTGTCCCGGGACACCGCCCAGGGGGACGCCGC
Source organism: uncultured Eubacteriales bacterium (assembly GCA_964481575.1). Lineage (GTDB taxonomy): Bacteria > Bacillota > Clostridia > Oscillospirales > Acutalibacteraceae > UQRS01. The sequence goes on from CAYZTR010000029.1 coordinate 23,959, forward strand.
CGTGCAGCGGGTTTTTGCCGATTTTGGCGGGGACATCTGCTGGCAGGGCCGGGATCTGATGGCCGCCGCCGCCCCGTTGCAGGGGATTACGGTGGATGTGTCCCAGATTCCGGATATGGTGCCGGCCATTGCCGCCGTAGCCGCCCTGGCGCCGGGGGAGACCCGGATCCTGGGGGCCGGCCGGCTCCGGATGAAGGAAAGCGACCGTCTGGCCGCCATTGCCCGGAATCTGACGGCTTTGGGCATCCCCGTGGAGGAAGGGGAGGATTCCCTGGTGATCCACGGCGGACAGCCCACCGGCGGATATCTGGAGGGCTATCACGATCACCGGATCGTCATGGCCTTCGCCATTCTGGCCAGTCGGGCCGACCGTCCGGTGACCATCACCGACGCCGACGCGGTGGCCAAATCCTATCCCGCCTTTTGGGCGGACTTTGCAGCTTTGGGAGGACAAGCCCATGTCATCTGAATACGGAACCAAAATCAATATTTCCATTTTTGGGGAAAGTCACGGCCCCGCCATTGGGGTCACCATCCAGGGGCTCCCTGCCGGGGAACCCATTGACCTGGAGGCCCTGCAATTGCAGATGTCCCGCCGGGCGCCGGGGCAGGATAAAACCGCCACCACCCGGTCGGAGGCCGACATTCCCGAATTTCTCTCCGGCCTGCTGGAGGGGAAAACCACCGGCGCGCCCCTTTGCGCCGTGATTCGCAATACCAATACCCGCAGCGGAGATTACAGCAATGTGGCCCTTTGCCCCCGGCCCAATCATTCCGACTACGCCGCCTATGTGCGGTACGGCGGCAACAATGATATCCGGGGCGGCGGCCATTTTTCCGCCCGGCTGACGGCCCCCTTGCTGGTGGCCGGCGCCATTGCCAAGCAGATTTTGGCCCGGCGTGGGGTGGAGATCGGCGGCCATGTGGTCCAGATCGGCACCGCCCTGGACACTCCCTTTGATCCGGTGACCGTTTCGGCGGAGCAGCTGCGGGCGTTGTCCAGCCGGTATTTTGCCGTCATCGACCCGGCAGCGCAGGAAGAAATGCGGGCCCAGGTGGAGGCCGCCCGGCTGGATTGTGACAGTTTGGGGGGCCGGGTGGAAATTGCCGCCGTGGGTCTCCCCGCCGGATTGGGGGATCCCATGTTTGCCGGGGTGGAAAACCGGCTGGCCGCCGCCATTTACGGCGTTCCCGCCGTCAAGGCCGTGTCCTTCGGCATCGGCGCCGAGTTTGCTTCTCTCCGGGGGAGCCAGGCCAACGATCCTCTGGCCATCCGGGAGGGCAAGGTGGTCACCCTGACCAACCACTGCGGCGGCATCTGCGGCGGCATCACCAACGGTATGCCCCTGCTGGTGCAGGCTGTCTTTAAGCCCACCCCTTCCATTGGCAAACCCCAGCAGACGGTGAATCTGGAAACCATGGAGGAAACCACGCTGCAAATTAAGGGGCGGCACGACCCCTGTATTGTGCCGCGGGGCCTGCCCGCCGTGGAAGCGGCGGTGGCGGTGGCCCTGTTAAATCTCATGGCGGAGGGCGGAGCCTTATGACGTTAGAAAAAGTAAGAAAAGAAATCAATGCCATCGACGCCCAGCTGATCCCCTTGCTGAAGCAGCGGCTCCAGTGTTCCCTGAAGGTGGCCCAGGTGAAGCGGGAACAGGGAATCCCGGTGCTGGATGTGACCCGGGAGGAAGCCATCCTCCAAAAGGTCAAGGAGCAGGCAGAGCCTTACGGCAATTATGTGGCCGGGATTTACCGGGGCATCATGGATGTATCCAAGGAGCTGCAACATGATACCATGGCCAATATCAATAATCTGGCCTCGGAGATTCTCACCGCTTCGCCCTTGGAGGCCAGCGATTATACCGGCGTGGTGGCTACTGCCGGGGTGGAGGGCGCCTTTGCCGACCAGGCCGCCCGGCGGCTGTATCCCAACGCCCAGATCCGGTATGTGAATACCTTTGAGCAGGTGTTTGAGCAGGTGGAATCGGGCCAGGTGCTGTACGGCGTGGTGCCGGTGGAGAATTCCAGCGCCGGTTCGGTTTCGGCTGTCTATGATCTGCTGTTGAAATACCGGCATTATATTGTAGCGGGCTATGACCTGAAAATCAGTCAGAATCTGCTGGGGGTTCCCGGCGCCACCCTGGAGGATGTGCGGGAGGTTTATTCCCACCCCCAGGCCCTGGCCCAGAGTGAGTCCTTCCTGCGGCGGCGGGGCTACCGCACCGTGGAATACAACAACACCGCCACTGCTGCCCAGATGATCGCCCGGCTGGGGGATAAATCCAAGGCAGCCATCGGCTCTCCCAAGGCCGCTTCCCTGTACGGCCTGGAAGTGCTGGCCCCCAATATTCAGAATTTGAAGTATAACTGCACCCGGTTCATTGCCATTTCCAAGCGGCTGATTATTTGTAAGGACGCCAACAAGGTGAGCCTGGTATTCTCGGTGCCCCATGTCACCGGCTCCCTGTACCGTACCCTGAACCGGTTCGCCACCCACGGCCTGAACCTGACCAAGATTGAGTCCCGGACGGCCAGCGAGGGAGGCTTCAATTATTTGTTTTATCTGGATTTTCAAGGTCAGGTTCGGGATCTGAATACCGTGCGCCTGCTCTGCGATTTGGCGGAGGAGCTGCCGGAATTCACCTTCCTGGGCAACTATAAGGAAATCCCCTACGAGGGTTGAAACAATGGCTGTGGGATTTGTCCCCCGCAGCGATAAAACAGGAGGCATTTTTATGAACCGTTTGCAAGGAAAAACCGCCATCATCACCGGAGGAAACTCCGGCGTGGGTTCGGCAACTGCGTTGCTGTTTGCCGCCGAGGGCGCCAACGTGGTCATCAGCGCCCGGCGGGTTGCCGCGCTGGAGGAGGTGGCCGGGAAAATCAAGGCCGCCGGCGGACAGGTGTTGGCAGTGCCTACCGATATTTCCAAGGATGCGGATTGCAAGGCACTGGTGCAGGCGGCTGTGGACGCCTTTGGCAAGGTGGACATTCTGGTGAATAACGCCGGGGTGCTGGACACCGGGCTCAAGGCCGTTGATAAGTACCTGGACAGCGATATGGAGAAAATTGTATCCATCAATGAGGTGGGCACCATGCAGTGCATCCGCGCCGCTCTGGCCCGGATGGAAAGCGGGGCATCCATTGTGAACGTGGCCTCGGTGGCCGGTTGCAACGGCGGCGGCGGCGCGGCCTATGTGGCATCCAAGGCGGCCCTCATCGGTATCACCAAGCATACGGCCCTGCTGCTGGCGGACAAGGCCATCCGCTGCAATGCCGTCTGCCCCGGTACCATTCTGACCCCCATGACTGCCGGCCTGAATCCTGCGGAACTGGATATGGGGATGATGGGCGCCATGTCCAAGCACAATGATTTGAAGGGGGTCAGCCCCTGTAAGCCGGAGGATGTGGCCAATATTCTGCTGTTCCTGGCTTCGGATGAATCTAAAGCCCTGACCGGCCAGATTATCGTCAGCGATTTCGGCGCTTCCCTGTAAGTGTGAATTTGCACAGCCGTTCCCCGTTAGAGGAACGGCTGTGTGTGTTCCCGGAGCCTTCGGTTTGTCCGGCGTTGCCACTGCATTGGGCTCCCCCGGGGGAGCTTCGCAAGGCAAAAAAACAAATGGCCCTGCTCCGGCTTTGCCAGGCGGCGGATTTGAACAGCCCCCTGCGGCTGGCTGTTTTTCGACAAAATTGGAGAAACTTGCGAAAACCTATTGCAAAACGGCAGAAATTCTAATATAATACATGTATCTGTAAATTTTGCAAATACTGCATTTGTATGCAAGAGGAGCGTTTGTCTCTATGGCTGATAAAAAGTTAGTGGAATCCATTACTGCAATGGATGAAGATTTCGCAAAATGGTATACCGACATCTGCCTGAAGGCGGAATTGGTGGCTTATACCAGCGTCAAGGGCTGCATGGTGATCCGTCCCTATGGCTACGCCATCTGGGAGAATATCCAGCGGATTCTGGACGGGAAGTTCAAGGCCACC
>CAYZTR010000030.1:0-27454 GCA_964481575.1 uncultured Eubacteriales bacterium
TTTCAACGCCGGTAAAGAATATGGTATCTTTATCCTTTGTAAATTCGCTGATAAGGGCAGTTTTACCCACACGGCGGCGACCGTAAATAACGGCGAACTCAAATTTATCGGAATTATAGAGCTTGTTTAATGTATTTAGCTCGTTTTCTCTTCCTATGAACATAGGTGAACCTCCCCTAGAAAATTCGTGATTTACGATTTACTTAATTATACTCCACAAGGATAGAATAGTCAATCGCTTTTTTGAAATTTACTAAATTATAATTTACTAAATCTCAAAACACGATTGCTTTTATTAAACGATTGGAAGTATATGGGATATGATGAGTATATGGAAATATACTCAGGCTACGATCCTGCTTGGAGGCTTGCTCATTGCCCCGAAAAACGGTATTGAGATTTGCCCGGAAACAGACCTGATTTCAAGGGTAAATCAAAGTTCTTTTGTGCGAGTTTATCAAAAAATCTTCACAAAAGAGGATTACCTTTACGCAGAGTCAACAAAACACAGAATCCTACAATGGCAGGATATTGGATGAAATATCTTGATTTAAAAACAACAAATTAGAGCTATGTCATTAAGTTGGCATAGCTCTTTTTGTATATCTTCTTATTTTTGATAATAAAGGAATAATGCACTACCTTTCATTAAGATAGTGCATTTACTTATTCTTCATAGAATCAATTAGCGCAATAATGGCTTGGATTTGTTTGTCGGTCAATCCTTCAGTATCAAATATTACTGGAGGCTCGGCATTCTGTTTTCCAAGCAAATAATCTACACTGCAATTATAAATATTGGATAATGACAATAATACATCAGTGCTGGGTGTTCTTTCTCCTGTCTCATAGCCGGAAATTATAGAAGGAGATAGATTCATTTTATCAGCAACTTGTTTTTGAGAATATCCGTACTTAACACGGAGCAGTTTTAATTTTTCAGGTAAGTCTTTAATCATTGTGTTGCCCTCCAACACTTATTGTAAAGCATCCCGCCACACAATGGGCGTTACTTGAATTCGCTATAAGCGTTGACTAAATCCGCTGATTGTGCTATAATAAAATGCAGATTTTATAGATACTATTTGCGAATAACGGAGGAATAGGTATGGTACTTGTTAATTGTCCCGAATGTGGGAAAGAAATTTCTGACAAGTCACCGGCTTGTATTTATTGTGGATTCCCTAGGGAAGGGTTTCAGATGCACAAAAAGGACTTGAAAGGATGGTGCGAAAAATCTCCGCCGTTACAAACTAGCATTTTTAAATGTCACGGGTTAAATGTCACGGTGTAGTTTTTAACGATCAGCATAGAAACCTCCTGAAAAGCAAAATGAACCCCCGCGATCTAAATGATTGCAAGAGTTCATGATTTCTCCTCGTTTTTGTTTTTGAGAGCCTCGACAACAGATGTTACCGCCGCAATATCACTTTCTGACAAGTCCGATACATCTATGATTCGCTTACGTTCGATATCCAGCAGAAAATCCGTGGTTGTATGAAATATACGAGCGATTTTGATTAAAACATCATAAGAAGGAAACCGTTCTCCACTTTCATAATAGGATACAACAGATTTTTGAACGCCTAACCTTGTGGCTAATTGCTGCTGGGTAAGAGATTGCCCCGTGCGGAGCATTTTTAACTTTTCTCCAAAATTCACCGCTTGACATCTCCGTTTCCACTATTAGTTATATCTTATCCAGCAACGGTTGACTGTTGGACAACAAATATTCATAAAATGGTGGAAAAACGAAAGAAATTATGATATAATGATTCAAATAGATATTTTTTGCCCCCTGAAATGATGTTTCCCACAAATCTGTCTTTGGAGGTGGTTTTCGTGTTTGGGAACTTGTTTTTCATTTTTGGGGACGTTTTTGGAAATGCAAAACAGGATGAAAGGAAGGGCTTCAGATGCGCAAAAAGGACTTGAAAGGATGGTGCGAAAAACCTCCGCCGTTACAAACTGGCATTTTTAAATGTCACGGTGTAGTTTTTTTACGATCAGCATAGAAATCTCCTGAAAAGAAAAATGAACCCCCGCGATCTAAATGATTGCAAGAGTTCATGATTTCTCCTCGTTTTTGTTTTTGAGAGCCTCGATAACAGATGTTACCACCGCAATATCTTCTTCCGATAAGCCGGAAACATTAACTGTTCTTTCCCTCTCGACATCCAGCAGATAGTCAGTTGTGACATTAAAGATTCGTGCAATCTTGATAAGTACATCATACGATGGAAAACGGTCTCCGCTCTCATAAAATGAAATTACGGATTTTGCAATACCGATTCTTTCTGCCAGCTCTTTCTGGCTCATCTTTTTAGCGGTTCTTAATGCTTTTAACTTTTCACCGAGACTCACAATATCCCTCCTTTTCAAAAGTATTCCAATCTATTTTTTTATTATAACCCTAAAATTATTATCTATAGGATATTATTAAATATCTATATGTAGATTTTTGGGGATTTACGTGGTATAATAAAACAATAAAAGCGATTCGGAATGAAATTTACAAAGAATAAGGAGTGCCTATAATGGCTGATGCAAAACTGTGCTTTTTAGGCGAAGAACATACCGTTCCTTCAGAATTAAGAGAATTTGTCGGCTATCTGAATGATTTTGACGAGATACGCAACAAGGTTATGGAGTTGCTTACGTCTCAAATGAGGAAAAAGAGAGAAGCCGAAAATACTATGGCAGATATATTAAATACTGCGGTATTTACACAAGGCATTAAGTGTCCTGTTTGTGGTTCTACCAGAACGAATAAAATCTTTACAGCAAATAGGCTTACTTCCGTAATTGCGTTTGGACTTGCATCGTCCAACATTGGGAAACAGTATGAATGCAAGAATTGAAAACATAAGTGGTAAGGAACAATGAAACAGCGAATCATTATTGCCGGAAGTAGAAGCTTTAATAATTACCCCTATCTTGAATATGTGGTTGACTGTTATTTCTCAAAGTTCATTTCGGATAAAAACGACGTTGAGATCATAAGCGGCACTGCCAAAGGTGCGGATCGTTTAGGAGAACTTTATGCCGAAAAGCACGGTATAAGGGTGATTCGTTGCCCTGCAAACTGGAATCAGTATGGGAGAGCAGCCGGGTACAGAAGAAATGAAGAAATGGCGATTCTCTCTCAATCTGGTGCTTATAATGGAGTATTACTTGCATTTTGGGATGGTCAAAGTAGAGGAACAAAGCATATGATTGACCTTGCCGAAAAATACAAAGTTAAAGTGTATATTATAAAAATTAAGGCGTGACGTTTGACGGTCACGCCCCTTTCTATTTATTCCATAGGGTTGCAGCGAAAAGAGTATTTCATTATTTCAGTGTAATCTCCCGGCGTTCCCCAGTTCATTATTTCAAGACCAAAATATTTAACGCAGGAAGTGCTGGACTGATTGGGGAACCGCTTTCTGGGGATCCCCAGCCTCCGCCTTTGGGAATCTGCAACAAAAGCGTTTCCGCTCTTCACGAATCTTGCAGAAAAACGCTTCCGGTTTCCGCAACCGGAAGCCTCACCGGCGCTCTCCGCCACGGTGGCGTTTCCGTGAATCATATCCACCATTTCCAGGGCATCTGCCTTGAAATCGGTTAGGATCTTTTCATTGTCTGCATAGGCATCCATCAGAGCGGAAATATCTTCCTCGTTCAGCCAGATTCCCTGATACAGATACAGGGAATTTCCTGCGGTGCTGTTATAATCTTGCAGTGCCTTGTAGAACTGGGGATGCATCAAGGTATAAATACGGATACAATTACAGTTCATCTCACCGATATGCCCAAACCAGCGATAATAGGTTTCGTAGGGGATGGTCAGTTCTCCGGGAAACAGCCCTGGCCCTGTGGCACCGATGTTCACGCCGGCCATGAATGTTTCGGTCCAAGTGCCGTCACTGTAAATATAGAAGGATTCTCCCTCCGCTTTTAGGCAATAACTGAGATCCAATGGATCGTCATAATAGGCTTCTCCGCTTTTGACCGTGGTATCCCCTCCCTTTTTACTTTGTTTTCATATCCATGTTGCCAATCGTAGTCATTTATGCCCGCATCCTTGTCGCTTTGCGGGCGGCTTTCTCCAGGGGAGCCACATGCCGCAGACAAAGACAGAGGCAGGCCTGCCTGTCACCGTCCGCTCCGCCGGGAGGGGCGAGACCATCCTTGCGGGATGCGTACAAAATTCTGGGGCACCAGCCGGCAGGGATGCGCATAAATTTTTGGGGATGCCGGCCGGCAGGGAATGGAAAAAAATTCCTTTATTATTATGAAATACCTTGACAAGTGAGGTATCTTGTTGTATTATATACTTAGCCTTTTGGAAAGGGGGCGGCACAGTGTCCATTACTGCGGATCTGATCCGGGGACATACCGAGACCATTATTTTGGCGCATCTTCTGGAGCAGGATAGCTACGGCTACCAAATCAACAAGGCCATCAAGCTGACTTCCGAAGGGCGCTATGAGCTGAAAGAAGCCACCCTGTACACCGCCTTCAAGCGGCTGGAGGATGCCGGGTGCATCACCTCCTATTGGGGGAGCGAGGCCACCGGCGCCCGCCGCCGGTATTACACCATCACCGCCATTGGGCGGGAGACCTACCGCCGGCGCAAGGCCGAGTGGCAGGAAGCCAAACAGATTCTGGATAAACTCATGGAAAGCGAGGAAACTGGCAATGCGTGAACAGCTGATCCAATACGTCCGGCGTCTTTTTGCCCGGGCGCCCAAAACCGAGCAGGCATTGGTCATGGAGGAGGAGATCCTCCGGAACACCCTGGATAAGTACGACGATTTCCTGGCCGAGGGCAAGGGGGAGGCTGCCGCTTACCAACTGGCCATTTCCGGCATGGGGGACATGGACGCTCTGCTGGCTTCTTTGGGGGCCGAAGCCCGGCAGTTCCGGTATTCCAAAGAGGAGCTGGCGGCCGACGCCCGCCGCAACGGTACGCTGCTGGCGGTGGCCGTGATGCTGTATATTCTCAGCGTGCTGCCTCCCATTCTGCTGTCGGAAACCGTGCTGGAGGATACGCTGGGCCCGGCGCTGATGTTCCTCCTCATCGCCATTGCCACCGGCCTCTTGATTTACCGGGCCAAAACCCGGATCCCGCCTGGGGAGCGGTATGTGACGGTGGCCCCGGGAGAGCGGCAGGAATCCTCCCGGGGCCAGGGAATGCAGCCTTTGTGCCGGGCCATTGTGGGGATCATTTCCTGCCTGACCCTGCTGGCGTATTTTGTGGTGAGCTTTCTCACCAACGCCTGGGCGGTGACCTGGATCATTTTCCTGATCGGCATGTGCGCCGGGCAGATCACCCGGGCCATCTTTGATCTGAAGGACGGGGGGAAGTAACATGAAAAGGAATGCCATTGCCAGGCTGGTGATCTGGTCGGTTGCAGCCTGTATCTGTCTGGGCGTGCTGCTTTGGGGCCTTTTGGCGCCGGGCTTTTCCCTGTCCTGGAACCTTGGCGGCTGGAGCAGCTATACTTACAAGGACGCCGATCAATACACCGTGGGGGCTGGCAGCGTGGACGGCCAGGTGCACAGTCTGTCGGTGAACTGGGTGTCCGGCAGTGTGACCCTCCGGGTGGGGGATGTGCCGGCGGTGGAGATTGCCGAGACGCCCCAGAGCCAGGAAAAATACCAGGTGCGGTATCTGCTGCGGGATGGGAACCTGACCATCCGTCCCTATGCTTCCGGCTGGTGGATGCATATGCCTACCAAGGATCTGACGGTGACGCTGCCGGCAGATCTGGCAGCCAACCTGAACAGCCTGCATCTTCATACCGTTTCGGCGGCGGTGACCCTGACGGATGTGGGGGCCAAAACCATGCAGCTGGATACGGTGTCCGGCAGTTTGTACGGCACCGGAGTCACCGCAGGGAGACTGGAGACCGATACGGTCAGCGGCCAGGTGCAGCTGCAGGGGCAGGTGGATGCGGTGGAAATGGACACCGTTTCGGGGGACATGATCCTGCAAAATGCCCGGCGGCCGGAGCAGCTTTCCACCGATGCGGTCAGCGGCAATGTGTATTTGTCCTTCCCGGACAGCGGCGGCTTTACCGCCCTTTGGGATACAGTGTCCGGCCAGTTTTCCAGCGATTTCCAAGTGACCCTGGGGAAGACGATGGTTTACGGCGACGGCAGCGGCTCCTTTTCCTTTGATTCGGTCAGCGGCGACGTGACCCTGACCTGTCTCCCCGGGGCGGCGGATGCACCGGAAGAATAAAACCCAAAAGCAACCAGCATGTCAGAATGGCATGCGTGCCCGTGGGGTCGGTATTCCCACGGGATAGGAAAATGCCGCCTGCGTTTGCAGGCGGCATTTTTGCAGCAGGCAGAAAAATAGGGTTCTGCCTGCTGTTTTTTCGCTTTTGTGTTGTGCCGGGGCATCCGGCAGGCCTATTCAAATTCCCGGATCAGCAGCTTCGGGATGCCCAGCACCCGGCAGGATTCCAGATCCACACCCGTTACTGTTTTGGGGGCATACTCCGGATTCAACGGCACCAACCGCAGCCAGTCCTCCCCCTGCTTATATTCCACCCGCTTCAGGGTGGCCAGCTCCCCGTCATAGAGAATGGCACCGATTTGCCCCGATTCCTCCAGGGTGTTTTGCTTCAGGATCAGCACCTTATCTCCGTTCAGATACATGGGGTACATGGAATCCCCCTTGACAGTCAGGATAAAGTAATCCGACTTGGGCCGCCCCCGCAGATAGGCCTCCGGGATGGCCACCGTTTCCCCCGTCCAGTTTTCGTCCGGGAAGGCCCCGTACCCGGCGGCGATGGTGCCCAACACCGGGATCTCCACCACCTGCTCGGCAACGGTTGGCTCCGGCAGCCTGACCTCCCACCCCAGCAGGGCGGCCGGTGTGGTCTCCAGAGCCAGGGCCAAGCGTTCCACCCGCTCCGGGGGAATGTTGGTGATGATGCCCTTTTCGTACTTATGAATATTGGCGCGGCCCACGCCGGACAGTTTCCCCAATTCCTCCATGGTCATATGCAGGGCGATGCGCCGGTTGTGAATCCGTTCTCCGATGGTCATACTTACTCACTTCTTTTCCTGGTTTTCCGCATAGCGTTTTTTCAACCCTCTTTTGGCAAAGTTTTCCCCAAGGGGCAAAGGGGAATCCCCCCGCCAGCATAGCTGGCCCTCCCCCCCTTTCGGCAAGGGGGCGAAGGTACCGCCGTTAGGTGGTGCAGGTATTCCAATCCCCCCGGGGCAAAGGGGATCACCGAAAGCCACCACTTCCGGCTGCCGTTCACGTTAGCTTTAGTATACCACAATGTTCCTGAAAAGCAACAATTTTTTCAAAATTTTCAAAAAGGGTCTTGACAAGATACAAAACCTGTGCTAGAATAGTATCGTAATAAGAAACAACAAGGAGGCAGAAGCATGCAGGTTTGGAATCCCTACGAGGAGTATGCCCGGTGGGGATGTCCGGATCCGGTGTGCCCCCTCTGTGGCCGTCAGGTTCCCGATTTGGTGGAGGTGGACGACCCCTTTCTGGAGGCGGTTTGCAGCAGATGTCTGCGGACAGGCCGGGTGCAGGCGGGGGAAGATCCCGGGGAACCCGGATCTTTTTTTGCCTTTGGTGTTTCTTAACAAGAAACGAAGGGGAAGTCATGAAGCAGTCAGGATGGATCAAAATTTACCGCTCCCTGCTGGATTGGGAGCATTACAAAAATCCCACGGTCAAGGCGGTGTTTCTGCATCTGCTGCTGACCGCCGCCCGGGAGGAAACCCAGGTGCTGGGCATCCGGCTCCTTCCGGGGGAATGTCTGGCAGGCCGGACGGCGCTGTCCAAAGCGCTGGGGCTTACCGAGTCCCAGGTGCGTTGGGCACTGCAGCGGTTGGAGCGGTCGGGGGAGATCACACAGCGGAATGCCCGGCCGGTGTCCTCTGCCGCAACCCCTGCCGCAGCTACAGCCGATGCTGCGCCGGGAGCCGTGCCACGCGCCCAAAAGGTGGTTTTTGTGGTGAAATGGCGGAATTATCAGGCTGACGGACGGGAGGAAAGCCGGAAGGATCTGCCGGAATCTCACCGGACTTGTGCCGCAAGCCACGACCCTATTACAAGAAAGAAGCAAGAAGGGAAGAAGAAAGACGGATACACGCGCGCAAAACAAAAATTTACCCCGCCAAGGCGGTTTACCAATACTGACTGGGATGCGGTGCAGCGGAAAATCATGGTGTTTGAGCAGGAGGACGGGGACAAGGATGCAGAAGGGAGGGGAAACCATGCTGGATTTTGAAGGATACACCAGGGCCAAGTGCCCCTTCTATGTGCAGGAGGAGGGGTGTCGGGTGACCTGTGAGGGCCTGGTCAGCCATTTTACCTGCCAGCGCTTTGACACCAAGACAGAGCGGAAACGGTATGCCGCCCGGTTTTGCGCCGGGTGCTACGGCAGCTGCAGGATGTATCAGCTGCTGCTGCAGAAATACGAGTAACGGAGGCGGCCCATGCAAAGCAGGACAGACTGGAAGAAGGCGGCCCGGCAGTATGTGACGGGGGATATGTCTCTGGCGCAGCTGGCCCGGCAGCTGGGGATCCCGGCACAGGCGGTGTATTACCGGGCCCGGAAGGAGGGTTGGACGGAGCAGCGGCGGCGTTATCAGGAACAGACCCGCCAATCGGAGCGGCCGGACAAGCTGGCGCAGCTGAAGGCGGCGGCCGACGGCATCAGCGGCGTACTGGCCCGGCTGGTAGAAGCGGTGGAAACCCAGCAGGCCGCCGACGGGGATCGGTACGACACCCGGGAACTGAAGAATATTACCGCCTGTATTAAGGAGATGACGGCGGTGCAGCGGGAGCTGTACGGGGCGGCGGCGGAGCAGCCCCAGGAAGTGGTGGTAACCATGGGGGAGGAGGTACGGGCCTACAGCGAGTAAAAGGGGCTTGCAGTTGTACGGCGGGGAGGGGACTACCCTTCCTGCGGATGTTGCGGGAATTGGTGGCGATGGTAGGCCGCTCCGGGGGAAGGCTTCGCCAGGTTGGGAAGTAAACCTGTGCCGAAAAGGTTCCGCATTCCCCGGGGGAAGGCTTCGCCAGGCAGGAAATTTAGAAGGGAGGCATCCTGTGCAATTACAGATGGAAACGCCCAACGAAAAACAACGGGCCTTTTTGCTGGATCGACACCGGTTTGTGGGCTTCGGCGGCGCCCGGGGCGGCGGCAAATCCTGGGCGGTACGCACCAAGGCCAAGCTGCTGTGTCTGCGCTACCCGGGCATTCAGGTGATGATCGTCCGCCGCAGCTACCCCGAACTGATGGCCAATCACATCGAACCCCTGCGCCGGGAGCTGTGGGGGGTGGCGGTCTACAACGGCACCGAGAAAATGTTCCGCTTTCCGGGCGGCAGCAGCATCCGGTTCCGCTACTGCGCCACCGACGGGGATCTGGACGGCTACCAGGGCACCGAGGTGGACGTGCTGTTTCTGGATGAGGCCACCCAGCTGTCGGAGCATCAATTCCAGGTGCTCCAGACCTGTGTCCGGGGGGTCAACGATTTCCCCAAGCGGGTTTACCTCACCTGCAACCCCGGCGGCCAGGGGCATTCCTTTGTCAAGCGGCTGTTCATTGACCGGCAGTTCCGGCCGGAGGAGGATCCGGAGGATTACAGCTTCATCCAGAGCCGGGTCACCGACAATGCCGCCCTGATGGAAAAGGATCCTGCCTATGTGAAGCAGCTGCAGACGCTGCCGCCCAAGCTGCGGCGTGCCTGGCTGGACGGGGACTGGAATATTTTCCAGGGGCAGTTCTTTGAGGACTTTGTGGATGACCCGGCCCATTATCAGGATCGGCAGTGGACCCACGTCATCGACCCCTTTGAGATTCCGGCAGGCTGGGAGATTCACCGGAGTTTTGACTGGGGCTATTCCAGGCCCTTCAGCGTGGCCTGGTGGGCGGTGGACTACGACGGCCGGGCTTACCGGATTCTGGAGCTGTACGGCTGCGGCCAGCAGCCCAACGAGGGGGTCAAGTGGCCGGCGGACCGGATTTTTTCCCAGGTGGCCCAGCTGGAGCGGGAGCACCGCTGGCTGGCGGGAAAGCAGATTCATGGGGTGGCCGACCCCTCCATCTGGGACGGCAGCCGGGGCTTGTCCATCTATGAGACGGCCTGCCGGCACGGGATCTACTTTTCCCCGGGCATCCATGACCGGATCCCCGGCTGGATGCAGATGCACTACCGGTTTGCCTTTGATGAGGAGGGGTATCCCATGCTGTATGTGTTCCGGGGCTGCAAGGGGTTCCGCCGCACCATCCCCCTGCTCCAATACAGCAATCTGCACCCCGAGGATCTGGACACCACCGGGGAGGATCATGTGGCCGATGAAAGCCGGTATTTCCTCATGAGCCGTCCCATCCGGCCCCGCCGCGGGACAGAATCGCCACAGATCGGAGAGGATCCGCTGGAGTTGAGACACGGCAAGTAGCCCCGGCGACGCCGGGGGTGTGGGGGAGATGGCGCCCGGCCCGTTATATCCGGAAACTGCTTCGCCCCGGTTGACGCTGGGGGGTGTGGGGGAGATGGCGCCCGGCAAGGGCGCCCCCTATTCCACCGCCACGGCGGCCCCCCAGCTGGGGCTGCGCCCGGCGTATGGGAACCTTCTCAGGAGCAACGGCCTGACGAGGTTCTGCATTCCCCCCACAAGTGGGGCTTCGCCAGGAATTATGTTACAAGGAGGAATTCATTTGGAAGCAGAAAAAGTGGTGACCCGGGAAACGGTTTCCCGGGCCATGGAGACCCTGCGGCGGTTCCGGGCCGGCAAAGCCAATCTGGACAGCCGCATTGTGGAGAACGAGCAGTGGTGGAAGCGGCGGCACTGGGACTACATCCGGAAAAGCGGCCAGAGTCCCGACACTGCCCAAACCGATCTGGAGCCCACCTCCGGATGGCTGTTCAACAGCATTGCCAACAAGCACGCCGATGCCATGGATAACTTTCCGGAGCCCAACATCCGGCCCCACGAGGCGGGAGACCGGCAGGAGGCGCTGCATCTGACCTCCATTGTGCCGGTGCTGCTGGATCAGAACGGGTTCCGCCGCACCTACTCCAAGGCCTGGTGGCGGAAGCTGAAAACCGGCACGGCGGTGTACGGCGTCTTTTGGAATCCCCGGAAGCTGGGGGGCATGGGAGACGTGGAAATCCGCAGCATCGACCTGCTGAACCTGTTTTGGGAGCCGGGCGTGGAGGACATCCAGGAATCCAGCGATCTGTTCTATGTCACCCTACAGAACAACCGGATGCTGGAGGCACGCTATCCCCAGCTTCGGGGCCGGCTGACAGGGGACACCCTGGACGTGGCCCGGTATGTCTATGATGACACGGTGGATACCGTCGGGAAAACGGCGGTGGTGGACTGGTATTACAAAACGGGGAACGCCGCCGGGCAGCCGGTGCTGCATTACTGCCAGTTTGCTGCAGGACAGGTGCTGTACGCCTCCCAGGACGACCCTACCCCCACCGGCCCGGCTGGAATTCCCGTTTCGGAGCGGGGCTTTTACGATCACGGCCGGTATCCCTTTGTATTGGATCCCCTGTTTCCGGTGGAGGGGACGCCGGCAGGCTTTGGCTATGTGGATGTTTGTAAGTCCCCCCAGACCTATATCGACACCTTGGGCAAGGCCATTCTGAAAAATGCCCTGGCCGCCTCCACACCCCGGTATTTTGTCCGGTCGGACGCCGGCATCAATGAGGAGGAATTTCTGGATCTGTCCAAGCCCATGGTGCACTATGAGGGGAGCATCCCCGGCGACGCGCTGGTGGCCATTCCTGCCGGGGGCCTGCCCGAGATCTACATGGCGGTTTACAACAGCAAGATCGAGGAGCTGAAGGAGACCTCCGGCAACCGGGATGTTTCCAGCGGCGGCACCTCGTCGGGGGTGACGGCGGCTTCGGCCATTGCGGCGATGCAGGAGGCTGGCAGCAAGCTGTCCCGGGATATGCTGGCCGACTGCTACGAGGCCTACCGGCAAATCTGTCTGCTGATGATTGAGCTGATCCGCCAGTTTTACAGTCTGGAGCGGCAGTTCCGCATTGTAGGCGCGCAGGGCGCCATGGAATTCATTTCCTACTCCAACCGGGGGCTGCGGCCCCAACGCCAGACCGACGCCTTGGGCAATGCGCTGGGCTACCGGGTGCCCCAGTTCGACATTGAGGTCACCGCCCAGAAATCCAGTCCCTACGCCAAAATGAGCCAGAATGAGCTGGCCATTCAGCTGTATCAGCTGGGATTTTTCAATCCGGAGTTGGCGGATCAGGCTTTGGCCGCTTTGGAAATCATGGATTTTGATACCAAGTCGGCGGTGGAGCAGACCGTGCAGCAAAACGGCACCCTGCGGGACCAGGTGCAGCGGCTTCAGATGGCCATGGCCCAGGTGCTGCGCGCCCGGGAGGATGTTACCGGGAAAAGCGGTGGATCTTCCGGGAAGAATAGAAGCTCCTCCGGGAAAACCAGCGGCTCCTCCGGGAAAACCAGCGGCTCTTCCGGGAAAACCAGCGGGGCAACCGTCACCGTCACCGAAACCAACAGTCTGGGCGCCCCCAACCAGAAGGAACATGCCTTTGTCGTGCAGGCGCGCCAGCGGGTGGCGGAATCCACCGCGCCCCGTTAACAGAAAAAGAAGAAAAGAGGTCTTGCAACATGGAAACGGTAGAAACGTCTGCTTCAAATGTGTCTTTTGAAGAAACAACCCGGGAGAAAGCCGGGCTATTGGATCGGCTTCGGGGCTTGCGGGGAAGGGGGGAGGCTGCTGTCCCCGGGGCCCAGGGCGCCGCGTCTGCTGCCCCTGTGGCGCACGCCGCTTCGGTGCAGAACACTGTTTCGATACCGGAAAATGGATCGGCGCAGGGAACTTTGGCGCAGGGAGTTTCGGCCCAGGGGGGTTCGGTGCAGGAGGCTTTTGTGCAGGGAACCTCCCAACCAGAGGCTTCCGCGCAAGCGGTTTCGGCCCAGGGGGCTGCCGCCCCTACGGCAACCGGGCAGGCGGATGCCCCACAGACGGTACCCCCCCGGACAGCTTCCGCCCAAACGGAGGCGCCGGCCCCCGTGCCCGGGAATGCCCGGCCGGAGGAGGATCCCGGCGCACTCTGCCGGGCCTGGGTGGAGCAGGCCAAGGCCTTGTCCCGGATTTACCCGGACTTCCGGCTGGATCGGGAGCTGGAAAACCGGGAATTCCGGGAAATGCTCCGCCTGCCGGGGATCGATCTGCCCACGGCCTTTGTGCTGGTACACCGGCGGGAGCTGATTCCGGCAGCCATGGGCTATGTTTCCCGGCAGACCGCCCGGATGGTCAGTCAGCAGGTGGCCTCCGGGGGGAGGCGGCCCCAGGAAAGCGGCGCCGCCGGCAGCAGTGCGGCCTCCCAGGTGAAAACCGACGTCCGCAAGCTGACCAAAGCCCAGCGGGAAGACATTGCCCAAAGGGCTGCCCGTGGGGAACGGGTGACCTTCTAGCCGGTGACCAACCGGCGCCGGCATCGGTAACGGGAACGCGCCTTCTTCCGCGGCCCAGGCGGCGAAACGGCAGCCGTATGATTTGCGTTTACAGCGCGCCGGCGGCCGCGGGGAATGCGAACCCGGATGTATACATCATTGCGCGCAAGCGCCCATGCAGAAAGGAGTTTTGCTGAATGAGTGAAACTGTACAGAACATGAATCCCAATACCACTGGCACGCTGACCCAGGAGATGCACACCTATTATGACCTGACCCTTCTGGACAACGCCGAGCCGGAGCTGGTGCACGGTCAGTTTGGCCAGAAGCGGGACATTCCCACCGGCGGCTCCAAGACCATCCAGTTCCGCCGGTTCACCTCCCTGCCCAAGGCCACCGAGCCCCTGACCGAAGGCGTCACGCCCGACGGCCAAAGCATCAGCGTGGATGAGGTCAAGGCCGAGGTCAAGCAGTATGGCGGGTTTGTCACCGTGTCCGACGTACTGGAGACTACGGCGGTGGACAACGTTATTGTGGAAACCACCAAGATGATCGGTTCCCAGGCCGGCCGCACCCTGGACACCATTGACCGGGAGGTGCTCAACGCCGGCACCAATGTGGTGTATGCCCCCAAGGCCAGCGGTACGGCGGTCACCACGGTGGACGGCCTGGACATGACCTGTAAGCTGACCCCGGCGCTGGTGTTCCAGGTGGTGAACCAGCTGAAGCGCATGAACGTCAAGCCTCTGGCTGGCGGGGACTATGTCTGCATCGTCCACCCCGACGTGACCACCGACCTGATGAGCAGCGACGCCTGGCTGGATCTGCACCGCTACGCCGATCCGGAAGCCATTTACAACGGCGAGGTTGGCAAGCTGGGCAAGGTTCGCTTTGTGGAGACCAGCGAGGCCAAGATCGTCAAGAACGCGGCTGGGCTGGCGGTGTATTCCTGCCTGTTCCTGGGGGAGGGCGCCTATGGCGTGACCCAGGTGGCCGGCGAAGGGCTGCAGCTCATTGTGAAGCAGAAGGGCTCTGCCGGTACCGCCGATCCGCTGGATCAGCGCTCCACCATTGGCTGGAAGGCGCTGCACACCGCCGAAATTCTCGCCGAGGAACGGATGGTGCGGCTGGAATGCTGCTCTTATTACAGCGATAAGGTGTTTGCTGACAGCAATGCGGAAAGCACTGGCAGCGATGCGGCAGCCGCCGACAAGGAATAATCTGCGGAAATGAGGCGTTCGGGGCCGGGGAGACCCAGGAGACGGCCGCTCCCCAGCGCCTAACGGCATCCCTTTGCCCCCTTGCCCTAAAGAGGGGAGGGCCAGCTGTGCTGGCGGGGGGATTTCCCTACGCCCCGGAGGGGGGCGAATCCCTCGGAATTGGTGGTGGCGGGTAGAGTATCCCTCCGTCACGGCTTCGCCGTGCCACCTTCCTTCCAGGAACGGGAACCCCTCTGTCCGTTTCGCGGACATCTCCCCTAACAGGGGAGTCTCCTTTCGGCAAGGGAGGCTTTGCGAGGAGCCCGCCCCTTGGGCGGGAATGGAATCACAGGAAAAGGAGAGTACAACTATGGCAACAAAACAGAAACCGGCGGCAGCTGCTGCCGAAAACACAGAGGAATTGGTGGAAATCAAGTTAAACCGGATTCCCGGGCAGGGCAGTGACCAAAGCCAATTTGTGGCGGTCAACGGCAAGAGCTGGCTGATTCGCCGGGGCGAGTGGGTGCAGGTCCCCCGGTATGTGGCGCTGGTGCTGGAGGAATCCCAGAAACGCCGGGATCTGGCCGAGGATCTGATGACCAAGCTGGGGCAATAACGTCCCGGCGGCACTTCCGCCACAGGAAAGGAGGAAGCGGATGTATCTTTTAGAGGCCATCCAGGCGGCCGACCGGCTGCAGGAAAATACCTTTTCCCAGGAGGAGAAGGTGGCCTGGCTGGAGCAGCTGGACCGCAAGGTACAGCTGGAGCTTTACGATACCCATGCCGGGTATGAGGGAACGGCCTTTCCGGGGTACGGCCCCCACACCGATTTGCAGGCCACGGTTCTGCGGATCCCCGACCAGTTCGGGGAGATCTATATCCACTGGCTCATGGCCCAGATGGACTATTACAGCGGAGAGCTGACCCGATACAACAACACCATCGCCGCCTACAACACCCTGTGGCAGGCCTTTGCCAACTGGGTCAACCGCACCCATATGCCCAAGGGAGCCGGCGGCATGCATTACATTTATTAGTCCGGCGTGGGGCGGCAGCAGACCCACCGCATGGGGCAACGGCTCTGTGGGCCTTTGCGGCCGGCCACGCGGAAAGGAGGTCGATACGATTGCTTTACCCAACTTTGACCCCCAGGGAGACCACCCGCACGGCGGTGACCCGGTTCGGGGGCTACAACCACACCGAATCCGCCGGGGAACAGGAGCTGTACTGGGAAGAAAATCTTTCCAGCCGGGCCTATCCTTTGCTGGCCACCCGGCCGCCCCGGGCCAAATGGCAGGAGATCACCCATGACAACCAGCTGTACGGCAAGATTGACAAAACCCTGGCGCTGGCCACCTATGGGGAGGACATTCTCCGGATCACCGAGCTGCTGGGGGAGGTGTCCCTGATCCGCAACCGGGACACCCAGCTGATGACCGGGCTGTCCATGGACGGCCCCAAGTCTTTGGTGATTATGGGCGCCTATGCCTGCATTTTCCCCGATGGGGTTTACTGCAATCTGGAGGATCCGTCGGATCAGGGGACCATGGGGGCGTCCCTGTCCATCCTGGCCGATTCGGAGGCCCAGTTTGGGGAGCCGCTGTTTGAGGGCTTTACCCTCCAGCCCTGCACCGCCGACGGCAGCGTTTATCCCATCACCAGCCGGGGGGACACCCCGCCGGAGGATCCTGCCGACGGCGCCTGCTGGCTGGATCAGTCCGGGGAGGAATCCATCCTCAAGCAATACAGCGCCGCCACCAACATATGGGTGGTGATTCCCACCACCTATATTCTGGTGAATCTCATTCGCCGGGTGGAAAGCCACGTTTCCCATATTGTGGCCTTCCGGCTTACGGACTGGTTCAGCGACGGCGACCGGGTGCGGATCACCGGTCTGACGGGGGTGGACGCCACGGTGGATCAGGCCCTGGTCAAGGTCAACGCCCGCTCCTTTGTGCTGGCCGGTACCCTGCCTGACGGGGCCGCCAGCCAGACGGCCGATGTGACCCTGGAGCGGCGGGTGCCTTTGCTGGATTACGTGATCCAGGCGGATAACCGTCTTTGGGGGTGCCGGTACGGCGCCGATCTGGACGGCAACATGGTCAATGCACTGTACGCCTGCAAGCTGGGGGATCCCCGGAACTGGTTCTGTTATGCCGGGGCGGCCAGCGACTCCTACGCCGTCTCTCTGGGGGTGGAGGGGGCCTTTACCGGGGCGGTGCTCTTTGACGGGTACCCCACCTTCTTCAAGGCCCAGGCCATGATCCGGGTCCAGGGCAGCTACCCTGCCGCCTACGCCCTGTCCACCCAGCGGCTGCCGGGGGTTCAGGCCGGCAGCAGCGGCAGCCTGGCCGAAGTGGGCGGCTGCCTCTATTATCACAGCGCCGCCGGGGTTATGGTTTACGACGGCAGCGCCCCCCGGTGCATCTCGGCCAACCTGGGGCGTGCTGACTGGCAGCAGGCGGTGGGCGGCTGCCTGGGTGACTGCTACTATCTTTCCATGGAGACGGCGGCCGGGGAACCCCACCTGTTTTGCTACGACACCCTGCGGGGGCTGTGGCACCGGGAGGACGCCACCCGGGCGGTGGCCATGGCCCCCCTGGGCAGCGACCTGCTGGTGCTGAAGCGGGACAGCGACGGCGGCGAGTTCCTGTCCACCTTAGGGGGCAGTACCCCCGGCAACTGGGTGGAATGGGATGCCGCCGGAGAAGGGGATTTTCCATGGCAGCTGGTAACCGGCCGGCTGGGAGATCACCTGCCGGAAAACCGGTATCTGGGGCGGCTGGGACTGCGGCTCCGGCTGGGACGGGGCGCCAGGGTCAGTCTGTATGTCCAGTATGACGACGGGCCATTCCGGCACCTGAAAACCATGGTGGCCACGGCTGACCGCTCCTTCCCGGTGCCGGTGCTGCCCCGCCGCTGTGACCGGCTCCGGCTGAAGCTGGAGGGGGTGGGGCCCTGCACCCTGCTGGCCCTGACCGAAACCCTGGAGGAAGGAAGTGACATCCCATGAGTGTTCGGATCCCCAGTGTGCCGGAATCCACCGGCGACCCGGCTGCCGATGTCCGGAATCTGCGAACCTATCTGGTGCGGCTGGCGGATGTGCTGGACTATGCCCTGAACCACGTTGCTGCGGAAAATCTGGCCGCCGATCTGCGGCAGACCCTGGCATCCCTGCCCCAGAACCAGTAACCCAAGCATGAAAGGAGAACTCTATGACCTATCAGATGAACAGCCGGGGAGACGGCGTCAAGGCGCTGCAGGAGGCCCTGAACCATCAGGGCTACGGCCTGGCAGTGGACGGCATCTTCGGCTCCAAAACCCAAAGCGCCGTCCGGGACTATCAGCAGAAAAACGGTCTGGCGGTGGACGGCATTGCCGGAACCAATACACTGACTGCCCTGGGCCTGCTGGGGGACAGCGGTACCGGCAGTGCCGGCAGTACGGCCGCCGCCGCTTTGACGGTGCCTGCCACCTATGGCTATACCCCCGGCGCCACGGTACAGCAGGCCGGTCTGGAAAAGGCGGCCGCCCAGCAAGCGGTGGAGAATTATGGCAGCTACCAAAGCCGTTGGAGCGATGCCATGGATCAGCTGCAGCAGGAGCTGGCTGCCGACCGCTTTCCCTACGACCCCCAGCAGGATCCTCTGTATGCGCTGTATCAGGACAGCTACCGGCGGCAGGGACAGGCAGCGGCGGAGGATGTTCTGGCACGGGCCGCCGCGCTGACCGGAGGCTACGGCAATTCCTATGCCACCACGGCGGCGGGGCAGGCCTACGCAAGCTATCTGGACGGCCTGGCCGACAAGGGATCCCAGCTGTACCAGCTGGCGTTGGATCGGTATGACAGCGACCGGGCCGCCAAGGAGGCCCAGTATGACCGGTATGCCGACCGGGAGGCCGCCGACTATGCCCGTTGGCAGCAGGGACTGGAGGGGCTCCGGGCTGACCGGGCCGCCGCCCAGGAAAACTACGCCGACGCCTGGGATCAGGATTATGCCGCCTATGCCCTGCTGAAGAAATTGCTGGCGGTGTAAGGAACGGTGGGGAGTGGCTGGGTGCGGGATCCGGCTAACCCCGGGGGAAGGCTTTGGGCGGCAGACATTGCAATGCCCCGCCACAACCCACACACACCCATTGCACGTAAGGAAAGGAGCGTGATATCCATGCAGGTGCCACATTTGCACCCCACCCCGCGGATTGACCGGGGGGTGCTGCACTGGTATGCCGGGGACGTTTTTGATCTGTCCCTGACCCTGTTTCTCCGGCGGGAGGACGGCACCCGGTATCCCACCCGGGATACCGACCGGCTCCGGCTGGAGGTATTCGATGCCACCGGCCAGCAGGTTTTGTGCCGGGCGTTTGCCGGGACGGCGCTGCTCCCCGGAGACAGCGCCTATACCGTGACCCTGCCGGTAGGGTACGGGGATGACGCCTGGTCGCCTCCGGTGGGCCGGTACACCTACCGGCTGCAGCTTCTGTCGCCCCAGGATGCAGGAGAGGCGGATTATATCGCGGCTGTGGCTGATAACCAAATTTGTGTAGAAGGAGATGTTTGCCGATGAGTGAACCCTGGCTGGCGGAGGTATATGCCGTCCTGTCCAAATTCAGTCTGGATCCCGACTGTGTCATTGTTTCCCGGGGGGCCACCCGAACCCCGGACACCACCGTTTCCAAGGCCCTGAAGGTGTATGAGATTCCAACAGGGGCCTATTTGCAGCCCTGGGATTCCAAAACCGCCGGACTGCTGCTGACCTGGTATTCCCAGGATCCGGCCCTGTATCTGCAGGTTCTGTGCGGCAAGGGAATCTTCGCCCGCTCCATTCCCGCCGCCACGGCCGAAGCCGCCGGCTGGGACGGAACCGGTTGGACGGCCTGGGCCACCTACCGGGCCCCCGATACGCTAGCGGCTCCGGCCACCCTGACGCCGGGACAGATCCCGGTGGCCGCCGCTGGCAATACCCTGACCGACAGCGGCTGTACCCTGGCCCGGGGCGCACTGCCGGAGAATCCGGCCGGCGCACTGCCTACCGTGGCCTTTTGTGAGGGCCGGTATCAGCGGCGGGGGGATCCGGGGGGACTGGTCTTTCCTGCCCGGCGGCGGTCTCAATCCATGCTGTATTTTCCCATCCAAGCCGTTCCTTATCGGGACATTTTTAACCGGGTGACCCTGCCAAACACAAAAAATTACTGTGCGCTGTATGACGGCGGCGCCGTAACCCGGGACGGCAGCAACAGTCTGCTGTTTGTCAACAGCGCCGTGGATTGGTGGAACGAGGACATGGCCTTTCAGCGCAGTGCATATGATCCCTTCCCGGGCCGGGACTGTACTTTGGAATTCTGGATTTACATCAACGCGCCGGACCATGCCAGCATGACCCTGTTTGCCTCCCAGTCCGGCTGGACCGGCAGCGGCATCGCCCAGCATCTGGAGCTCCGGCTGGATTACTCCAACGGAATGTATGAAACCGTCCTGAGCACGACGGTTGGCGGTGCGGATCAGAATTGGGGCGTCCAGGCCGGCGTCGCCGCCGGGCAATGGATTCATCTGGCGGTGACCCAGGCGGGCAAGCAAACCAGGCTCTATAAAAACGGCGTCCTGGTCTCCGAAACCAACGCCCTGGACTGCTTTGCCGACTGCATGAACGCCAACGCCTGGTATTCGGTGGGGGTGCCCTGCGGTGCCGGGGGATATGCCATGTCCGGCCACCTGGATGCGTTCGGTATCTATGACTTTGCCTGGGCGCCGGAAGAGGTGGCCGCCGTCTACGCTGCCGAGCGGGAACAGAAGGCGGTGTAACAGGATGCTGACGTTGTTTTTAAAATGGCTGGTTCCCTTCCTCTGCGGGGGGATCGCCTCCATGGCCGGTTCCCTTTTTGGTATGTGGCGGCGGGGACAGATCCGGGAAAAGGCTGTGGAATTGGGGCTGCAATGCTTGCTCCGGGCCGAGATTATCCGCTCTTTTGACAAGTACAAGGAGCGGGAATTTTGCCCCATCTACGCCAAGGAGGCCCTGAAGCGGGAGTACGACAGCTATCACGCATTGGGCGGCAACGATGTGGCCACCGATCTGTTTCATCAGATCATGGCCCTGCCCACCGAGCCCCCCAGCCCGGAACGGACCTGTACCGATGCGGAAGCATAGGATGATAGGGAATGGAGGAATGGAAAAATGAAAGAAACCATGAAAAGGGCCGCCCGTACCTTTGTGCAGGCGGCGGTGGGTTACCTGGCTGCCAATCTGGTGGCCTGTGCCGGGTCGGATTTTTCCGATTGGTCGGTGGTCAAAACGGCGCTGATGGGCCTTGGCGTTTCTGCCGTGGCCGCCGGTCTGGCCGCTGTCATGAATTTGCCCAAGGGGGGTGCGTAATATGCTGACCTGGAACCGTGGAAAAGGCGGCCAGCTGACCACCAATTTCAAAGCCAGCGAGGTGGAGTGTAAATGCGGAAAGTGTACGCCCCAGAAGATAGACCCGGCCCTGATGCAGCTGGCCCAGGCCGTCCGGAATTATTTCGGCGTGCCGGTGACCGTCAACAGCGGCTACCGCTGCGCCGCTCACAATGCCGCGGTGGGCGGGGCCTCCGGCTCCCAGCACACCCTGGGCAAGGCGTTGGATCTTGTGGTGCAGGGGGTGTCGGTCAACGACGTGGCCGCCTATTGCGAAACCTTGGGTGTCCCCGGCATCATCCGGTATGACGATTCCGGCTTTGTCCATCTGGATACCCGCATCGGGAAGTATTGGGCGGTGCATAGCAAATCCGGCTTTGCCACCATTGCCACCTTTGGCGGGGTCTCTGCCGCCGGGTGGATCCGCAGCCTGCAAACCGCCATCGGCGTCACCGTGGACGGCATTGCCGGCCCCAAAACCCTGGCCGCTTGTCCCACCCTGCGCAGCGGCAGCAAGGGGGATTCGGTCAAGGCTCTGCAGAACCGTTTGAATGCCTTGGGGTTTTCCTGCGGCACCGCCGACGGCATCTTTGGTGCAAAGACCGTGGCTGCCGTCAAAGCCTTCCAGACCGCCAAGGGTCTGGCTGTGGACGGCATCGTGGGGCAGAATACCTGGAAGCAGCTGCTGGGACTGTAACAATTATGATGTCTTCGGGCAAAGCAACCGATCCAAGGATACGCAGACCTTCGGCGGATTGCTTTGCCCGGCTTTTCTGTATGGCAAATACAGCGCGCTATCCCCCAAAACCAAAATGGTATTGACAAATTCGGAATTGGGATGTATGATTATATTGCAACTAAAACTTAGTTGCAAAGGCGGTGGCGGCTTGGGAAGTAAACTGGACAAAGCAAAAATCAGATTAAAATCAGAACCAAAGGACTATACTTTTACAGAGGCCAGGGCATTTTTAATAAGCTTGGGGTATGAGGAATATAATAAGGGAAAGACCTCCGGTTCCAGGGTCATGTTTCTGCGAAGGGCGGACGGAGACAAAATATCTCTCCATAAACCGCACCCCGGAAATGAAATGAAATCCTATGCGGTTCGGCAACTGAAGGAGCATCTGCAATCTATAGGAGAATTACGATGAAGAATCTGTTAGAATACAAGGGCTACTATGCCAAAGTGGAATACAGTGTGGAGGATCGGGTCCTATACGGGAAGATCGAAGGGATCCGGGATCTGGTGAATTTTGAAAGTGAATCTGCCGCAGAAATTGAAACAGAGTTTCAGCGTGCGGTGGACGGTTATTTGGAGCTGTGTCATGAACTGGGGCAGGATCCGGATAAAGCCTACAGCGGTACCTTTAATGTCAGAATTAACCCCCAACTGCATCGGAAAATGGCCATGCTGGCCCTGAAAAACGGGGAAACCCTGAACGCTGCTGTGGAAAAAGCCATCCAGCTTTATACAGAAGATTCGGCGGCAAAGCGGTTTGCAGAGCTTTGGAGTGAAGTGCCGCCTGCTGCGTACGGTACGCAGAAATTCGGGTTGGCTTCGGTTGGTGAAAATTACAAACAAGGGAGAAAGGTGAGAGGATATGCTTGATTTGAATGCGTATTTTAAAGATGAATACCAGTTTATTCTGAAAGAGGTTACCTATCATTGCGTGGAGCGTGAGGATGATGCTGAGTTGCCGCAGATTCAAACCTCCGATTCTGCTTCGGCCAAGGTGGTGGATGGGCAGCTGGAGGTGGAGTTCTCCAGAGAAGTGAAGTTCCAGCCGGCATCTGTGTTTGATCTGAAGGTTACCTTTGGCATTATCATGCACTTCCAGGATGAGGTGGATCCGTCTGCTGTAGAGGTGGATTGGTGTGAAGCGCTGACGGCTAATGAAAATCCCTATTTCAGTAATATCATCAGCCGGGCGTCTAATATCATTGCCTTTTTAACCTCTTCCTACGGATTGCAGCCTTTGATTACCCCGCCGGTTTTTCTCAATGAGGAATGATGATCTCTCCAAAGGGTTCCCTTTCACAAGGGAACCCTTTGGCATTGGTATGATTTCAAATGCGGTGCAAGACCGGCAGCCATAGGGCTGGAAGTTGCTGTGCGGTTTGCAGAATTTCCCGGCGGCAGGGGGCATGTTCTTCCTCAGCCACAAAAAAACGCACCGGCTGTTTGCAAGCAGCCGGTGCGGGAAGGGGTGGCGTTATTCCGCCAGGGCGGCGGCCAGGGCTTCCAATTGGGATTCGGTTTCGGGTTTCAGGGTGGAGCGAAGGGTTACC
Source organism: uncultured Eubacteriales bacterium (assembly GCA_964481575.1). GTDB lineage: Bacteria > Bacillota > Clostridia > Oscillospirales > Acutalibacteraceae > UQRS01. The sequence continues at coordinate 23,316 of CAYZTR010000030.1, forward strand.
ACCGGCTCCAGCAGAGTCACCTGTTTGCAGGTTTCCAGGGCGGCTTTCATGTGCTTGGCGGCCATGGGGGCCCAGGTGCCGTTTTCCAGGAACCCTACCCTCCGGTTCTGGTAGGCTTTTGCCTTCAGATGATAGAGGAAATCCTCCATGGCCGGCGGCAGCCCGCCGTCATAGGTGACGCTGGCCAGCACCATCCGGTCATACCGGAAGGCGTCCTCCAGTGCCTTCGAGACGTCTCCCCGGGCCAGATCGGTGACCACCACCGGCCCCACACCCTTGGCCCGCAGCAGATCGGCCAGCTGTTCCACCGCTTTGCCGGTGTTGCCGTGGAGGGAAACGTAAGCCAGGAACACGCCCTGATCCTCCGGGACATAGCTGCTCCAGGTATTGTACTTGTCCAGATAATCGCCCAGATTTTCCCGGAGAATCGGGCCGTGAAGCGGGCAGATGGCTTGAAGATCCAGGCCGGCTGTCTTCTTCAGCATCGCCTGCACCTGGGCGCCGTATTTCCCCACAATGTTGAAGTAATACCGGCGGGCTTCACAGGCCCAGTCCTCCTCCGTATCCAACGCGCCGAACTTGCCGAAGGCGTCGGCCGAGAATAACACCTTTTCGGTTTGCTCGTAAGTCACCATGACCTCCGGCCAGTGCACCATGGGCGCCATGAAAAATTGCAGGGTGTGGGCCCCCAGGGACAGGGTCTGCCCTTCGGCCACCGTCAGCGTGGGGTTGGCCGGGGCGGTTTCCGCAAACTGGGTCAGAAAGGGGAAGGTCTTGGCGTTGCCCACCAGGGTGGCGGTGGGATAGGCCGCCGTAAAGGCCTGAATGCTGCCGGCGTGATCCGGCTCCATGTGGGAGATAACCAGATAGTCCGGCGTCCGGCCCTCCAGAGCAGCCGCCAGATTGGCCAGCCACTGGCTGGTTTTGCGGGGATCCACTGTGTCCATCACGGCGATCTTCTCATCCAGAATGAGATAGGAATTGTAAGAAATCCCGCCCGGAACCGGATACTGCCCCTCAAACAGGTCGATGGTTTTATCATCCACGCCGATATAGCGGATGGAATCGGAAATGACAGTGTTTTGCATGCAGGTTGCCTCCTATAATTCAGATAAAAAGGATGTTGCCCGAACAGGCCGCAGAAAATGATATTTATTAGTATACCAGAACAGGCTTTGCTCCGCAAGTAGCAGAGCCCATTTTTATCGAAAAAATTCTGCTGCACCCTTCCGGATCCCCCTGGGTTGCCGGGGTATTTTTTGTACAATTGCGAACCTTTACCGGCTGTTTTTTTGTCCGATTGTGACTTGTTTCCTAAATTTTAATACCGGCACATTGATTTTATTGGATGATTGTGATATAAAATAAGAGAAAACATTTTGGGCGCGTGGCCCAAATTTAAAAAGGAGGAAAATTTCATGAAACGAACCAAACAAATGGTAGCAGTGCTGCTGGCGTTGGCGCTGATGCTCAGCATGCTGGCGGTTGTCCCCACCGCTTCCGCATTGGAAATCGGTGATACTGTCACCCTGACGCTGGGAACGGACATTACGCTGACCGACTGGGGCTTTACGGACGATGTGGAACGCACCCTGACCAGTACGCTGGACACCGAAAAAGGTCCTAACGGTGATTATTTTACCATTGGCAGTGCCGGTACCAGTGCTTATATCCCGGTCTATTTCACCTATCGCTTTACGGTGGCGGAAGATGGCATCTACAATTTCGGCATATACTTCCGCGCCCATGAAACCGGCCGTCTCCAGGAAATTGAGATCGACGGCAACGTTCTGGGCAAATTGGATATGGCCTTTAAAACCGGTGGTACCAAAGAAACCAAGTATGTAACGGATACCGGCCTGGAGACAACCGGAACGGTGCAGGAGGTTGCCCTGACCGCCGGTACCCATACCTTGACGGTGACAGCAATTGGCCTTGGCGCCAATGTAGCCGCTGATCACCGGATGCCGGTTTATGCTTATCTCCTGCGGTATGTAGGCGCCATCTCTGAGGAAGCCACCACCACATATGTCTACGGGAAGAACGTATCCTTCCAGGGTGCCTGGAATGATACCAAGCCGGATGCCGCCGACAACAGCGGCGCTTCCGGCAACGGCGGTCTGGGTACCGGTACCGGTGCGTATGGCAGCAGCTTGAGCATTACAGATGCAGCCCCCGCTTGGTATTCTTATGCCTTTGATCTGGCGGAGGACGGATACTATACCTTTACGCTGAATAAATTCCGTTGGCAGGTTCCGGCCAGCGGCGGAAAGAACATGGAAATTTCCATGGACGGTACTGTCATTGGCTATGTGGACGGTTCCTACAGCTGGTCTGCCAACAGCGTGACCCTGGAAACCCAGCCGGCCACCAGCAATGGCCGGTCAGATGGTACCGTTACCCCCTTCGCTTTGGAAGCCGGTTCCCATGTGATTACCTTTACCGCTGTGGACAATGGGCAGGCCGGCTGGCGGTATTACTGGGAAGGCTTTACCCTGAACCCCGTGGATCCCCTGGAGGTGACGGTTCCTTCCGCGCTGGTTGCGCCGGATGAAACCAGCAAGTACGATATGACCTGGAATGTGGATCTGGTGGATGGCTTTCACGATCTGTTCGTCACCTTCAACGACACCTATGATGTGGTGGATCACGGCGTCATCGTGGCGGCTAGTGCCGAGAACCTGGAGACCTACGGCGTGACACTGGCCCTGCAGGATCCCAGCGTTTCCGGCGCGGTCAACCCAGACTCCGGTAAGTATTATGCCGCCAAGACCTCCTTCGGCAATGCGGCCTTTAGCCATTATGCCTATCGCCGCACCGGTGTGGCAGCGGGCGCTTATCGGTATGTTCTGTTCTATGTCCTGTATGAAGATGCTGACGGTAACCAGTATCTGGCTGCCTCGGATATCAGCAGCCTGTCGGCGGCTGAATAAGAGGAAAAACCATGGGGGTTGCATGGTGAAACCGTATAACTCCCCGGTGGTTTTTACCCGGGAATCCCTGCTGCCGGCTGGGATGGCCGTCAGCGGAAGTATTCCGAACCTTCCTGGCAAGTACACCGATTTTGCGGAGATCTGGATGGCGAAAGCCAGAATAGTCTGAAATGAAAAAGCACCTCCCGGTGGGGGGTGCTTTTTTTGATGCGGCAAGGTCAGGCTTCCCCTGCGGGGAGCGGTCACGGCAGGGGACAGATGCGGGGGGGAAAAGCTGCCGGAAATGGCGGCTTGCGGCTTTGGATCTTCCCCTTTTACAACTGCCGGAGAAGTTGGGCAGCCGGAGAAATGCGGCAGGAGAAAGGCAGGGGGCAGCCGGAGAAGCTGGGCGGCCGGGCTATTTTGCTGGAATGTGATGTATTCCTGTCTGTCAAATCCAAGCAGGAGCAGGAACCGCTCTGCCGCATTTTGCTGGAGATGGATCCGCACAAAAGCAGCCAAATTGGCATGAAAATCCCCCGCGGCCCACCGGGCCGCGGGGGATTCCTGAATTTCGGGTAAAAGGGGTTCCTTAGATGGTTTGCAGTTTAATTCTTCAGGCTTTGGAGCGGGGCGGGGATCCGGCCCCCCCGATGGATAAACTTGGCGGGGGAGGCGGTATTGACCCGCATGACCGGGCCGCTGCCCAGCAGGCCGCCGAAGGACAGCTCCTCGCCCACCTGCTTGCCGATGGCCGGGATGACCCGGACGGCGGTGGTCTTGGAATTCACCATGCCGATGGCAGCTTCATCGGCGATGATGGCCGAAATGACTTCAGGGGCGGTATCCCCGGGGATGTTAATCATATCCAGCCCTACCGAGCAGACAGCCGTCATGGCTTCCAGCTTCTCCAGGGTCAGGCATCCGCTGCGGGCGGCGTCGATCATACCGGCATCCTCGGTGACGGGGATAAAAGCGCCGGACAGGCCGCCTACGTGAGAGGAGGCCATGACGCCCCCCTTCTTCACCGCGTCGTTCAGCAGGGCCAGGGCGGCGGTGGTGCCGTGGGTACCGCAGGTGTCCAGGCCCATTTCCTCCAGGATGCGGGCCACGCTGTCCCCCACCGCCGGGGTGGGGGCCAGGGAGAGGTCCACGATGCCGAAGGGCACCCCCAGGCGGCGGCTGGCCTCCTGGGCCACCAGCTGGCCCATGCGGGTGACCCGGAAG
>CAYZTR010000031.1:0-26196 GCA_964481575.1 uncultured Eubacteriales bacterium
GAAGAAGGCCATGCCCAACACCAAGCTGCAAATGCTGTTCCGCGGCCAGAACATCCTGGGCTACAAGCACTATGCCGACGATGTGGTGGAGGAGTTCTGCAAAAAGTCCATTGAAAACGGGATTGACGTGGTGCGTATTTTCGACGCCCTGAACGATACCCGGAACCTGAAGAAGGCCATTGATTCTGTGAAGAAATACGGCGGCATGTGCGAAGCTGCCATTTCCTACACCGTCAGCCCGGTGCATGACGAGGAATACTTTGTCAAGCTGGCCATGGAGCTGGAGAAGATGGGGGCTGACACCATCTGCATCAAGGATATGGCCAACCTGCTGCTGCCCTTCGACGCCTACTCTCTGGTAACCCGGCTGAAGGAAAATGTCAACGTGCCCATCCATCTGCATACCCATAACACCACCGGCACCGGCGACATGACCAACCTGATGGCAGTCCAGGCCGGCGTAGATATTGTGGACTGTGCCCTGTCTCCCCTGGCCAACGGTACTTCCCAGCCCTCCACCGAGGCCATGGTAGCCACCCTGAAGGGCACCGAGCGGGATACCGGTCTGGATCTGGAGAAGCTGCAGAAGGCCGCCCAGCATTTCCGCGGCGTAGCCGATAAGCTTAAGGCCGAAGGCATCCTGGATCCCAAGGTGCTGAACGTAGATCCCAAGACCCTGATTTATCAGGTGCCCGGCGGTATGCTTTCCAACATGCTGTCCCAGCTGAAGCAGGCCAAGGCCGAGGATAAATATTATGAAGTGCTGGCCGAAGTGCCCCGTGTCCGGAAGGACTTTGGGTATCCTCCGCTGGTAACCCCCACTTCTCAGATCGTGGGTACCCAGGCGGTCATGAACGTGCTGGCCGGCGAGCGGTATAAGATGATCCCCAAGGAGTCCAAGGGACTGCTGAAGGGAGAATATGGCCGTCTGCCCGGGCAGGTGAATGAGGAAGTCCGCAAGAAGGCGCTGGGGGAGGAAGAAGTCATCACCTGCCGCCCCGCCGATTTGATCGGCCCCGAGCTGGAAAAGTATCGGGAGGAAGCCACAGCCAAAGGCTTGGTGGAGAAGGATGAGGACGTGCTGTCCTATGCCCTGTTCCCCCAGGTAGCCGAGAAGTTCCTGTCTCATCGGCATGATCCCAAGCCGGAAGAAAAGCCGGCCGCCGATCCCAACGCCGTCCGGGTGTTCTACGTGGACGACGCCGCACAGTAATCCGTTTCTGCTCATACACACGCCCGCATTCCCTGCGAATGCGGGCGTGTTTTTCTGTTTTTCACCAGTCGTTCCGGCAACGGTTCTCCCTGGCCCGGAGGCATAACCACCAAGTGGCCGGCGGATTCCCATGCACTGGGGGCCTTTCCTCAAGAACACCGGAGCGGCAAGAGAAGCAGGTCAGCCACCTGCCGGTGCACTTTGCAGAATGCGTGTTTTGGGAATACGATTGCCGAGTTTTGCAATCGCCTTTTTTGGCAGAATGTGTTATTGTGTGATTAATGAACCAGACGAAAAAAGTCTGGCATCTTTTAGTCCCGATTTTAAATCGTTTTACAAAGGAGGATACCCATGAAAAACGGAACGCGGATGATATCTTTATTGCTCACGGTATTGTTGCTCCTGCCTGCTGCAGCTCCTTTCCGCGGCTTTGCCGCGGCAGCGGCCAGTACGGCCATTGTGGATCTGCAGGTGGAGGATCTAACCAATCCAGTGGGGATTGACGTGGAGAATCCGGTATTCAGCTGGAAAATGCAGTCGGATGTGGTGGGGCAGGCGCAGACCGCCTATCAGATTACAGTTGCTTCCGATGCAGAATTGACCCAGGTTGTCTGGGATTCCGGCAAGCAGACGGACAGCCGCTCGGTGGGCATTGTCTACCATGGCCAGCCTCTGCTGGCCTCCACCACTTACTACTGGCAGGTCTGCGTTTGGGATAAGGACCAAAAAGAGCTTTATTCCCCTGTCGCCAGCTTTGAGATGGGGCTCTTGGGCCATGACGCATGGGAGGGCTCCCAGTGGATCCAGCTGGGCAGCAATCGTTCGGCGGAAAGTTCCGGTGAACCGGTGCATTATACCGTGGAGGCGGAGATTCTATGTACCAGCGGCGCCATCGGATTGGTCTATAACGCGGTGGACAGCGGCAATTTCTATATGATGCAGCTGAATACAACCGTGCAGTCCGGCAAGGTGCTGTTCCGGCCCCATACTTGGGCAGGCGGCGCCTATTCCACCTATTCTGCCCATATAAAGGACGTGACTTCCGTTACCGGAACCCCTGCAACGATTCAAACAACGCCGGTGCGGGTGAAAATAGACGTGACCGATGCGGCCATCACCACTTATCTCAATGACCAGCAGGTGGATGTGACCAACCAGTCGGAAATCGGAACCAAAGGCCCGGCGCCCCAAATCGCGGGAATCGGGGTGCGTACCGCCACAGGGGAAGCCGGCGCAGTGGATAATCTGAAGCTGACCGACTATACCCAGGATCCGGCGGGGGAGGTCCTCTGCAACTATACCTTTGAGGAGGAAAATCCCTACCCCTGCGGCAGACTGAAAAACGGGAGACTGACGGTTTCCAGCAGCCTGGGCGTAGTGTTGCCCATGGCCCAATCCGGCGTGGCCACCTTCCGCAAAGAGTTGACGCCAAAGAAGGCCATCGCCTCGGCCAAGCTGTATGCTGCGGGCCTGGGGGTGTTTGACCTCTTTGTGGACGGGACACGGGTGGGCCATCTCCAGGAAGACGGCAGCTATCTGTACGATGAGCTGAAGCCCGGCTACACCCATACCTCCAAGCGCACGCAATATTACACCTATGACGTGACCCAGCTGTTCCAGGAGGGGGAGACCAGCACCCTGTCCGCCCATGTGACCAGCGGTTGGTGGTCAGGGGCCATTACCAGCTATCACGGCAAAAACGAAGCCCTCCGGATTAAGCTGCTGCTGAACTACACCGACGGGGACAGCGAGTGGATCTGCACCGATCCCACCTGGAAAACCACCCGTACCGGTCCCATCCTGTACAGCGATATATTCGGCGGGGAAACATATAACGGCGGCGCGGATCTTTCGTTCCGATACAGCGGCTATGACGATTCCAATTGGGCCAACGCCAGTATCAACCAGGAATTCTCCGGGCAGATCTGCGCGGTGGTAGGGCCTACCAGCCGTGTGCGTTGGGATCTGGAGCTGCATCCCCAGTCCGTGACCGTGTGCGATGGCGTCACAGGTGCAGCGGAGGATCGTTATGGAACCATTCATGTCACCGGTAGGTATGGGGATGAGGCCTTTGTTTTAAAAGCCAACGAAACCGCCGTAATCGACCTGGGGCAGAACTTCGCCGGATGGGAGGAAATCGCCGTCCAGGGAGAAGCGGGTACCGTTCTAACCATGCGCCACAGTGAAATGCTCAATGACAATGAGGGTCTGCTTTCCCGGGGCAATGACGGCCCGGAGGGCAGCGTCTATGTAGCCAATCTGCGTTCTGCCGCCGCCGTGGGGCGGTATATTCTCAGCGGACAGGACGTGGAGCGCTACCATGCTTCCACCGTCTTCTACGGATTCCGCTATGTGGAGATTACTACGACCCGGGATGTGACCATCTATGGGGTCACGGGACAGGTGGTCACCTCGGTGGCCAAGAATACCGGCGATATCTCCACCTCCAACGATAAGGTCAATCAGCTGATTTCCAATATTCAGTGGGGGCAGTACAGTAACTATCTTTCGGTTCCCACCGACTGTCCCCAGCGGGATGAGCGCAAGGGCTGGACAGCCGATACCCAGGTCTTTTCCACATCGGCCATGTATAATGCCGACGTAAAGGGCTTTTTGCGGAAATATATGGCCGACATGAATGATTCCCAGGTGACTTCCGGCTCCAAAACCGGCGCCTACGCCGATACCGCACCGTATGTATCTTCTGCCGACATCGGCCAGCTGGGCTGGGCAGATGCGGGAATCATCATTCCCTATAACCTGTATAAGATGTATGGGGACGCGCGGGTCATTGAAGAAAACTATGCCAATATGCAGGCTTATATTGACGTGTATCTGGCCACCACAGATCATAAGGGCGGCAGTCAGCGCTACGGCGATTGGCTGGCCTATGAGAGCAACGACAGCGAGATTAAGACCATGCTGGGGGTATCCTTCTACGCCTGGGACGCCCAGATGATGGCCCAGATGGCCCAGATCATCGGCCGGGAGGAAGACGCCGCACGGTATCAGGCGCTGTATCAGGAGGAAAAGGCGTATTTCCAGGCCCAGTTCGTCAATGCCGACGGCAGTCTGAAGCGCACCGAACAGACGGTCTGTCTCTATGCCCTGAAGCTGGATCTGCTTCCCGACGACGCCTCTCGTGAACAGGTGAAGCAGGCGCTGCTGGAAAATATCCAGCGCAACGGCTTGAAACTGCAAACCGGCTTTTTAGGAACGGCTGTGCTGATGCAAACCCTCTCCGATCTGGGGGAGACAGCCACCGCCTATCAGCTGCTGCTCCAGCGGGGAAATCCCTCCTGGCTGTATTCGGTGGACCAGGGTGCCACCACCATCTGGGAGCGGTGGAACTCCTATACTCTGGAGAACGGCTTCGGCCCGGTGAACATGAACTCTTTCAACCACTATGCCTATGGTGCAGTGGCAGAGTGGATGTACGGATATATGGCCGGGATCCTCTATGATGTGGAAACCCCCGGCTTCCAGCATATGATCCTGCAGCCCTCCCCCGACCGGTCGATCCGGGCTGTGAACTGCACCTATGAATCGGCCTATGGCCAGATCGTCAGCAACTGGGAATACCGGGACGGCCAGTTCCTGTACCATGCCATTGTCCCCGCCAACACCACCGCCACCATTTATCTGCCGGTGGCGGAGGGCGCCGCCGTGACGGTAAACGGCAAGGCTGCCTCCGCAGTCAGTAAGGCCACCGACGGCCTGGAATATCTGGGAACCGTTGATGGAGCGGCCGCCTTTGAAGCGGTGTCGGGGACTTATGATTTTGCCACAGACGCCACCGAGTATTGCTACGTGACCCTGGAAGCGGACGCATCGGTGGAGTGCTGGCTGCAGGTGGACGGTGAAGCCCTCCAGGCCATGCCCTCCGGCGTCGCCCTGGAAAAGGGGAAAGAGGTTACATTGACTGCGACCCCGAAAGATGCGGACTATGCCTGTGTCAGCTGGTCTGGGGATCAGGCCTCTTATTCCAATTCCATTACCTTTACGGTCAGCGGGGATATCACCCTGTCGCCTGTTTACGCCTATGTGGCCGGAGAGAATCTGGCCCTGCACAAGTCCGTCACCAGCAGCAACGGCTGGGAGACCGGCGGGTGGTCCCATGCCGGTCTCGTGGACGGGATCACCAACAGCAGCTCCTCCTGCCCCGGCTATACCACCACCAAAGGCTCCTCTACCGACGTAGACTGTTGGGTGGAGATCGACTTGGGAGAGAATCAATGGGTGGATCGAATTCAGCTGTATCCCCGCACCGATTCCCTGAGCGTCACCGGCGGCGTGGCCAACTTCCCTGTGAATTTCACCCTGGAAGTGCGGGAGGAAGGCACATCCCAGTATACGCAGGTGGCGGAACAAACCGGTTTTGAACCGGTTGCCGGGCAGCCCGCCGTGGTGGAATTCGCCCCCGTCCTGGGCCGGTATATTCGCCTGCGGGTTACCAAGGTCAGCGCTGCCGCCTCTGCTGACAGTGCCTATCATTATCTGCAATTGGCGGAGATGTGTGTGTATGCCGATGTGGAAACGGTCAATCAGCGGATAGAGGCTCTGCCGGATCCGGAGAAAATTACTGAGGACGATGCACAGGAGGCCATGCTGCAAGCCCAGATAGCCAAAGCGGCCTACCGGGTTTTGACTGCGGAAAAACAGGCCCAGGTGGTTGATGCAGATCGGATGGATGCGGTAATGGCCGCAGCGGAAGCCATCCTTTCCGCCCCGGCGGTACTGCTGGGGGATCTGAACCAGGACGGCAACCTGTCGGTCACCGATGTGGTGCTGCTGCGGAAGGCCATTCTGGCCGGCGCCGCCGGCCAAACCCCGGCCCAGCTGACCATTGGAGATCTGAACAGCGACGGTGCTTTGAGCGTCACCGATGTGGTGCTTTTGCGGAAAGCCATTTTGAATCAAACATAACCCCGCCATGCACCAAGCCGCCTAAGAAGCTTCCCCTAAGAAGCAAATTACTAAAGAACCAAGCCACCTAAGAAGCAAAGCCATCCTAATTACGAAAGCGCACCCATCCAAATGATGGGTGCGCTTTTTGTAATGGAGGGCTTTTTTTATGGAGGGCTTTTTTTATGGAGGGCTTTTTTTATGGAGGGCTTTTTGCGATGGGTGCGCTTTTTGAATCGATGCGCCTCTTATGAAAGAATTATCAGCAGAAGGTGTTGACTTTTCGCATCTCCGGAGGTATGATTAGTTATACAAATCATACTTAACGCACAAAGCAGGAGGAAAACACATGAAAAAGCCAAAAGGAAAGTATGCCTGGACCGTTACGGTAGGAGAAAAGGGACAAATCGTAATTCCCAAACAGGCCCGTGAAGTGTTCAAAATCAACCCGGGAGATACTCTGATTATTTTGGGTGATGAACACAAAGGATTGGCAATCCCGCCCAAAAGTGCTTTTGCCCAATTTGCTTCGGCTATTTTTGAAACGGAAGCCGAAAACGAAGGAGATGCGTAACTTGAGAAAAGCTTTTCTTGATCATATCCGGTGGGGCACTGTTTTGTTGGTTTTGATTTACCATGTCTGCTATATATTTAACGGAGTAGGCGTGCCGGGCGGCATTCCAAACGCCGCAAACATTCCGGCCTTTGATGTATTAGAGTATGTTGTATACCCGTGGTTTATGGTACTTTTATTTATCGTTGCGGGAATCAGCGCAAGGTATTCGCTGCAGAAGCGAACCGGCAAACAATTCCTGAAGGAGCGTGCTGTAAAACTGCTGGTTCCTTCTACACTGGGACTGTTTGTCATCCATTGGATCACAGGGTACCTGAACATCAAAATGGGCGGCGGCCTTGCATATATACCGACCGCTATGGTTTATCCCATCTCGGTGATAAGCGGTGTCGGGCCGCTGTGGTTTATTCAGATGCTGTTCGTATTTTCCTGTATCCTGGTTCTGCTTCGAAAGGCAGATCAAAAGGACCGGCTTTGGACATGGTGCGGAAAAATAAATCTGCCGGGGATTTTGTTGCTATTTGCAGTGATTTGGGGAGCGGCCCAGGTTCTGAATATGCCTGTTATCACGGTGTACCGCTTTGGGATATATTTCGCCTCCTTTCTGATCGGCTACTATGTTTTTTCTCATGACAGGGTGCAGGAACGCCTCGAGAGAATCCGTATTCCCATGCTGTGCCTTGCCGCAGCAGGCGCCGTTCTGTATACGTTATATTATTACGGAGAGGATTACACCTCGCCTTCTTGTTTACAGAGTGTGATAACAAATCTGTACATTTGGGTGGTAATCCTTGCAGTGATGGGAGCTTCCAAAAGGTATTTCAACCGGGAAACCGCGTTTACCCGATATATGACAAAGGCAAGCTTCGGGGTATATATTCTGCATTATCCGATTTTGATTGTCACCTGCTACTTGCTGCATTACTATTGGGATCTGCCGGCAATCTGGAATTATCTCATTGCCCTTGTTGTTGAAATGGTTCTGACGTTTGCGATGTATGAAGGGATAAAAAGAATCCCCCTGGCACGCTATTTGATATTGGGAATCAAAAAGAAACCGGCAGAATAAAATGAAAAACCACGGGATACTGCTGTCTCAAACGGTGCGGGCAGGAAAAAACGAACAGGGAAAACCGGTTCAAATATGGCCGCCAATTGTTGCAACACCCAGGAACTCCCTTCGCCTGGGGACGATCCCTCTGTCGTTTGGGTGCGCTTCTGTGTGACACCCGCATCTTTAATTGGGGCTGTGAAATTTACGCAGCACTCCGCATCTTTAATTGGGGCTGTGAAATTTACGCAGCACTCCGCATCTTTGATTTGGTAAACGTTCACTGACCGTCCCGACCCCCTCCCCTGAAACGTAAATCTGCAAAGGTCAAGACGGATGATCTGCTGCCGGAAGCTGTAGCTTTTGACAGCAGATCTTTTTTACAATATAATTAATTTTTTCCGCCATACTGTCAGTTTTATTTGCAATAAAGGATGGAAATATCTGCAATTGCTTTCGGCGAAATTTAACAGTATAATACCAATAGAACATCATAAATTGGGCTAATTTTCGATTTTTTATATACGGTGCATAAAATTGAGCCCGCGTGGATGATGGAAAACAGGAGTGTGATACCTATGAAGTGGAGACGAATTTGTGCGGTTGTATTGACGGCAGTGTTGGCGGCTTCTGCCTGCTGGAGCGCCGGGGCAGTGAATCTGCCGGAGGTGCCGCAGCCGGAATATACGGTGCCCCAGGAGCTGCCGGTGCTGGATCAGCTTTCCTGCCGGGATACGGCCAATGCCGCCGGCTGGAGCATTGTCTCTGACCTGGCCGTGGGCAACCTGGTCTACGGAGACCGGACGGACACCTTTACCCAGATCCCCCAGACGCTCCTGGGGAGCCATTGGATTCGGACGGCAGACAGGTCAGCCGGCTGGACGGGTGCCGGTGCTCTGGCCAGCTTCCGGGTCAACCGTTCGGGCACCCTGTATCTGGCGCTGCCGGCCGGAACTACCCAGCCGGACTGGATGGCCGACTATACCCGGGAGGCCCTGACGGTGAACACCACCGGAGGTTCACTGGAGCTGTACAGCAAGGCCCTGCAGAATGGGGAAACCGTGACCCTGTCTGCCATTTCCGCCGCCCGGAACTATGGGGTGTTCTTCCGGACAAAAACGGTAGATCTGGCTCCTCCCACCCCCAGCGTAACCAAATTCCTGACCTCCAACTGGGACGCTTCCTGGTTCCGGATGGAAACCGATCTGCAACTGGGAACGGTCATCTATTCCATTGATACTGACCCGACCAAAACCGAGCTGCAAAGCAATCCGCCGGAGGATTACGAAATCACCCGGCTGCCGGAACGCTTCCTGGGCTGTGATTACATGATCAGCCGGAAGTCGGACGCCCGGGACATTTATTTCTTTGCCGAGCAGGACATTACCGTGTACGCCGCCATTGATTCCGCCCGGGGCACCAACCTGAACTGGGGCGAAACCGGCTGGACCGGCACCGGGGAAACCATGGCTACGGCTGACGGCGCAACTTACAATATTTATGAGAAATCCTATCCCATGGGGGAGACGGTATTGATCCAGGCCCTGGGCGGGGTCAGCAGTACCAGCCGGAACCTGTTTTTGATGGTGCTGCCCACCCAGGGGGAGGCGGTTTCCAACGCCCTGACCCAGAACCCTGTGCTGCCGGAGGGAACCCCCACGCAGAAGGAAACGGCAGATGACAGCTACCGGTATTACATCAATGATGTGTTCAACCAGGCAGAGGGGAACCGTCTGCCGGCGGGCTACACCGCCCTGGGCGACGGGGAGGCCCGGCTCAGCAACGGGGCAGCGTATTCCACCAGAGACTATGCCGCCGGGGAAAACATGGCCCTGGGCTGTCCGGTAACAGCTACCAGCGCCCGGTCGGGGCTGCCGGCCGACGCCGCGGTGGACGGAGACGATCAAACCTATTGGAACGGGGATTTTGCCGGTCTCACGGACAATCCCCAGTCCCTGACGGTGGATTTGGAGTACCAGGTGGAAATCAACCAGCTGGTGCTGAAGGTGCGGAATAAAGCCTCCTGGGGCGACCGCACCCAGAATCTGGAGATCCTGGGCAGTCTGGACGGCCGCAGCTACTTTACGGTGCTGCCCCGGGCCGATTACCTGTTCTCCATGAACAGCGATACCAATACCGTCACGATCCCGCTGGCGGAAAGTGTGGAACTGCGCTGGCTGAAGGTGGTAGGTTACACCAACACCGGCAATTCCAGCTATGGGCCTCAGTTGGCCGAGCTGGAGGTATACGGCCCGGCCCAAACGGCCCAGCGCACCGAAACGGTTTCCGACCGGTATGTGATTCTGGACCAGGCCGGCATGGTGAAATCTCTGGATACGCCGGTGACCGGGCAGGTAATTCTGGAAGCCAAGGTGCAAACCGATCAGCCCAATCAGAAAATGGCGATTCCGACTTTACGGGACGCAGCAGGAAATCCCCTGGTGTCCCTGTCCTTCGGGGAAAACGGCTATATCCAGGCCGGCAACGGCGCAGACGCCGTGAACCTGGCCCCCTATACCGCCGGCGTCTGGTATACGGTGAAGCTGATCCTGAATCAGGAGGCCGGCACCTATGACGTCTGGGTGGATCACCTGCAAAAAGCCACCGAAATTCCCATGGAGGAAGCCGGCGCCCTGCACCAGATTGTTTTTGCCGCCAACGCTGCCGGCCAGCTGCTGGTGGACAATGTCCGACTGTATGACAATACGGAAATTTACACGGTGGAGGACGACTTCAATGCCCTGCCTGTGGGCAGTCTGCCGGAGGAAGGCTGGAGCATCACCGGCAACGGCGGCGCCCAGGTGCAGCCGATTCCCTTTGATGCCGACCGGAGTCTGGTGCTGGAAAACAGCGGTGCAGCGCCGGTGCAGGCCGAGCGGCGCTTTGGGCCGCTCCGGGGCGATGTGACCCTGGAGGTCAAGGTCAAGGCCGATACCTCCGCCTGGGTGACCGCCCCCCTGATTACCGACGGAGACGGCCGGGTGGTGGCCAAGGTGGCCATGTACCGCAACAGTTTTTTCATTTCCAACGGGGACAACTGGGTCTATGTCTGCAACCAGGGCCGGGTGATGCCCCATAATTACTACGCCGCCGGGAATTGGTATTACCTGAAGGTAGTGCTGAATACCGACACCAACCGCTATGACTTTTATATTGACGGCGCCCTGCGCTACAGCGGCGCCTCCTTCCTGGAGGAAGTGGAGGAGGTCAGCCGGGTCAGCTTCGGAGTGGAGCAGGATAACACCCTGTATATTGACAATCTGAAGATTTATGACAGTGATTCTCTGGCCCGGGGACTGATGCCCCAGGAAAACGTTTATAATGTGAAGGACTTTGGCGCCGTGGGTGACGGCGTCACTGACGATACTGCGGCCATTGCCCAGGCGGTGGAAGCGGCAGCCTATACCGGCGGCACAGTGCTGCTGGAAAACGGCGTGTTCTACACCGGGCAGATCACCCTGCAAAGCGACATGACCTTTTTCCTGGACAGCTCCGCCACCCTGCTGGCCAACCAGGACCGCAATGTGTATACCAAGGTGATCCCCTCCCGGGGCTATAACGGCAACCATCAGCTGGGCCGTGGCATCCTGTATTTCCAGGACGCCAGCAACGTGCGGATCACCGGCGGGGGAACCATAGACGGCAACGGCTTTTACGCCTGGGGAGAAAATGACCCCTCCAACCAGCGGCCCTGTATCCTGTATTTTGCCAACAGTACCGATGTGTATGTGGACAATATCAATATGATCAACAGTCCCTTCTGGACGCTGGTACCCTATGAAAGCAGCAAGATCACCATCCGCCATGTGAATATTACCAATCACGTGGCCCCCAACCGGGACGGCATAGACCCGGTGAACAGCGGCAACCTGACCGTGGAGGATTGCTGCATCATCGCCGGAGACGATGCTTTTTGTCCCAAGAGCGGCAATGACATTCCGGCCAATCATGTGGATGTGCGGAACGTCTGTCTCCAATCCTATTGCAACGGCATCAAGTTCGGCACCGATTCCTATGACAATTTCAAGGATTATCATTTTACGGATGTTTGCCTGAAAAACGTGGGGATGTCGGGCATCACCCTGCAATCGGCAGACGGCTCCCAGTTCCAGGACATCACCTTTACACGGATTGATATGAACGACGTGGACAATCCGGTGTTTCTGGCGGTGGGGAACCGGGGCCGGACGCCCACCGGCTCCACCGAAAAGCGGCTGGGCTTCATCCAGAATATCACCTTCCGGGATATGACGGTGGCCAACGTCATGGATAATCCCTACAGCCACAAGGATGAACGGATCCATGAGATCCTGCTCATCGGTCTGGATCCCGATCCCCAGTACAATACCATCGACGGCGCGGTGCAGCAGCCCCACCGGATTTCCAATGTGCTGTTTGAAAATGTCTATCTGGAAATGATCGGCGGCTGTACCACAGTCCCCAGCTCCCGCCAGGGCATTCTCAGCAGCTATCCGGAGCATACCAGCATCGGATTGTCGCCGGCCTGGGGATATTACCTGCGCTGGACCGACAATGTGCAGTTTGTCAACTGCACCTCGGTGTTGTTGAACCCGGATGCCCGGCAGGAGATCGTCCAGGAGGACAGCACCAATACCCAAATCACCACAACGGCCAATCCGGAGTTTGTGCTGGGGCTGGCCGACCGGCGGGTCACCCTGGGAACAGCGCAGGAGGCTCTGCCCCTGCCGGAGACGGTTCCGGTGGCCCTGGATAACGGCCAGGTAGTGGAAGTTGCCGTGGCCGGATGGCAGGCAGTAGACGGTTACACGCCGGACACCCTGGGAGCCTATACCTTTGCAACCAAACTGACAGCAGACGCCCGGGTGGCGCAGGCAGAAACCCTGACAGCACAGGTGCGGGTGTTTGTGGAGGAAGCCATAGCAGAGCCGCCGATTGAGGCGCCTACCTGCATCTGGACGCTACAGGAGGATCCCCGGTTGGTCAGCGGTATGCCGGTGGGCTGTACGGCGGAGGAATTTGCCGCCGGATTCAACACCGATGTGACGCTGTGGGATCTGCTGGGGAACCAGGTGACCACCGGCCAGATCGGCACCGGCTTCACCGTGGAATTTGCCGGCAAGACCTATACCGCCGTGCTGCCGGGCGACCTGAACGGAGACGGCAGCCTGTCAGTCACCGATGTGGTGCTGCTGCGGAAGGCCATTCTGGCCGGAGGCGCCGGCCAATCCCCTGCCCAACGTGCCGCCGGGGATCTGAACGGCGATAACGCTTTGAGCGTCACCGATGTGGTGCTTTTGCGGAAGACCATTTTGAATCAAAAGTAATCATAACAAGCAACCCAAAAAGCAACTTCCCATCAAAAGCACCCAAACACCAACCCACAAAGAAATCACCAAAACGCACTCACTACAAAGCAACCACAAAAAGCAATCGCCACAGAAAGGATAAAAGGAGCAGCACCAAAAAGAAGCAAATTTTCTGTCGGCAGGAAAGCGCATCCATCCAAGCGATGGGTGCGCTTTTTGCGTGCTGTGCAGAAATTTGCGGCAATCTCTTGCTTCCCCCTGGGGAAAGCTGTCACCGTAGCCGACGGATGAAAGATGACTCCCGGTGCTGCAAAAATTCGCAGCAGCATCTTGCTCCCCCTGGGGGAACCCTTTGTAAGGCAGGGAATCTTAATTGCTCCGCCGGGTTTCCAAGCCATTGTCTATACCGTTCCCACCATCCATTTGGGAAAACATTTTATAATTTCACCCATTTAGCAATATAAATTCGCACAATTGGCAATTGAAGTGTTATTTGATTTTGCGTACAATGAGCTTGTACAAAATGGTAAGTGGGATAATACACCCCATCCTACCCCTGCAAAATCATAAATAAGAAAGAAGGATACTTATGAAACAAACAACAAAAAAGACCATGGCATTTCTCTTGGCCGTTGTTCTGCTGTTCTCTGTCTTTGGCGTACCTTCTGCCTGGGCAGGGGACACCGACGACGCCCAGACCAATCTGGCCCTCAACAAGCCGGCCGTGGCCACCTATTCGCAGGAGGGATACCCGGTTGAGAATGCAGTAGACGGGAATCTATCCACCTATTGGGGCAGCAGCCACAGCTCCGGAGGTACCAATCAGTTTCCCCAGGCCGTCCAAATTGATTTGGAGCAGGCCTGCCGGCTGGATTCTGTGAGAATTGCCTGGGTGCGTGAAAGCACAAGACAGTACAGTTTCCAGATCTACGTAACAGATACCCCCCTGGTTACAGACGGCGGGATTACAGACGGCGCCGCGTCTACGGAGGCGGAGCCAATCGTGACGTCTAAAACCATCTCCGGCGTCGGCGGCGACCATAACAACGGTAAATGGACCGGCACACCCGCCGGAGCCGATCAAACGGTAAGCCTGAAGGGGTACAATGCCATCGGCCGGTACCTGACCATTGCCGTCACGGCGAACTCTAACAATAACGGCATTGCCGCTATTTGGGAAATTGAAGCCTACGGGGATCCTACCGGAACGCCGGTAACCTATCAGAATATTACTTCTGGGAAACAGGTAACGGCAACCTTTGCGCAGGATGGATATCCGGTTGAGAATGTAGTAGACGGGGACTTTTCCACCCGGTGGGGCACCTACGGTTCTCAGTGCCCCCAGTATCTTCAGATGGATCTGGAGGAAACTACTGCTTTGGGCTATCTGCGCGCCTCCTGGTATGTGGAACCCAGCCGGCCCTATAAGACCAATATTTATGTCTCCGATACGCCTGTGATTCAGGATGGCGTCGCCGATCTAACAGGGCTGACTCCCATCACCGCCTATACCACCAGAAGCGGCGGTACCAGCAGCACCAGCAGCGGTGGCTGGGCCGGCGATCAGCGGATTGATCTGAACCATGCAGAGGGCCGTTATTTGGTCATTGAAGTCACATCCGCGGTTAATAATACGGCTTCCATTTGGGAGCTGGAGGTCTATGCAGAGGTAAAAAGTGAAAGTGAAGCAGATGAAATTCTGTCGGAGAACATTCTCTCCAACGATGTTGCTTATGACCAGGAAGCCGGCGCCTACGATCTGACCTGGAATGTATCGGTCACCAACAGTCTGGATCCGGCGGATGCGCAGACATTTGTGGACTTCAATGACGCGTATGAGGTTGTGGATGCAGGAATCCTGGTGACAGCCGATCCGCAGGCCGCAGAGGATGCCAAAGCCCTGGCCATGGGAGACAATGTGGAAAATCCCGCTGCCAGTGTGCAGGGCAAGGCTTATAAGGAATCCTTTGGCACCACCGTGTATTCTCATTTCAGTTATCGCCGGACCGGCGTGGCGGAGGATCGGGTTCGCGTGGTAATAACCTACATTGTTTATCAGGAAAAAGAAGGCAACGGAGAACTGCTCTATGCTTTCAGCGAAGCCAGCAGCATGAAAGCTACCAACGAATAAGCTCCCGGCATAGGCATGTAAGTTGTGCACCCTGCGCTTTGGGGAACGCCATTGCGTTGAAGCAACGAAAACAGCAAACCACCCTGTGGGTCTCCACAGGGTGGTTTTTGCTGTACGTTATTGTCCTTGGGAGCGGCTCTGGGTG
Source organism: uncultured Eubacteriales bacterium (assembly GCA_964481575.1). Taxonomy (GTDB): domain Bacteria; phylum Bacillota; class Clostridia; order Oscillospirales; family Acutalibacteraceae; genus UQRS01. The sequence continues at coordinate 15,308 of CAYZTR010000031.1, forward strand.
GGGGAAACCCCGAACTTTTCCACATAACGGCGGTAAAAGGAGGAGTAATCGTGGAAGCCGTTTTCCTGTGCGGCCACATGGGCCCTGCTGCCGTCGAGAATCTGTATGCGTGCATGGACGAGCCGCTTTGTCAGGATAAAATTCCAGACACTGGTGCCGGTAACTTTTTTGAATTTCTGGTTCAGAGTGGATTTGCTGATAAAAAACTGTTTGGATAGCTGCTCCACGCTGATATCATCGGCCAAATGCCCGTTGATATATGTTATAATGGTGTTGATGGGGTCATCATCAGGGAGTTTGGCGTTTTTCCCCTCCTGGAAATAATAATGCTGCAAATCCCAAAAAATCGGCAACAAATAGGAAAACAGCACCATATGCAGCTGATGCGGTTCCTGATACAACCCGGAATCCAGCAGCCGCTGCAATTCCTGAAAGCAGTTTCGGATCATATCCTGATTCAGCTGATCCGCCGGATAAAAGCTGCCCACTCCCATGGGCCGCCTATTCAAAATGGGGAGAAGCTCTTTGTGTGAGGTGACGTGATCAATCATTCGGTCAAAAAAATGGACGGTGATCCGCTCGTAAGGTTCCCCCTGGGAGATAAGCACCTGATGGCTTTCCCCCGGCTGCATCAGCAGCATACATCCCGGCTCCAGCAAATATCTGGTTCCCTCCACATAAAACTCCCCCCGGCCGGAAAGGAAGTAGTACAGCTCATGATGATCGTGAACATGCATTTGAAACGCCGCCGTTTCCGGAACCGCATTGTACTGATGCTGGATGGTAATATTGTTGGGAATATAGGCAAACAGTCTGCCCATACCGTCACCGCCTTTCTCCTGGATAGGAGGATCTGCCACCAGGGTATTGTGACCTGGCAGCGGACAGAAAGTACCCGGAAAAGCCGCCCGGGGCTCTATCCTCTTTCGTTATAACATACTTTTGCGCATTTAGCAATATAAATTTGCCCAATTGGCAATTGAAGTGTCATTTGATTTTGCGTACAATAAATTTATCAGAAGCGGGAAGGGGGCTTCTGCCATTCTTCCCCTGGCCAAAAATTGAATCAGAAAGAAGGATCTGTATGAAACAACTGACAAAGAGAACCATGGCATGGCTGTTGGCCGCTGTTTTGCTGTTTTCTGTCTTTGGCATACCGGCTGCCTGGGCCACAGACGGGGCAACAGAAACCAACGTGGCGCTGAACAAAAACGCCATTGCCACCTTTGAACAGATCGGCACCGGCTCAGATGCGTATAACGCCTATGCCACCAACACGGTGGATGGTGATTTAAGCAGCCGGTGGTCCAGCTATGGGGGGCCTTCCCTGCCCCAGGCGCTGCAAATTGATTTGGGCACAACCTACCAAATCAGCCGCCTGGTAATTTACTGGTTCGGCAACGGCCGTACCTTTACCTTTGACGGCTACCTGACCGATGAACCGGTGGTGGTATCCCAAACCATCCAGTCCGGGTTCACCCCTGTTTTGGCAGGCAAAACCGGTAAGGGCAGCGGTGACGGCAGTGTGGGATCTTCCGGCTCCCAGGCCACCGAATATATCCTGGATGCGCCGGCCACCGGCCGCTACCTGACCATTGTGACCACCAGCGTCACCTCAGGCGGCATCGCCGCCATTTGGGAATTGGAGGCCTACGGTATCGCCACCGGCGAGGAGCCAACCACAACTGTAACCGGCATCTCCGGCTTTACCCATCGGTATGTGCCTTTCGGCACGGCGTTTGACGATCTGGATCTGCCGGAGAAGGCATCGGTGACGCTGAATAACGGTACCACTGTCCAATATCCGCTGGCATGGAGCTGTGAGAATTATAATCCGAATGTACCCGGGAGCTATGGGTTTCAGGGTGTTCCTGTAATAGAGGAGGAGACGAATGTGACGAATCCGGATGGAATTTCTGCATCCATGACGGTGATTGTTGCGGCGGAAGGAGAATACCTGTCCGGCAGACAAACCTACAACATCAACAGTGCCTGGAAATTCAGGAAGGGCACTGTTACTGGGGCCCAGGCCGTGGATTTTGATGACAGCCGGTGGGAAGAGGTGACCCTCCCCCACACCTGGAACGCCCTGGACGGCCAGGACGGCGGAAACAACTATTACCGGGGAGAAAGCTGGTACCGGAAGGTGCTGCCCTGGGACGCCTCCTATACCGGCCGGCGCGTAGTCATTGAATTTCTGGGGGTAGGCTCCCAGGCAGAGCTGTATGTCAACGGCGTGTCCGTGGGCAGCCATAAGGGTGCCTTTACCGCCTTCCGGTTTGACATTACCGATGCATTGATTCCCGGCCAGGACAATGTGCTGGCGGTGAAGGCCAGCAATGCCAATGTGCAGGAGATCGCCCCGGTGAGCATCGGCCCGTTGTATGACTTCACCCTGTTCGGCGGCATATACCGGGATGTATCCCTGCTGGTCACCGACCCCGTCCATGCAGACACCCTGGATTACGGTTCTTCCGGGCTGAAGCTGACCACCTCCAATGTGTCGGAGACATCTGCGGATCTGAACATCGCCTCCACCATTGTCAACGATTCGGCAGAAGACAAGGAGGTAACCGTCCGTGCGGTGCTGAAGGATCCCGATTCCTTCCAGGAAGTCCCGGGCATAGAACCTCTGTTTGATGTAGAGACCATGTATGGCGGCGATTTCCGCATGGAAGTGGAGCAAACCGTCACGATCCCGGCCGGAAGCAGCGTGGTCTTTTCCAAGGATTTGACGGTAGAAAATCCCCGGCTGTGGAACGGCCTGCAGGATCCCTACCGCTACCAGGTGGATTTGACCGTCACCGACGGCGATCAAACCCTGGACACCGTGACCCAGTATGTAGGGTTCCGGTATTTCCAGGTGGATTATGACCAGGGCTTTTTCCTCAACGGTGCCTCTTACCCCTTGCGGGGTGTCAGCCGCCACCAGGATCGGGAAAATATGGGTACCGCGCTGACCCCGCAGGAACATAACGAAGACTTTGCCCTGATTTACGAAATAGGCGCCAACGCGGTTCGTTTGGCCCATTATCCCCAGGCGCCCTACTTCTATGAGTTGTGTGATAAATACGGCATTGTGGTTTGGGCAGAAATTCCCTTTGTGAATAACATTGGCGGTTCCGGCTCCTACGAAAACCCCGACGCCAACCGGCAGGCCTTTTTTGATGTGACCAAGCAGCAGCTGATCGAGCTGATCCGCCAGCAGTACAACCGCCCCTCTATTTGTTTCTGGGGTCTGCAAAATGAGGTGTTGGCTTATGATGAGTGCATGCCCCAATTCATCGCGGAGCTGAACGATCTGGCCCATCAGGAGGATCCCACCGGCCGTCTGACTACCCAGGCCACCGATAAGGCCAACGCAGCCGCTTGGGAAACAGATCTCCTGGCCTGGAACACCTATCCCGGCTGGTACTTCGGTACCAAGGACGACCTGGGCAGCGATATGGACGCCAAGCATGCGGCAGATTCCCGCCCCATTGCCATTTCGGAATACGGGGCCGGGGCGAATATTCAGCAGCATGTGGACGTAGCCACCGATGCAGATAAAAGCATCGGCGCCTTCCAGCCGGAGGAATATCAAAGCCTGGCGCATGAAGCGTTTATTCAGCAAATCAACCAGCGCCCCTATCTGTGGGCCACCTTCGTCTGGAATATGTTTGATTTCAGCTCCGATTGGCGTTCTGAGGCTTCCATGACCGGTATCAATACCAAGGGCCTGGTTTCCCGGGACCGCACCGTGAAAAAGGATGCCTTTTATCTTTACAAGGCCAATTGGTCGGATTCCCCCGTGGCCTATATTACCAGCCGCCGCAACGACGTGCGGGCAAACGCCCTGAATCAAATCAAGGTTTACTCCAACTGTGACAGTGTGGAGCTGCTGGTAAACGGAACCGCCGTTGGCACCCTGACCCAGGAGCAGCTGCAGCAGGAAACGGTGTTTATCTGGGACGATGTGAAGCTGGCCCTGGGCGAAAACACCGTGGAAATCCGCGCCTTCCGGGACGGAGAAGTCTATACAGATTCCGTGGTTTGGGAAAAAATCCCCGGCACCAGTACGGATATTCAATCGGATGTTCTGAGCATTGACAATGACAGAAAGATCATCGCCCTGCAGGAGTCCTGCCTTGCCGAAGACGTCGCAGCGGTGATTACCTCTGCTGCCAATGCGTCGATTCAGGTCGTGGACGCCGACGGGAAAACCCCGGTTCCCTCCGGGAAGATCCTCCCCGGGATGCAGCTTTCGGTCACCTCGGAGGATGGCGAAAACACTTGCCTCTATGCCTTTTTGCCGCCTGAAATAGCGGCAGGAAAGCCCGTTACCGTCAGCAGCTATCAGGACAAGGAGGACGGCACTTACCCGGCCGACCTGGCCAATGACGGAAATACTACTACCCGTTGGGCCGCCGGCTTCAATGGAAACGTCACCAGCTATCCCCAATGGATCTGCATCGACCTGGGAACCGTCTGCAACATCAGTCGGGTGGATGTTTCCTGGTTCACCGGAAGCAGTAAAAAGCGGGTTTATTACTACACCGTTTCGGTAAGCGACTCCCCGGATGGGGCATTCACCCAGGTGGTTGACCGTAGGGAGAATGACCAGCCCGGGCAGGTCTGCGATACCCTGTCGGAGGAGGTTTCCGCCCGTTATGTCCGGATTGATGTAACCGGCAATAGCGACTATCCCTCCAATCAAACCGCAGCCGCCTCTATTTATGAGATCTATGTTTACGGAAACAATCCTGCGGCTGCACAGCTGCAGGAGGCCAAGGCCGCAGCAGCCGCTGCCATTGCGGCGCTGTCTCCCTCCAACCGGTTGACCGAGCAGGAAATTCTGGAAGCAGTTCAGGCAGCAGTAGCCCCGCAGGAAGCCCTGGTGCAGTGGGCAGAAAGCTACCAGCTGGAAGAAGCCACCACGGAAAAAGAAGGCTCCATCACCGGCGTTCTGGAACTGACAATCGGACTGGACCATGTGCAGCTGCCCGTGTCCCTGTCCATTCCCATGCTGGAAAAGGCCAATCTGCTGGGCGATATGAACAATGACGGTGTCTTAAGCGTTACCGATGTGGTGCTGCTGCGGAAGGCCATTTTGGCCGGCGCGGACAACCAGACCCCGGAACAGCTGGCCGCCGGCGATATGAACAATGACGGTGTCTTGAGCGTTACCGATGTGGTGCTGCTGCGGAAGGCCATTTTGAATCAAAAGTAATCCACAAGGCAGCCATCCCAAAAAGCTACGCATACGGTAGCAACTCATAAAAACAGATACCTAAAAAGCAAAACCACGCTCAGAAAAACGCACCCATCTAACCGATGGGTGCGTTTTTGTGTGGGATGCACTTTTCGTGCGGGACGCGCTTTTCGTGCGGGTGCACTTTTTGTGTGGAGCGCGCTTCTTGTGCGGGTACACTTTTTGTGAGAAGTGCGTTTTTTGTACGGGGTGCTGAAAGCCGCGGCTGTGTCCTCCCTTACCACCACCGCTTCCTCCCCCTACACTGCTTTCTCAATCCATCGCCGCTTTCTCCCCGCCATTGCCCGCCGATTATGGCCAAAAAAAACAGCCGACCGCAAGCGACAATATCCTTTCCGCTTGCGATCGGCTATGTTTTATTCTACATCTTCCAGACGCTCGATGACCTTGAAACCAGTGGCAGTTTCCTCCGTGGGAACGGCGGCAGCGGCAATGGCCAGATCGGAGAAAACCCGCTGGCAGTTGACCCGCTTCTTGCCCCGCATATCCAGAAATTCATAGGAACCGTCCGGCTGCATAAACCGGGCGTTTTCGGTGTCCGATAGAATGGTGTCCAGAATCTCCTCACTCCGGGCCATGAGTTCCTCCTCAATGGGGAACACCAGCTCCACCCGGCGATCCAGATTCCGCTGCATCCAGTCGGCGGAGCCCATGTAAATCCGGGGATGACCGCCGTTTTCAAACCGGAAGATTCGGCTGTGTTCCAGCAGCTGGCCCACCAGAGAGCGCACCTCAATATTCTCACTAACGCCGGGAACACCGGGCAGCAGGCAGCAAATTCCCCGGACAATCAGCTGAATCTTCACGCCGGCGGCGGAAGCCTCATACAGCAGCCGGATGATCTGGGGGTCCACCAGAGAGTTGACCTTGGCAGTGATACCCGAAGGCAGACCCTGCCTGGCATAATCCATCTCCCGGCGGATCATTTCCTCAAAGAAAGGCCGCAGATCGTGGGGTGCCACTACAAACCGGTGATAAGCCGGCGGCCGGGAATATCCCGTCAGCACGTTAAAAAGAGAGGAGGCGTCCTCCCCGTATGGCTCCTTGCAGGTGAGAACCCCAATGTCGGTATACAGCCGGGCAGTGGAATCATTGTAATTGCCGGTGCCCATATGGACGTAGCGGCGGATGCCTTCTTCCTCCCGCCGAACGATGAGCAGGATCTTGCAGTGGGTTTTCAGGCCGGACAGACCGTAAATAACGTGGCAGCCGGCCGCCTCCAGCTTTTTGGCCCAATGAATGTTGTTTTCCTCGTCAAACCGTGCCTTCAGCTCCACCAGTACGGTGACCTGCTTGCCGTTTTCCGCTGCCCGCATCAGGGCGGCCACAATGGGTGAATTGCCGCTGACCCGATACAGGGTCTGCTTGATGGCCAGCACATCCGGATCCTCGGCCGCCGTCCGGATCAGATCCACCACCACCTGAAAGCTCTCGTAAGGATGGTGAATGAGACAGTCCTTTTTGCGAATGGCAGCAAATATGTCGGTCTCCCCCACAAAATCCGCCGGGGGATATACCGGGATAATGGGCTGGAAGCAATGCTCCGGGGTGCCGATGGCCGAAGCGAACTTGGAAAATACCGTCAGATCCAGGGGGCCGGAAACCCGGCAGACCCGCTCCTCCTTCATGTCCAGCATTTCCATGAGGAATTCCAGGGTGTCGTCATCGCACCTGGTTTGAATCTCCAGCCGTACCGGCCGGCCGGATTTCCGCTTCTTCATGGCAGCCTTGATCTCCGCCAGAAAATCCTCCGACTCCTCGTCAATGTCCAAATCGGAATTCCGGGTAATCCGAAACAGGGAGCAGGCCTCGATGTCATATAGCTCAAACAGCTCTTCCATTTTATAGACAAGAATCTCCTCCAGCAGGGTGAAAACCCGGCCGGACGCAGAGGGCAGCTCCAGGAAGCGCGGCAGAATGGAAGGCACCTGCACCACGGCATAGCATTCCTCCGAATCCCCCTTGAGCTTCACGGCAATATTCAGACTCTTGTTGGCCAGTTTAGGGAAGGGGCGGCTTCGATCCACCGCCATGGGGGTCAGCACCGGAAAAAGCACCTTGTCAAAATAATCCGAGATAAATTTCTGCTGGCGTTTTTCCATTTGTTCGGCGGCAATAAAGGTAATACCGATTTTTTCCAGCAGCGGGAGAATGGAGCGGTTCAGGCAGGAATACTGCTTTTCCTCAAAGCTGCGAATCTTTTCCAGCAGGGTGGGAAGCAGTTCTTTGGGGGTCAGACCGGAATCGTAGACTTTATTGGAATTCCGATCGGCGGCGCTCATGACGCCGGCCGCCCGCACCATGATGAATTCATCCAGATTGGAAGCGGTGATGGCCAAAAAGCGCATCCGCTCCACAATGGGATTGTCTTTTTCATAGGCCTCCTCCAGCACCCGGGCATTAAAATCCAGCCAACTCAGCTCCCGATCCATGTAGGGGAAGAGATTTTTCTTGGGTTTCTCCTTTTTCATACAACAATCTCCTTGCGATTCAGATACCGCAGCCAGCCTGCGGCGCCGGAACAGCCCCATGCCAAGTCGGCAGGAGACTCCGGAAAAAGATTATAATAGCGCCGATTTCACATGTAACACCGGCTGCACCCCGTATACTGTAAAGAACTCATCCGCCGCTTCCCGGAAGGCCCGCTTTTCCAGGTACAGCACATCATCGCAGATGACCGTCACCACGATACGATCGGCCTCCACCCGGACAGACAGATCCTGTAGCTTCTGCTTGCGGCAAACGTCCAGCGCATCGGCCAGCCGGAACAAAACCCGCAGCCGCATCACCGGCAGATCGGCAGGTGCCTCTCCTTGGATCTGGGCAATCAACCCAGTTTGGGATTCATCCAGCCCGGCCAGCGAAAAGGCGCTGATGAGCTGCCCGGAGCATTCCACATGGGAGGCCACGTTGGCAAAATAGCCGCAATCATGGAGCAGACAGGCCAGCTGCAAATACAGCCGCTCCTGGGGGCCCATACCGTGAAACCGCTTGGATTTGTCAAACAGCTTGGTGGCGAATTCATGGACCAGCTCCGCGTGTTCCATTCGGCAGTGGCATTTTTTTGCAAAATTCCGGGCGCAGCCCAGCGCATCCTCATATAAAAAACTGTCAAACTCATTGCGTTCCGGCTTCAGCAGCATCTGCTCCAGCACCGCGTCCATCAGGGAACCGTACACCCCGATGAGGGTGGGCGCGCTGGAAATCCGGGCCAGCTTGGCATAAATCAGCATGGAAGCGTAAACCGACGGTGCTTGTTTGGGAGACAGGCCGAATTCCCCGGCGGCCTCCTCACAGGTCAGCTTGACCATTTGATCACTGACGGTCAAAAAGGCGTCCCGGGGGATTTCGCAGGCGCCGTTCTGCACCTCCGTGCCGCAGAGACGGGCCAATGTGTCCAGCTCACTGTCGGAAAAGGCCAGCGCCTTCACCGACTTTTTGAACCCGTAGGAGGAAAGCCCCGCCAGACAAATCTCCAGGTATTCGTCCATGACCTGCCAGATATCCTCAGTATCATCCTCCAGCTCGGCGCGGGTCTGCATCACTTCAAATTGGGTGATGGGAACATTCTGGCGGGTACGCTGGCGTTTGGCCATTTGAATGGCCAGCCCCATGGAACTGGTACCGGGTACGGCGTACAGGTATTTATCCCCCTGATCCAGATCCCGGTCAGCCAATGCCTTCTGCATCTGCCAGTACAGGATGGTTTTCTCGGTTTCATCCGGCATGACCTCCAGCTGCAAACCGCAGCGGGTCTCCAGCTGCCCGATGACATAGGGGTAATTGGCGGCCCCCTTCAGGAGTTCGGTGGCAAAGATGCGGCTTTTCTCCACCCCGTAATCCGCCATGACCCGCTGATAACCGGTGAGGATGGAAGCCAGCTCCTGTACGCTGGCATGACTCAGCTGCCCGGTGGCGTCAATCTCCCGCTCCAGGTCAAAGAAACACTCCAGCCGATCCAGAATCACCATTTTGCCGGCCTGGCACTGGGCGATTTTCATAATCACCAGGTTGGGGCAAAGCTCCACCACAGCGCAAACCTTCCCACCAATACGTCTTTTGGGCATATTGCAAGTCCCTCCTTATGTATGTGCGGATCCTTGTTACAAATATTATACCCGTACCTATCTATAAATGCAAATCTTTTCTGACGCTTTTTCAAAAACTTACATTGACAAAGGCATTGGGGAAATACTATAATAAGACAAATGAATCTGGAAATTACTGCCGCCTTTTTGGCGGCCTGTGATTCATAGGAGGTAACGCGCATGCTTCGAGTTGGAATTTTGACCAGCGGCGGGGACTGTCAGGGTCTGAACGCCGCCATCAGCGGGGTAGTAAATACCCTGTATCACGCTCTGGGAAAGCAGGTCACCGTCTACGGAATTGAGGACGGATATACCGGGCTGATCTACGGCGACTATAAAAAGATGCAGCAGTCAGACTTTGCCGACATTCTGGGAACCGGCGGTACCATTTTGGGCACTTCCCGGCAGCCTTTTAAAACCATCCGGAACGTGGACGAGCTGGGGGTGGACAAGGTCGCCAGCATGAAGAATCATTATAAAGCCATGAAGCTGGATTGTCTGGTAATTCTGGGGGGCAACGGCACGCATAAAACAGCCAACCTTCTCCGGGAGGAGGGCTTGAACGTGGTAACCCTGCCCAAAACCATTGATAACGACCTGTGGGGAACCGATATGACCTTCGGTTTTCACAGCGCCCTGGAGGTGGCCACCGATGCCCTCAACCGCATTTCCACCACGGCCTCCTCTCACAGCCGGATTTTCCTGGTGGAGATCATGGGCCATAAAGCTGGCTGGCTCACGCTGGAAGCCGGCTTGGCCAGCGGTGCAGATATGATACTGCTGCCTGAAATCCCCTATTCGCCCCAGGTGGTGGCCCGGGACGTGGAAGCCTGTTTTTCTGAAGGCAACGGTCGGAGTCATGCCGTCATCGCTGTGGCGGAAGGGGCCCTGTCCATTGAGGAAGCCGCCATGTCCGGTAAGGAGTTCAAGGCAGTCCGGGCCCAGATGCCCTATCCCTCGGTGGCCTACAAAATTGCAGACGAGCTTGCCAAAACCACCCAGCATGAGATCCGGGTGGCTATCCCGGGGCATATCCAGCGTGGCGGCGACCCCTGCCCCTATGACCGGGTGCTGGCAACCCAGCTGGGCACCGCAGCAGGCCAGCTGATTCTGGAAAAGCAATACGGGAATATGGTAGCCCTGCAAAACGGCAGGATTGTGCCGGTGCCTCTGTCGGAGGTGGCCGGAAAGCTCAAGACTGTGCCGCGGGACGCCCAGAGCATCCTGGCCGGAAAAGCCCTGGGGGTCTCCTTTGGCGACTGTCCCGAATCCTATACCGTCACCCGCCCCAAGAAATCTAAAAAGAAACCCGAAAAGGCTGAAAAACCCGAAAAGATCGAAAAGACTGAAAAGGCTGAAAAATCCGAATCCAGTAAATAAACCAGAGGAATCGAAAGATCCATAGGAACCGAAAGCCAGTGCAAGGGAACCCTGTCCAGTAGCCTGTACCCAGCAGGATTCCGGCCGCCGGTGAAACCGCACAACACAAAACCGGAATCGAGTAGGAGGGGCTGAGTAGCCCCGACCTCTCACACCACCGTGCGTACCGT